>NZ_JBJNRH010000020.1:0-69462 GCF_045809185.1 Nocardiopsis yanglingensis | reverse complement strand
CCCCCCCCCCCCCCCCCCGGCTCTACCGATCCAGGGTTCGTGTGGTCCAGTGGTGATGGATCAATACAACTCGCAGTGCGTGCGGCCTTCACTTCGTAGCGTGTCCCAGTGCCCTTCGCCACCGATGGCATCGATGGCCCCGCGCACCGCGCCTTCCAGATGGCTCTTGTTACCGCACAGGTACAGATGTCCGCCGCGGGCCAATACATCGCGCACTTCGGCGGCGCGCTGCTGCAGGACATGCTGCACGTAGACCTTTTCGGCGCCATCGCGCGAGAACGCGGTATGCAGGCCGGCCAGCACGCCTCGCGTGTGCCAGTCCTGCAACTGGTCGCGATACAGGTAGTCGTGCTGGCTATGCTTCTCACCGAACACCAGGTGCACTTCACGTTCGCAGGCGTTGGCCTGCAGCTCCTGCATCAGGCCCATCAACGGTGCGATGCCGGTGCCGGTGCCGACCAGCAACAGGGGGGCTTCGCCGGTATCGGGCAGGTGGAAGCCAGGGTTGGAGCGGCAGTACACACGGGCATGGTCGCCGCCATGCAGCAGGCTGCCGGTGGCAGTGCCGAAGCGCTCGCGGCCGCGCAGGGTGTAGCGCACTTCGCGCACGCACAGGCACAGTTGGTCGTCGCACGGGTGCGAGGCGATGGAATAGGCGCGCGGCAGCCGCGGCGACAGCAGTTCACGCAGTCGGGCCAGCGGCACGCTGTCCGGCGTGGCGTGGTCCTGCAACACGTCCAGCAGGTCCAGGCCGTGCAGGTAGGCTTCCAGCTCGCGCTTCTGGCTGACCTTCAACAGGCCCTTCAGTACCTCGCTGCCACCGAGCCTGGCCAGCTCGCGCAGCACGCTCTTGCTCATCAGGCGCAGCTCGCGGTCATGCAGGGCGGCCACGGCGGCGGTGTCGCCATACCAGGCGGCCAATGCCTGCAGCAGGGCAGGGTCGTTCTCGGGTACTACGTGCAGGGTGTCGCCCGCGCGGTAGGCCATGCCACTACCGGCAATGTCCAGTTGCAGGTGCCAGGCAGCGGGATCGCTGCTGTTCAGGCGGCGGCGTTCGAGAATGGGGGCGGCAAAGGCGTTGTCTTCGCCATAGGCGGTGACCTGCAGGTGCAGGTCCTGGCCGGCGCTCACGTCGCCGTCCAGCACCTGGCCCAGCACCGGCTGCCATTGCTGGAAGAACTGCTCGTAGCCCAGGTCGGCATCCACGCGGTGCAGCAGTGGCTGCGCCTGGCGCTCACTCAGTGCCGCATCCAACGCCTTGGTGAAGCCGCAGAAGCTGGGGTAGCCGGTGTCACCGAGGCCGAACACTGCATAGCGCAGGCCGCTCAGCGTCGGGGTCTGGCGCAGCGTTTCGAAGAACTGCTCGCCGTTGGCCGGCGGTTCGCCATCGCCGAACGAGCTGGAGATCGCAAGCAGCACATCGCCTTGGCCGAGACTGGCCACGTCGATGTCGTTGAACGGGAGCACCTGCGGCGCGTGCGGTTGCAGGTCCGCGCCCAGGCGCTGGGCCAGGGCGCGGGCATTGCCCGACTCGGACGCGAAACCCACCAGCAGGCGGCTGAAGGGCGTACTGGTCGGGAGGGCGTTCACGCGGCCTCGTAGAAGTCGTCGAACTTTTCCTTGCTGAACTCGACCAGGTCGTAGTTCTGCATCAGGTCGTTCACCACGCGGCGGATGCTGATGTACGAGGTGATGTTGCCGTCGGCGTCGAACAGCGGCTGCACGGTGGTGTCGACCACGTAGAGCACGCCGCCCTTGCCGAGGTTGGGCACGATGCCGGTCCAGGTCTTGCCGGCCTTGATGGTGTCCCACATGTCCTTGTAGACGGCCTTGGGCACGTCCGGATGACGCACGATGCTGTGCGGCTGGCCGATCAGCTCCTCGCGGGCGAAGCCGGTGAGCGTGCAGAACAGGTCGTTGGCGTAGGTGATGTTGCCCTGCAGGTCGGTGGTGGAGATCACCATGACGTTCTGCATGGCATTCAGCAGCTGGGCGTTGTCGGGGGTGTAGCTCATCGCAGGGTCCTTGTGGATGCCGGTAACGCCGGCGTGTTCGGGTCCTGCATAGAAATACGCCCGCACGTTGGCGGGCGGTTTGACATTGATCAAGTGGGTGACGTGATGGCCTGCGACCGGGTGTCGCAGGGAGCGTTCCGCCGGGCATGGCCCGGCGAAGAGGCGTCAGCCCATCAGATAGCGCAGTACACCTGCCGAGACCACGCCGATCAGCACGGTCGGCAGCATCGACAGCCGCGTGGCGGCCAGCAGGGTGATCGCCAGTGCAGCCAGGTCGGCGGGCTTGTCGGCGACGAAGTCGGGCGCGATCACCGAGATCAGCACGCAACCCGGCGCTGCTTCCATCACCGTCACCGCGCGCTTGCTCAACGTGCGGTTGCGCAGCGCGAGGAAGCCGACGATGCGGGTCAGATAGGTCGCGGCGGCCATCAACACGATGGTCAGTACCGAGGTCCAGTGGATCAGACCGTTGAAGATCAGGCCGTTGAAGATCATGCTGCGTCCTCCGCCAGCAGCCAGGCCGCGGCCAGGCCCGCCAGTGCGCCGCTGGCCACGTACCACGCACCCGGCACCAGCAGGTAGGTGGCAGCGGCCACCACCAGGCTGACCAGCCACGGGCGCGCGGCCTTCATGCCCTGCCACATGCCACGAAGCAGCACCAGGAACACGGCGGGGAAGGCCATGTCGAAGCCGTAGGCGTGGATGTCGCCCAGCATCGGCCCAACGATCGCACCCAGCGCGGTGCAGGCCACCCAGACCGTGTACAGGCCTGCCGACACGCCCAGGTAGTAGGCCAGGCTGAAGCCGAGCGCACGGCGGCGCGCATCGGCCACGCCCATCGCCCAGCTCTCGTCGCACATGAAGAACAGGGCCGGCAGCACCCGGCGGCGCGGCAGATGCTGCAGCAGTGGGGCCAGGCTGGCGCCCATCAGCAGGTGGCGGCTGTTGACCAGCGCGGTGATCGCCACGATCAACGCGATGTGTGGTGGCGAGGTCCACAGTTCGACGGCAGCGAACTCCGAGCCGCCAGCGAAGTTGAGGCCGGTCATCAGCGGCACTTCCAATGCGCTCAGGCCCTTCTGGGCCGCCTGCGCGCCGAGCACCAGGGCGAAGGGAATGAAGCCGATCATCACCGGCACGGCGGCGCGCAGGCCACGCAGGAATTCGGCACGCGGGGCGGTATCGCAGGTGTCGGGCAGGGGGAGGGTGGTACGGGCGTCCATCGAACGGCACAACAAGGTGGGGGTGGCCCATGCTAGCGGTCCGATCGCGAAATCGGGTTGCGTTGATGCCACTGGATTCTGGATGATTGATATTTCGTGCGGCCAGAAGCGACTGAGGCGAAATCCCATGCAGTATCAGCTCGACAACCTCGATCGCCGCATCCTCGACGCCCTGCAGCGTGACGGACGGCTGCAGAACCTGGAGCTGGCCCGGCTGGTGGGCCTTTCGCCCTCGGCCTGCCTGCGGCGGGTGCGGCTGCTGGAGGAGGGCGGCTACATCGATCGCTACGTTGCCCTGCTGAATGAGGCCAAGGTGGGCCGTGGCTTCACGGTGTTCGTTCGGGTCTGGCTGCGCGGACAGGACGAGGACACCACCAATCACTTCATCAACAGCATCAAGTCTTTCCCGGAAGTGCTTGAATGCCATCTGATGGCGGGCGACTGCGATTTCCTGCTGCGGGTGGCGGTGGCTGATCTTGATGCCTACCGGCAGTTCCAGATGCAGCACCTGAACCGGATTGCCGGTGTGCAGAACACCAAGACCGAGATCCCGATGCAGCGGATCAAGCAGACCACCCAGCTGCCGCTTTGAGGGATGGGGTTTGCGGCCGGGTTGCACCCGGCACCCGCAGAGGCAACGGCCGAGGCAACTGCAACTGCAACGGCGATGTTCCCAGGGCGGCGGGGCGGTGTGGCCAGGCAGGACACGCCGTAGACCCACCCATGGGGGCTCGATGGCGCCATCCATGGCGCCAACGGTCCTGCCTGCCCACACCGCCCCGCGCCTGCCAGTTCCCCGCGACCTGTCGGGGTCGGATCCCGTTGCTGCGCAACGGGCTCTGACCCCCGTGCGTAGACAGCGTGGTCTGTTCGATTCATTGATGCCTGATGGGCGACTGGGTTCACGGAGCCTGGCTCCACGCCAGCCGTGGGCGGCGGTCATCGCAATGACATCTGGCACCGGTACGGTTTGAGCCCGCTTGCTGGTCGCGCGCGGGCCGGGGTTCCGGTCGTACCGCGCGTCCACTGCAGCTGCTGTCGCTGCCGAGGGTCATGTGTTCTACGTCAGGGGGCTGAATGGACACCATGCGGTCAGAACTTGGAAGGTGGCCATCGCCGCATGGCTGCTGCTGTCCTTTGCCGCTGCCGCGCAGGACGGTGTTCATGCCTATGACATCCCCGCGCAGCCGCTGGAACAGGCGGTCGAGCGTTTCAGCGTCATCAGCGGGTGGTCGGTGATGTACCCGGGCGATCTTGCCGCGGGCCGCAGCAGCCATGCGCTGCGCGCCAGCCTGGCGCCGCTGCCTGCGCTGCAGATGCTGCTGCAGGACACCGGTATCGAGGCCGAGGTGATCGGCGAGCAGCGCGTGGTGCTGCGCCGGGGCGGGCAGTCGGTGGCCGAGGCGGATGTTGGCACCGGCCTTCCCGAGGCCGAACGTCGGCGCCGCTATGGCGGCCTGCAGCAGCGCCTGCGTGCGGCGTTCTGTGACGACCCCGAGATCGCGCCTGGCCGCTATGCCGCAACGCTGCGCTTCCGCGTCGACGGCGAAGGCCAGGTGCAGCGGCCCGAGCTGCTGTCCGGCAGCGGCAGTGCCCGCCGCGATGCACGCCTGCTGCAGGCGATGCAGGGCCTGGTCCTGGCGGCCGAGGCTGGTGAGCTGCCGCAGCCGGTGACGCTGCAGATCCGACCTTCCGGCACCGACCACGACTGTGGCCGGCGCGCGCCCCTTCCATGACTTCAAGGATTCGAACATGAACAACGGTACGGCTGGGGCAGTTGACCTGATGGACCACCTTCTGGGGGCCTACGACGAGCTGAAGCGCCGGCTGGTGCGCAAGCTGGGCTCGGAAGAGCTGGCCGGCGACGCGCTGCAGGACACCTGGATGCGCCTGAGTGCGCGCCGTGATCGCCTGGATGCCGTACAGAACCCCGCGGCCTACCTGCTGCGCATGGCGATGAATACCGTGATCGACCGCCAACGCGCAGACCACCGCCTGCTGAGCCTGGAGGAGGTGGATACGCTGATGGACATGGCCGACCCGGCACCGGGCCCGGCGCAGGTGGCTGAACTGGACTTCGCGCTGGAAGACATGGTCGGTCTGCTGCAACGCATGCCCGAGCGTCGTCGCCGCATCCTGCTGGCGATCCGCGTCGATGGCCTGCAGCAGCGCGATGTTGCCGACCACCTCGGTGTGTCATTGCGGCTGGTGCAGCGTGAGCTGAAGGCGGCCCAGGACTATCTGGCCGAGCGCAGCGGCCAGGGGCGCCAGGTGCGGTTCTGAGCGACGGCATCCGTCTACACTTTGACGCCGAGCAGAACCCCGCAGCGTGCGGGTCCGGCATGAGCCCCCATGGATCCTGACGATCGCCCGCAACGCCCGCTGGATGCCGTTGAGCGTCAGGCCCACGCGTGGGTGGTGCGGCTGACCTCGGGCGAGGCGACCGCCGCCGACGGGCGCAGGTTCCGTACCTGGTGTGAGGCTGACCCGCGTCATCGCGAAGCGTTTGGCCGGGCGCGCCGGCAATGGGAGCAGGTGCGACTGGCCGGCGAGCAGCTGCCTGCCGCCGCACGGCAACCGGTCGCGCCGACACCGGCCCAGCGCTGGAGCCGACGCGCCTTCCTGGGCGCCGCGATTGCCGCCCCGGCCAGCCTGGTAGTGGTGGCGGCCATCCGCCCACCGCTGGGGCTGTGGCCCCCGGTGACAGCCATGGCAGCCGATTTCCATACCGGCACCGGTGAGCGACTGCAGATCGCGCCCTCGCCGCAGCTGAAGATCGAACTGGATACGCAGAGCAGCCTGCGCCGCCGTGCGGACGCGCAGGGCGAAGGCTTCGAACTGGTGCAGGGCCAGGCCGCGATCGAGACCCAGGCCGGCCTGCGCCTGGCCCTGTTCGCGGGCCCGGGTTGCGTGATTGCCGATGAGGGAGCGGTGCGCCTGGACGTTCGCAACACCCATGGCCAGGTGCGGGTGACCTGCCTGCATGGCAGTGCCCGCATCGAGCATCCGCAGGGCCGGCTGCAGCTGCAGGCTGGCCAGCAGACCCAGTACGACGAGCGCCTCAGTGGTGTGGTGGCCGAGGCCGTCGCCTCGGAAGTGAGTGCCTGGACCGAGGGCATGCTGGTGTTCCGACGCGCACCGCTGCGGGAGGTGGTGGAAGAGATCAACCGTTACCGCCGCGGCAAGGTGCTGCTGGGAGAATCGGCGTTGGCGCGTGCTCCGGTCAGCGGCCGCTTCCGCATTGATGATCCGGATGCGGCGCTGGAGCAGCTGCGACTGACGATGTCGCTGGATCTGCGTCGCTTTCCGGGTGGCATTGCCGTCCTTGGTTAGGTGAAGACGCTGGCCGTGCGCACCGCGCAGGGCTGTTGCAAGCAAGGAGAGGCCAAGGATGCGCAACGAGACCATCGGTGTGCTGGATCTGCGTCGCAATCTGTCGGCGCTGCTGGAAACCACGCAGCGACGGCCGTTGATGGTGCATCGCTATGGCTCGCCATGGGTGTGCGTGGTGTCCGATGCGCAGTGGCAGCGACAGGCGGTGCTGCTGGATTTCGATCCGCAGTCGCACCCGCTGGCGATGCTGCTGCGCCTGCAGCAGCAGGCGCTTCCCCTGTCTGAAGCCGGTGCGTTGTCACCCGCGGTCCTCGCGCGTGCTCTGCTGTTGTCGGGGATTCATGGCATTGACGATCTGGTGCAGCTGCACGAGCAGGTGCTGCACCATCGACTGTGGCACTGGTTCGTGGCGGGTACCCACGGTGTGATGGACAGCTGGCAATTGCCGGCGCTGCGCGTTGCGATGGGGTCATGGTGCGATGACGCGGAGATGACCGACGCGCTGGCCGCGTTCGCCGCGCGCAGCGATGTGGCGATACTGGCGCGCCGTTGCGGGGGCGAAGCACCGCGACTGGAGCGCGAAGCTTGCAGGCAGATGACGCTGCGATGACGTTGTCGATGAAGCGCCACGCAGCGCACAGAGCTGCATGCGCGCTGTCGTTTCACCTGCCTTGCTGACGTCTTCTCCAGAGTACGGCGCACCATGCGTCGCGGAGCACGGGCGGCGCCGATGGTAGACAGTCGCAGGATCAGCATGCTGGAGCTGGATCGTCACCTGAGCCAGTCACTGGAGCAGGCACGGCATACGCCATTGAACGTGCAGCGCTATGGGCATTCGTGGGTCTGGGTGCTGTCCAGTGACGCCTGGGCGGATGCGGCGCGCTGGGCGGCACTGGATGGTAGTGCGCACCCACTGGTGGCGCTGCGGAAAGCCCTCGACCTGCAGCTGCGGCCCTGGCCCGAAGCGGCCATGAACGCGCTGCCGCTTGATGCAGGCGATGCGCGGCTGCTGCAACGCGCGGCCCTGCTGGTGGTCATGCGCGATCTGAACAGTGCCCAGCGCGTGCACGACGACCTGCGCTATCACCAGGCCTATCGGATGTTCATCGGCCTCGATCATGGAACAGCGTGGTCGCCGATGCAGTGCGTTCGGCTGCTGCAGGCCTGCGCGCACCCGTTGCTGCGCGGCTGCATCGACGATGCGCTGACCAGCGTGCCGCAGCATCTGTTCGAGTCTGCATGTGCACCGGCTGCGCGTGTTGCGCCTGCACAGGCACACGCGCAGCGAATTGCCGGCGGATGTTTATCGTACTGACACATGCACCGCTGACCATGGCGCAGCGGTCTCTTCCAGGATGACGAGGGCGGAACAATGGCAAGGCAGGTTCGTGGTCGCAGGGCTCGGCAGCAGGGTTTCAGCCTGATCGAAATCATGGTGGTGGTGGTGATCATCGGCATCCTCGCCGCATTGATCGTGCCGCGGTTGATGGACCGTCCCGACCAGGCGCGCGTGGTGGCGGCGCGCCAGGACATCGCGGCGCTGATGCAGGCGCTGAAGCTGTTCAAGCTGGACAACGGCCGCTATCCCAGTGCCGAGCAGGGCCTGCAGGCACTGGTGAAGCCGCCGCAGGGCAGCGGTGCGATGCCGATCACGCCCTATCTGGATCGCCTGCCCAATGACCCGTGGGGCCATCCGTACCAGTATCAGATACCAGGTACCCATGGCGACATCGATGTGTTCTCGCTGGGTGCGGACAGCAAGCCCGGTGGCGACGCCGGGAACGCGGATATCGGCTCCTGGCAGCTGTGAGGCGTGCTGATGACAGCCCGGACGCGTTCGGTCCCGCGCACCCGTCAACGTGGCATGGCGGTGATTGTTGCCCTGCTGGTGGTGGCATTGGTGGCGGTGATTGCCACTGCACTGCTGACCCGGCAGTCGGCGCAGTTGCGTGCGCTGCGTGGCGACCAGCTGCGCGCACAGGTACGCATGGCCGTGGACGCAACGCTGGAGCGTGCGGCGCAGCAGCTGCGTGAGGATGTAAAGGAGCAGCTGACCACGGTGCGCAGCGGTCGCTGGGCGCACCCATTGGAGGTGCAGGCGCCGTTGCCTGTGCAGCTGCAGCTGGTCGATGCGCAGTCGATGTTCAACCTGCGGAATCTTCTGGCGCATGGCAGGCCGGACCCCGAGGCGAGGCGCGCGTTCATCGCGTTGTGTGCCGGGCAGGGGCTCGGCCAGGGCGCCTGCGCATCCGCCGCGGACCACATCCAGGCGCGCCTGCGCGATGGCGACCTGCAGGCGCAGGCGCCGCTGCCGCGCGAATCGCTGATCGCGCAGGCGCTGCCCGGTGCCGATGCGGTGGCACTGCAGGCGCTGGAGCGGCGCACCGTGGTGCTGCCGGCGCAGACCCTGGTCAACGCCAACACCTGCGACCTGCGCGTTCTGCAGGCGGTGACGCCTGCGGTCGAGCCGGCACGGCTGCAGGCGCTGCTCGGTGAGCGCGACGCTGGCCATTGGCTGCTCAATCGCGGCGACATCGCCAACCGACTCCAACTGAGCAACGAACAGATGGCGGTGCTTCCCTTGGGTATCCATAGCGAGTGGTTCCTGGCAGTCGGCCAGGTGCAGGCTGACGGCAGCGGGGTTGATTTTCGCGCGCTGCTCTGGCGCGAGTACCGCGACGATGGCGTGCGGGTGCAACGCGTGTGGACGAGGATCGGCGCATGAACGTGCAGCTTCGGGTGCGCCTGCCGGCGTTGGAGCGTCTGCGCGCCGACAGCGCGGTGGAGTGGGCGCAGCTGCACAAGGGTGAGGTGCTGGCTCACGGTTGCGACACGCTGGCGGCGCTGGGCCTGCGGCATCCGCAGGCTGCGGTGCATGCCTGCCTCGATCCGAACGACCTGATCCTGCTGGAACTGCAGCTGCCGCCGTTGTCCGGGCGCCGCCTGCAGTCGGCGTTGCAGGGTGAGGTTGAGGCGATGCTGCTGGATGACCTGCAGGAGGTGGCGCTGGCCCACGGTGCGCAGGCGGCGGACGGCACGGTTCCTGTGGCCTGGCTGGGCCAGCAGGCGCTTCTGCAGGCGCAGCAGTTGCTGGCTTCGTGTGCACTGCGGCTGCAGGCACTGTATCCGACGCCGCTGCTGCTGCCCTGGCAGGATGGACATGCCACGCTGCAGGTCAGCGGCGAGCATCTGATGGTACGCAGCGGGCGCGACCGGGGTTTCGTTCAATGGTATGGCGGACGTGACGCCTGCGCGGTGATGCAGACGCTGGCCGTGCGCCTGCAACAGGCCGGCGTGCAGGCCGTGCAGTGGATCGACGGTGTGCCGCCGACGTGGCCGGACAGCCTGCCGGCCACCGCCGTCATACATGAACGGCAGGCCTCTGGCCCCTTGCCAGGCTGGTCATTGCCGCTGCCCGGCGCGGGCCAGAAAGCGCCGCGGCTTGCGATCGGGCTGGCTTTGACGGCGATGCTGCTGACCGCGCTCGGTCTGCAGCTGCAGGTCTCGCGGTGGCGAAGTGAGGGCGAGGCTCTGCAACAGGACATGACGCGCCAGTTCAGCGCACGCTTCCCGGAGATCACCGACGTGGTGGACCCGGTGTTGCAGGCAAGGCGAGCATTGGCCGTGCCACTGCCGGCCCCGCCGTTGCCGCCGCTGCAGCGTCAGGTAGCCGGCACGCTGCAGGCGGTTCCGGAGCTGGCGGGACAGGTGCGCAGCCTGCATTACCAACCCGGGCAACTGGAGATGGAGCTGGATGCCGACGCCCGGGCATTGGCCGATGATCCACAGCGGCTTGAGCACTGGCAGCAGGCAGTGCAGGCGCAGGGCCTGCAGCTGGCGCGCGAAGCGGGTGGACGCCTGAGGGTGAGCGGAGCTGGACAGTGACGACCCGTACCTTGCGACTGGGCGGGGAACTGGCGGGCTTGCAGCAGCGCTGGCAGCGCCTGCCGCCGCGCGACCGGCTGATGCTGTGGGTGATGGTGGTGGCGCTGCTGGCGGCGGGTCTGTGGATGTTGTGGCTGGAACCACTGCTGAAACAGCACGCGCACTGGCAGGCCGAACTGCCACGGCTGCAGGCGCAGTCCCGCGCACTGGCGCCGCTGCTGCGCGCCCGTGAGCGCCAGCAGCAGGCGCAGGGCGAGCACCCGACGCTGACCGGCCTGCGGGACGGAATCAGATCCGCCGGCCTCGCCGACGGACTGCATATCGAAGCGCGCGACGGGCGTTGGCACCTGCAGGTGCAGGCGGTGCCCGCTGACGCGCTGTGGAACTGGCTGCTGCCCGTGCTGGCCGATCCGGCCATCGAACTGCAGCAGCTGCAACTGACACGCACAGGGGATGCGAACATGCCGGCGGCACGGATTTCCGGAAACATCGTGATGGCGCTCAACGTGGGTGCCCATCCATGAGGGCGATGCGAAGCCTTGCCTGCAGTACTGCGTTGGCCCTGATCGTGGGCATGGCCCACGTGCCGGCGCCAGTGCTGGCGCAGGACACCCGCGATGAGCAGGTGCAGTTGAACCTGGTGGATACCGATATCGGCGGCGTACTGCGCATGGCGGCGCGCTTCACTGGGCGCCAGTTCCTGGTCGATCCGCGGGTGACCGGCAAGATGACGGTGGTTTCCGATGGCCCGGTCAGCCGTACCCAGGCTTACCAGTTGCTGCTGGGCGCGCTGCGCATGCGTGGCTTCGCGGTGGTCGAGAACGGCGGCGTCAGCCGGGTGGTGCCGCAGGCCGAGGCCAAGCTGTTGGGAGGGCGCGTCGGCACCGGTGGTGCAGGGGGCGAGGTCGCCACGCGCACCTTCGCGCTGCGCTACGAGAACGCGGCCGCGCTGGTGGCGGTGCTGCGGCCGATGATCAGCCCGGACAATCCGATCACCGCCAACCCGGGCAACAACACCCTGGTGATCACCGACTATGCCGACAACCTGGAGCGCATCGCGCGGGTGATCGCCAGCGTCGATACACCGGCCGGTATGGACACCGATGTGGTGAAGCTGCAGCAGGGCATTGCCGTTGACGTAGCGGCGATGGTCGCGCCGTTGCTGGATGCGCAGGGCGCCGAGCCCAGCCAGAAGGTGGTGGTGATGGCCGACCCCCGCAGCAACAGCGTGCTGCTGCGCTCCAGCAGTCCCGGTCGCACCCGTCTGGCGCGGCAGCTGGTGGAGAAGCTGGACCGTGCCCAGGACGAGTCCGGCAACCTGCATGTGGTCTACCTGCGCAATGCCCAGGCCAATCAGCTCGCGGGTGTGCTGCGCGGCGTGGTGGCCGGGCAGAGCGATGCACCGGCAATGGGCAGCAACGAAGGCATCACACCACTGCCCGGCGACGCCAACCGTTCCACGCCCACGCAGCCGTCGCAACCGCAGCAGGCCAAGACCGGAGGCAATGCGCTGGAATCGCAGCGGCTTGATCCGAGCCGCCGCGATCCGATCGATGCGGGAAGCACCGGTTTCAGCCAGAACGGCATCTCGGTGCAGGCGGACGTGGCCACCAACACGCTGTTGATCTCAGCGCCGGAGCCGGTGTACCGCAACCTGCGACGGGTGATCGACCAGCTCGACCAGCGCCGTGCACAGGTGCTGGTGGAAAGCCTGATCGTGGAGGTCAACCAGACCGACGCGGCCGAACTGGGCGTGCAGTGGATGCTGGGCAATGGCCGCACCTTCGGCGGCACCCACTTCGGCGGCACCACCGGTGGCAGCGGGCTGAACACCGCCGCACGCACCACCCTGGACGTGCTGCCCAAGGACGGTCTGAAGATCGGCGTCATCGACGGCACCATCAACCTGCCCGGCGTCGGTCAGATCCTCAACATGAAGGCGCTGGCCAACGCGCTGCAGAGCAAGGGCGGTGCCAACATCCTGTCCACGCCGAACCTGATGACGCTGGACAACGAAGCGGCCAGCATCATGGTCGGCCAGACCGTACCGTTTGTCAGCGGCCGCTACGTGACCGACGGCGGTGGCGGCAGCAACAACCCGTTCCAGACCATCGTGCGCGAGGACGTGGGCCTGAAGCTGAGGGTGCGCCCGCAGATCTCCGAGGGTGGCACGGTGAAGCTGGACATCTACCAGGAAGTCAGCAGCATCGACGCGCAGAGCGCGAACAGCACGGCCGGCATCATCACCAACAAGCGCGCCCTGGATACCAGCGTGCTGCTGGACGACGGGCAGATCATGGTGCTGGGTGGCCTGCTGGAAGACAGTGTCAGCCATGGCCGTGATGCAGTGCCGGGATTGGGAAAGATCCCGGTGCTGGGCGCCTTGTTCCGCAGCGACACGCGCAAGCGCGCCAAGACCAACCTGATGGTGTTCCTGCGCCCGCACGTGGTGCGTGACCCGGCCGCCGGCCAGCGCCTGACCCGCGACCGCTACGACTACATGCGCAACGCGCAAGCCGGCGCGCAGCCGGTACAGAGCTGGGCCTTGCCGGCGCTGTCGGCACCGCAGCTGCCGCCGCAGGACCTGTCTGTACTCGGCCAGGGCAATGCACGCGATGGCCAGGGTCAGCCGCTGCAGAGCAGCAGCCTGGCGGCGCTGTATCCGTCCGGCGACGGCGATGCGCAGCTGGTGCAGTTCGCGCAGGGGCTGGACCCGGCGCGTGCCAGCCAGGGCGTTGCGCAGGTGCGTGCACTGGGCCTGCAGGCCTATGCCGAAGCGACGCCCGGCGAGAGCGGGCAACGCCTGCGCGTGCGATTGCCGCGCGATCCGGCGAGGCTGGACCCGGCACTGCAGCAGCTGCGCGGGCTGGGCTACACGCCGGAACTGGTGATCGGGCCGTGAGCGCCGCCGCGCCACTGCCGTACGCCTGGGTGCGCAGCCATGGCGTGATGCTGTCCGAGGCGGGCGGCGAGCCTGTGCTGCTGGGCACCGCCGACACCGCGGCGTGGGCCGTGGCCGAACTGCGCCGACGGCATGGCCCGCTGCCGTTCCAGGCGCTGGATGAGGCGACCTGGCAGCAGCGCTTGGGTGAGCAGTACCGTGACGGCGGCGATGCCGCCGCCGTGGTCGGAGCCGCCGAAAGCGAAGTGGATCTGGACCGGCTGATGCAGGACATGCCGGAGGTCACCGACCTGCTGGATGCGCAGGACGATGCGCCGGTGATCCGCATGATCAACGCGCTGCTGGCACAGGCCGCACGCGATGGCGCCAGCGATCTGCACATCGAGCCGTTCGAGACCCATTCGGTGGTGCGCTACCGGGTGGACGGCACGCTGCGCGACATGGTGCAGCCACGGCGCGCACTGCACGCGGCGCTGGTGTCGCGCATCAAGATCATGGCCCACCTGGACATCGCCGAGAAGCGCCTGCCGCAGGACGGGCGCATCGCGATCCGCGTGGGTGGGCGGCCACTGGACATCCGTGTTTCCACGGTGCCGACGGGGCATGGTGAGCGTGCTGTGCTGCGCCTGCTGGAGAAGGATGCCGGCCGGCTGCAGCTGCAGCGCCTCGGCATGGCCGATGACACCCTGGCCACGTTCACCGGATTGATCCGGCAGCCGCATGGCATCGTGCTGGTCACCGGCCCGACCGGCAGTGGCAAGACCACCTCGCTGTACGCCGCGCTGGGCCAGCTCGACAGCAGCACCAGCAACATCCTCACCGTGGAGGACCCGGTGGAGTATGACTTCGCCGGCATCGGCCAGATCCAGGTCAACGCGCGCATCGGCATGAGCTTCGGCACGGCGCTGCGTGCGATTCTGCGCCAGGATCCGGACACCATCATGATCGGTGAGATCCGCGACCTGGAGACCGCGCAGATTGCGGTGCAGTCGTCGCTGACTGGCCATGGCGTGCTGGCGTCCCTGCACACCAACGATGCGATCTCGGCGGTGACCCGCCTGGCCGATATGGGCGTGGAGCCGTTCCTGTTGGCCTCGTCGCTGCGCGGCGTGCTGGCGCAGCGGCTGGTGCGGCGGCTGTGCACGCAATGCCGGCGTGCCGAGGTGGATGGCGGTACCGTGTGGCGCGCGGTGGGCTGCGCGGCCTGCGCCAACAGCGGCTACCGGGGGCGTACCGGCATCCACGAGCTGTTCGTGGTGGACGATCGCGTGCGTGCGCTGATCCATGAAGGGCAGGGTGAACCTGCGCTGCGCGAGGCGGCACGGCGCGCCGGGATGCGGACCTTGCGCCAGGACGGCCAGCGTTGGGTCGACAGCGGGGTGACCACGCTGGAAGAGATCCTGCGCGTCACCGGCGACGACTGAGGCAGCGATGGCATTGTTCGACTACCAGGCCGCCAACGCGCAGGGCCGCATCGAGAAGGGCCAGCTGGACGCCGACAGCCCGCGCGGCGCGCGCCAGGTACTGCGCGGTCGTGGGCTGACGCCCGTGCAGGTCAGCGCGGCGCGCAGTGCGGGCAGTGGCTGGGGCACGCGCCGGCTGTCCGCCAGCGAGCTGGCCTGGGCTACGCGCCAGCTGGCCAGCCTGCTGGCCGCGAGCCTGCCGCTGGAAGGTGCATTGAGTGCGGTGATCGAACAGGCCGAGCGCCCGCATGTGGCCCAGGCACTCACCGCCGTACGCGCCGACGTGCGTGCCGGCCAGCGCCTGACCGTGGCATTGGCTGCACGGCCACGTGATTTTCCGCCGATCTACCGGGCGCTGGTGGGCGCCGGTGAGGACTCCGGCGATCTGGCACGGGTGATGGAGCGCCTTGCCGACTACATCGAAGAACGCAATGCGCTGCAGGCCAAGGTGCTGACCGCCTTCATCTACCCGGCGGCGATCAGCCTGGTGTCAGTGGCGATCGTGATCTTCCTGCTCAGCTACGTGGTGCCGCAGGTGGTGACCGCGTTCGTGCAGGCGCGGCAGACGCTGCCGATGCTGACCCAGGTGATGCTGGCCGCCAGCGCGTTCGTGCGCAGCTGGGGCGCGTGGGTGGGGCTGGGCATCGCTGCGCTGGTGGTGGCATGGCGGATGGCCCTGCGCAAGCCCGAGCTGCGCCTGCGATGGGATGCGATGCTGCTGCGGCTGCCGATGGTCGGGCGTTTCGTGCTGGGTGTGAACAGTGCGCGCTTCGCCTCGACGCTGGCGATCCTGCTGGATGCCGGTGTGCCACTGCTGCGTGCGTTGGAGGCGGCGCGGCAGACGCTTGGCAATGCGCTGCTCGCGCGCTGTGCCGATGACGTGTCTGCGCGCGTGCGCGAAGGTGCGGCGCTGGGTGCTGCGCTGAAGGTGCAGAAGGTGTATCCGCCGATCCTGGTGCACCTGGTGGCCAGCGGCGAGAAGACCGGCTCGCTGGCGCCACTGCTGGACCGCGCCGCACAGACGATCTCGCGCGAGATCGAACGTCGCGCGATGGCACTGACTGCGCTGCTGGAGCCGACCATGATCCTGGTGATGGGCGGCGTGGTGCTGACGATCGTGCTGGCCGTGCTGATGCCGATCATGGAAATGAACCAGCTGGTGCAGTGATGCGCAACGGACATCACGGGTAGCGCCGGGCCAAGCCCGGCGAGCGCGCAGCGCGGCACGCTTTCGATTCTCCACACAATCCTCCACACCTTTTTTCGATCTTCCACAGGTTTCTTAAGCGGCCTGTCATCGGCGCGGACCAGCATAGCCACGTCGCCGCAGAGTGGGCTGGGAGGCCCTCGGCGGCAGCAGGCGTGTAGTGACCGTTCCTCCCTTGGTGTTTCCCTTCGCAGTAAACCCTTCAGGAGAAGATCATGAACAAGTACAAGACCCTGGCCGCGCTGGTTGCTACCGCGCTGCTCGCCACCGCCGGTGCCGCTTCGGCCCAGCAGTCGCTCATCAACGGTGGCGGCGCCTCGCTGCCGGCCGACCTGTACAAGGGCCAGGCCGACAGCATCCTGCCGGCCAACTTCAGCTACGCCGTGACCGGCTCGGGCACCGGCAAGAAGGCGTTCCTCGAGAACACCATCGGCCTGTTCATCACCAACGGCACCGGCAACGTCCATTTCGCTGGCAGCGACTCGGTCCTGAGCAGCACCGAGATCACCAACTACAACAACTCGGCGCTGGCCTCCACGCTCGGCCCGGTGCTGCAGCTGCCGTCGGTCGCAACCTCGGTCACCGTGCCGTACAACAAGGCCGGTGGTGATCTGAACCTGGACGTGGCCAAGATCTGCGGCGTGTTCTCGGGCAAGATCAACGACTGGTCGCAGCTGGACAGCGCCCGCAGCGGCGCCATCAAGGTCATCTACCGCGGCGAAAGCAGCGGCACCAGCGAGCTGCTGACCCGCTTCCTGACCGCCGCCTGCGCCACCGAAGACCTGAGCGCCACCCGTCTGGTCGGCGGCAAGTTCCAGGTCAAGTCGACCTTCGCTGATCTGTTCACCCGCGATGCGCAGAACAACCTGCCGGCCTTCCTGGAAGCGGCCCCGGCCACCGGCGGCACCTCGCTGTACAACCGTGTCTACCAGGTTGCCGGCGCCATCGGCTATGTCGGCCCGGACGTGATCCCGAACCTGCAGGACGCGACCAAGATTGCCAAGGTGAAGGGCTTCTCGCCGGATGAAGTGAGCGTTGCCGCTACCCTGAACACCGTCGCCCCGCCGACCGGTGCCGACATTGCCAACCCGGCCAAGTGGGTGCCGGTGTTCACCAACCCGACCGCCGGCTACCCGATCGCCGGTTACACCAACCTGGTGTTCGCACAGTGCTACCGCACCCTGCCGCAGCGCCAGGCTGTCCGCAACTTCCTGGAAAAGCACTACAACCTGGGCGTGGATGGCAACAACGATGCTGCCGTGCGTGCGCACGGTTTCATCCCGCTGACCCAGACCTGGCGTGAAGCCGTTGCCAACAACCTGATCTCGGCCACCCCGGCCACCGGTCTGGGCAACGCCAGCACCTGCGCCGGCATCGGCCGTTGATCCACCGTACCTGCTGAACAGGGCGCCGACCGCGAGGTCGGCGCCTTTTTTTGTGGTCGCGCCGAATGTGAAGAAGCTGTCGTTTTTCCGGCGCGGACAACGTCTATCTGATAGTGCCCGGCGATGCCTGCGGGCAGTCGAATCTCTCCTATGCCGCAGACCGTCCGTCGGTCGCTCGAGGTCCTGATGTCGCACCTGCACACGCCTGTTCCGCACACTGCGCCGCACCGCCATCCGATGGCCTGGGCCATCGCGCTTGCGCTGGGCGCCACGCCCATGCTGCCTGCGCAGGCGCAGCAGGCATTTTCGCCGGGCTGGTTCGCCGAGCGCGGTGCAGCGCAGGGCGCAGCCGCGCAGAGTGGGCGCATGCCCAACGGCGTGCCGATCCAGTTCCAGCTGCCGGCCCAGCAGCAGGATGCCGCCCGGCAGAAGCTGCAGCAGTCGATCGACAATCTGGGCACGGCTGCGCAGGCCATTGCGCTGCAGCAGCGCTTGCAGGAGCAGGCCCGTGCGCAGCAGCGTGCTGCCGGTTTCGTGATTGCTGACGGCCTCGGCAAGGACGGCCTGAAGGTGGATGAGAATCCGCTGACCCGTGGCTGGGTGAATGCACGTGAAGCGATCCAGTCGCAGGGCAGCGACGGCAAGCTTCAGGTCAGCATCGAGCAGACCGCAGACCGCGCGATCCTGAACTGGGAGACCTTCAACATCGGCGGCAACACCACGCTCGATTTCAAACAGAATGCGGACTGGGCAGTGCTGAACCGGGTCAACGATCCGAGCGCACGTCCCAGCCAGATCCTGGGCCAGCTGAAGGCCAACGGTACCGTGTTCGTGGTCAACCGCAACGGTGTTGTGTTCGGCAACAACAGCCAGGTCAACGTGGGTAATCTGGTCGCGGCAGCGACACGGATCAGCGATGGCCAGTTCCGTGACAACGGCCTGTACAGTGCCGACAACAACACCGCTGCGCTCACCGATGCCTTCGGCAAGGTCCTGGTTGAGCAGGGCGCACGCATCACCACGCAGGCGCCTGCCTCGGCCACCCGCGGCGGTGGCTATGTGCTGCTGGCCGGCCACACCGTGGAGAATGCCGGCCAGATTGAAACGCGCAAGGGCCAGACGCAGCTGGCTGCGGGCGACTCGTTCGTGATTCGCCGCGGCGTGGGTACCGCGCAGAACACCGCCTCGACCACGGCCGGCAACGAGATCGCGCCGCGCATCGCGGCCGGCAGCAGTGCCGGCAGCGTGCGTAACAGTGGCCTGATCCAGGCGCGCGAGGGCGACATCACGCTGGCCGGGCGCACGGTGGAACAGGCGGGCGTGGCCGTGGCCACCACCACGCTGGACCAGCGCGGCACGGTGCACCTGCTCAACGCCATCAGCGACCGCGCCGGCACGGTCACCCTGGCCAGCGGCGCGACCACGGCGGTGCTGATCGAAGACGATGGCAAGAACACGGCTCTGGACAGCCGCCGTGATGCGTTGGTCAAGGCTTCGGCCGAGCAGGACCTGCTGCGCGGCGCGAGCAGCACTGGCACATTCGACAATCTCTCGCGCATGCAGGACCGGCGTGACCAGTCACGCGTGGAGATCGTGTCCGGCGGCGACGTGAACTTCCAGGACGGTTCGCTGACCCTGGCCACCGGCGGTCAGGTGGTAGCGGAAGCCGCACGCCGGACCTACGCCGGCAATGCCGCGCGCATTGATGTGTCCGGTGCGGTGGGCGTGCGGGTTGCGATGGAAAGCAACAACGTCCAAGTGAAGGTGCAGGGCAACGAACTGCGTGATTCTCCCGACAACCGCGACAGCGGCAAGCTGATCAGCAGCGAGGTCTGGATCGATCGCCGCCAGCTGCAGCACGTGGCCACAGGCACCGGTGGCAACACCGCCGAGCGCTGGTATGCCGGTGGTGGCCTGCTGGAAGTCGGGGGGTATCTCGACAACCAGGGCCATTCGATCGGCGAATGGGCCGCGCAGGGCGGTACCGTGCAATTGTCCGGCAGCGAAGTGGTCACCCATGCCGGCTCCAGGATCAACCTGGCTGGCGGCAGCCTGGATGTGCAGAGCGGTGCCATCAAGCAGAGCTGGTTGCGTGGCACCGACGGTCAGCTGTACCGGCTGGATGATGCGCCGGCCGAGATGCGGTACGACGGCTTGTATCGGGGCTTTGAAGTAAAGCAGGAGCGCTGGGGAGCCACCGATGTGTTCCGCAATCCGCTGATCGGTGCCGAACAGCGGGTGGAGAACGGCTATACCGTGGGCCGCGACGCGGGCCGTCTGCTGGTGTCCGCGCCCAGTGCGGTACTGCAGGGTCAGGTGGCGACCGATGCTTTCCAGGGGGCGCAGCAATCGAAGACACCCGATGCTGCGCGCGATGGCTACGCGCAGGCGCAGACCGCCGTAGCGCGCAATGCCCAGCTGTGGCTTGGGCGCTACGACGGCAACGGCAGAAACGCGGTGTTCGATACACAGGTGCGGATCGTCGATGGCGGGCTGCCTGCCGCCAACGTGTCCCTGCAGGCGCCGCTGCAACAGGAACAGCGCAATACGCTGTGGCTGGATGCCAACCAGCTCAGCGCGCAGCAGTGGGGACGCATCGATCTGGCCAGCGGTGGCAGCATCGCGGTGGAGGGTGCGCTGCGCCTGCAGGACGGTGGCCAGCTGGTGCTCACGGCCGCCGATGTACTGCTGGGGGGTGACATCCAGATCGCGGGTGGACAGGTGCAGGCGGGCAATGAACTGACCCGCGTGGGCGCTCCCGCCGCCTGGCTGCTGCAGGGTGGCCGTTCGCACGTGGCCCTGGCGGAGGGCACGCGCATCGATCTCAGTGGCCGCTGGGTGAATGCGTTGCTGGAACCGGCGTCCAGCCCGGGCATGGCGTGGACTGACGGCGGCAAGCTGCGGCTGCAGAACAGCCATGATGTTGTGGTGCCGGGCAGCGACGTGCGCGTCGATGGCGGCGGTCGGGTTGATGCAAAGGGCAAGGTCACGATCGGCAAGGGCGGCGACGTCAGCCTGCAGGCAGCGAGCGTGGCCGACAGCAGTGGACGGGTCGGTCGCCTGCAGCTGTCGGCCGATGCACGCTTGAGCGCGCTCGGCGCCGGCAGCGGCACGCTGTCGCTGGGCGATGGTGGACGTATCGTGATCGGCGGTCAGCCGGCCGACGGCGCACTCACCCTGCAGGAGACCCTGTTCAACAAGGGTTTCGCCAGCTATGACATCAATGGCCAGCAAGGTGTGGAAGTGGCGGACGGAGCCATCGTCGCCGTGCGCATGCCGGGCCTGCGCCTGGCCGAAGCAGCGATGCAGGCACGCGACCGGCGCGACGCATTGCAGGTCTGGTCGGCACCCCTGTACAGCGCGGATCCGATCACCGGCAGGTTCAGTCAGCGCAACGGTGCGAGCCTGACGCTGCGTTCACAGCAGGGCGAGGCCGGTGGTGATCTGCGCATCGGTCGCGGCGCCCTGGTCAGCGTGGATGCCGGTCAATCGATCACCCTGCGCGGCGCGGGCAGCATCACGGTTGATGGCAGCCTGAAAGCGGCGGGTGGCCGCATCCGCCTGGATGACATTCGCGAACCGACCAGCCTGTTCGATTCGCAGCGCAACGAGCGCACCTACCGCATCGGTGCGCAGGGTGTACTCGACGTCAGCGGTGACGCCTTCACTGCGCGTGATGCCAGTGGCCGCCTGCGCGGGCAGGTGCGCAAGGGGGGCAGCATCGAGATTGGAGGCGCGCTCGACTGGGATGGCCAGGACAACGTGCCTGACCGGCCAGTGGATGCGTTCGTGGTTGTTGAGCGCGGTGCGGAACTGCTGGCCAACGGCAGTTCAGCGCAGCTGGAC
The DNA here is from genome assembly GCF_045809185.1 of Nocardiopsis yanglingensis. Taxonomy (NCBI): domain Bacteria; kingdom Bacillati; phylum Actinomycetota; class Actinomycetes; order Streptosporangiales; family Nocardiopsidaceae; genus Nocardiopsis; species Nocardiopsis yanglingensis. Next base: position 48,203 of record NZ_JBJNRH010000020.1, on the reverse strand, counting down.
ATCGATGGCGCCGGCCGCCAGGACGTGGCCAGCGATGGCGGCACCATCGTGGTGCGATCGGCCAACGCGCTGTACCTGCAGGGTGGCCTGCAGGCCGCAGCCGGCGGCGCCGGTGCGCAGGGTGGCACCCTGGGCATCGCCTTCGGAGGCAGCATCCATGCGGGCGGTGCCAGCGAAGATGTGTTGGCGCCGCGCGCCATCGTGCTCACCCAGGACGATCGCGAGCAGGCCGTGCCGGCGAAGCTGCAGTACGGGCACGCACGCCTGTCGGCGGCGCAGGTCGGTGCCGGTGGTTTCGACAATCTTTCGCTGTTCGGCAACGTGCGTGCCGAAGGTGATGTGGAACTGCGCCTCGGCCAGAGCCTGCGCTTCCAAGGTCTGCAACAGGATGGGCTGGGCATGCTGCAGGGCGGCAGCGCTGGCGGCCTGCTTGCGCTGAGCGCGCCCTACGTGCGCTTGGCGCAGAGCAGCTGGTTGAGGCTGCCTGGCGATACCCTGGTCGGTACCGCTGCCGTGGCGGTGGATACCGGTCGTCAGCATCGCTTCAGTGTGGATGCGGACCTGATCGACCTGCGCAATACCACCTGGCTGGCGGGGTTCGATGACGTGCAACTGCGCAGTCGCGGCGATCTGCGCTTCCTGGGCAGTGGCGCAGCGCTCGGCAGTACCGGCGCGCAGCTGATCGCGCCGCGCAGCCTGGACGTAACCGCAGCGCAGTTGTACCCGGTGGCCGATGCGGGCGGCGTGCTGGCGGCCGGTGTGTCGCAGCCGGGCAGTGCGATCAGCCGCTGGGATGATGCCGAAGGCATCGTGCGCATCCATGGTCTTGGTGGGGCGGCTCCAGCCCTGCCGTTGTCGGTGTCCGGCGGCCTGTCAGTGGTGGCAGCGACCATCGAGCAGGGCGGCATCCTCCGGGCGCCGTTGGGCGCCATAACCCTGGGTGGTACCGATGCCGACGGGCGCCTGGCCGGCTCGGTGACGCTGCTGCCCGGAAGCGTGACCTCCACCAGCGGCGTGGGGCTCAGTGTGCCGTTCGGTGGCACCGTCGATGGCGTGGACTGGCGCAGGGACGGCAGCGCCCAGGCCATACCGCCGGTAGGCGGTGCCGCGCCCGGCGCGGACCCCAAGGGCATCGCCATCATCAGCAGCCGTACCGAGGTGGCCGAAGGGGCGCTGCTGGATCTCTCCGGCGGCGGTGAGTTGACCGGTGCGGCCTTTGTCAGCGGGCGCGGTGGCTCGGTCGACATCCTGCGCCATGCATTGGCCGATGCCAATCCGCGCTATGGCTTCAGCGAATCGGCCAGTCCGGTGTATGCGATCCTGCCCGGCTACACCGGCAGTGCAGCGCCGCTGGGGTTGAGTGACGGCTCGCTGGACCCTGGCATTGGCCAGCAGATCACGATTCCCGCAGGCGTGCCTGGATTGCCGGCCGGCACCTACACCTTGTTGCCGGCCAGCTTCGCACTGCAGCAGGGCGCGTTCCGGGTGGAGCTGGGGCGCACCGGCGCGGTCGGCATCGGTGCACCGCTGGCCACCGGCACCGGCTCCTGGATGGTCGGCGGACACACGGGGTCGACGCTGGGTGGCCTGCGTTCGCCCTTGCTGACCGCGTTGCTGCTGACCCCGGCCGATACCGTTCGCCGGCATTCCAGCTACAACGAGACCAGCTACAACGCATTCGTGACCGCGTCGGCGCAACGGTTGGGCACGCCGCGCGGCTGGCAGACCGTCGATGCCGGCACGCTGCGCCTCGGGCTTGGCAATGGCGCCGGCAGGGACGGCACGCCGGCTTTCAGCTTCCAGGGCCAGACCCGGTTTGCGCCGGCAGCGGGCAGCGCGGGCATTGGCGGTTCGGTGGAAGTGAACCTGGTCAACCGGCTGGGCGAACTGGAAGTGGTGGCGGCCGGTCGCACGCCCAGCTCCACCGGCAATGGCGCTGCCATCGAGGCGGACGTGCTCAACGCGTTGCAGCCCTCACGCCTGGTGCTCAACGCACAGGTCCGCGCTACCAGCAACCAGCGCCTGCAGGTGGCCGGTGTCGGCCAGAACCTGGTGTTGCGGGACGGTGCGGTCCTGCGTGCGCCGGAGGTGATTCTGGGTGCGGTGGCCGGTGGCACGGGCGTGCGCGTGGAGGCAGGCGCAGGTATCGACACGCTCGGTCGCGGTGCCGCTTCGTTGCCCGCCGATGCCGGCTTCTACTACCAGGCCGAGGGCGGGGTGATGGTGGTGTCCAACGGGCGCACCGATCTGCTGGCCGCGCCCCTGCGCGAGGGAAGCGATCCGTCGCTGGTCAGCTTCGACATCGGCACCTGTGATCCGGGGCGTCAGTGTGCGGGCCAGGCACGACTGGTGTCGGAGGGGAGCATCAACGTCGCCACCAATGGCAGCCTGCAGCTGCGCGATGCGGCCAGCTACGGCACCCGCCAGCTCGGTGTCAGCGTGGCCGCGATCAATCTGGGCAGCGACGATGCCATAGCGCAGGCCGCTGCGGCCGCCGCGTTGCCGCCGGGCATGATGATGAACCAGCAGGTGCTGACCGCCTTGCTGCGCGGCAATACCGCCACCGGCGCACCGGCACTGGAGACGCTGAAGCTCTCGGCGGCCGAGTCGATCAATGTGTTCGGCAGTGTCGACCTCGATACGCGTGACAGCGCGACCGGCAAGTCGAGCCTTCGCAGCCTGGTGCTGGGCGCACCGGCCATCCATGGCTATGGCAACAGCGGCGATCGTGCGCGCATCTTCGCCGACAACCTCACCTGGGCCGGTGCACTTGCGGCGAGTGGGTTTGCGGATTCGAATGCCGCGCAGCCCGGCGGCGCGGCGATGGTCGACCGCCTTGGCAGTGGCCAGCTGGACATCATTGCCGATACGTTGCGGCTCGGCCCGGCGCCACAGTCGTGGCCCGCCTCGGAGGTCGTGGCCGGACGCCAGGTCCTCGGCTTCTCCGGGGTGAACCTGCGTGCCGCACAGCAGGTGGTCTTCGCCGGCAATGGTGCGTTGAATGTGCATCAATTCCAGGGCGCCTACGACGCAGCCAAGGGCTGGACCTACAGTGGTGGCAACCTCGATATCCAGGCACCGCTGGTCACTGCCGAAGCAGGCGCGAAGCTGGCGGTGACTGCTGGTGGCACGCTGCGCGTGCACGGTGCGGGCGCCTCGACGGCGGCCGATGCGCTGGGCGCCGAATTGACGCTGGACGCCAACGACATCCTCCTCGATACCCGCATCGCCCTGGCCTCGGGCCGCCTGGCGGCCACGGCGGCCCGCTCGGTGCAGCTTGGCAGCAGCGCCAACCTCGATCTGGCCGGGCGCAAGGTCAGCCTGTTCGATGTCGATACCTACAGCGTCGGCGGTGACGTCACGCTGACCGCAACGGAAGGTGACGTGCGCAGCGATGCTGCATCGCGGGTCGATCTGTCGGCGCAGAACAACCGCGCGGGTCGTCTCACCGTGACCGCGCTGGGTACTGCCGGCGGGCATGTCGACCTGGCAGGGCGGCTGCTTGGCCAGGCCAGCGGCACGCTGGACGCAGGTGGCAGCCTGGTGCCGTATGAGAACGGTGAGCTGGTGGTGCGCGCACGTGAACTGACAGACTTCAGTGGCCTCAACCAGCGCCTCACCCGCGACGGTGTCACCGGAGCGCGCAGCTTCCAGATCAAGCAGGGCGACCTGCTGATCGGCGACGAAGTGAAAGCACGCAAGGTGGATATCAGCGTTGACGGCGGCGCGCTGCGGGTGGTCGGGCGCATCGACGCCAGCGGCGACCAGGTCGGCAGCATCCGCCTGGCAGCGCGCGATGGCCTGCAGGTGGACGGAAGCCTGGACGCCCACGGCACGGCACTGCGTGTGGACAGCTATGGCAAGATCATCGACAGCCCGAACCGTGCCATCGTCGAGCTGGAAAGCCGCGATGGACGCGTGCAGCTGGGATCGGCGGCGCGGATCGATCTACGCAGCGGCACCGGCGTTGCCGTCGATACCGGAGCAGGGCAGAACGATGGACGCGCCCGCGGCACGTTCGTGCTGAACGTGCCGAGAGTGGGCAGCGACGATGCAGGCGTCGATAGCGCCAATGGCGTGCAGGTGCTCGGCGCGCGCGATATCTTCGTGACCGGCGTGCGCCGCTATGACGACGCACCCCTGGCTGACACGGCGGATGTGAACGGCCGACGCGGCCAGCTGGTTACCCAGTCGTGGCTGGATACGGTGGTGGATCCGGCCAACAGTGCATGGATGAACGCCGCGCTGGGCAATGCCGGGCTGTCGGCACGGCTGGCCACACTGGGGACCGTGCGCCTGCGTCCCGGCGTGGACGTCGTCGGCGCCATCTCGTCCAGCAACCCGCATGGTGACCTGACCGTCAGCGGCGATATCGATCTTTCCGGCTATCGCTACGGCCCGCAGGCCAATCGACAGGACCCCGCGCGACGCGGCTTCGGTGAAGCGGGTGCGTTGCGCCTGCGCGCAGCCGGCGACCTGTTCATCCATGGCAGCATCAACGACGGCTTTGCGCCGCCACCTGCCAGCCCGGATGATCGCGGTTGGCAGCTGGTGCCCGGACAGAGTTTCGGTGCCGGCATTACACCGTTCGGCAGTGACATCCTGGTGCCCAATGACAACGTCGTACTGGAGGCCGGCACGCGCTTCCCGGCGGGTGCCGTGCTGAACTACGCGATTGCGGTTCGCGATGCGGTCCTGCCTGCCGGCACCACGTTGCCGGTGGAGATGACGCTGGGGCAGGCACTTACGTTGCCGGCAGGCTACGTGCTGCCGGCCGCGGTTACGCTGGCCGATGGTCAGGTGCGTGCCGCAGGCAGCGTGCTGGCGCAGGCGCTGCAACTGCCCGCCGGCTCGCGCCTGGGCGCGGGCTTCCAGCTGCGCAGCGAGGCCAGCGTAAGGGCCACGACCTGGCCGGCCGGCGCGCGATTGCCGACGGAGCTGCGACTGGCGGCGCGCACACCGCTGGCACGAGGTTCGCTGATTCCGGCAATGACCACGCTGGAGCTGGCCGGCGGTCAACCGATCGACCTGCGCCCGGTGGGCAGCGATGGTCGACAGGGACGCAACTGGGCGTTGGCGCAGATGTTGCCCGAGGGCACCACCTCGTGGGATCTCACCGCCGTTGCGGGCGCCGATACCGAGGCAGCCGACCCGCGTGCGCGGCGCAATGGAAGCGGCGATCTGGTGCTGGCCGACACCCACTACGGCGTTGTGCGTGCGGCGACCATGGTCTCCACGTTCGTGCGCGAACAGCGGGTGACCGCCCTGGGTGCGCAGCGCGAAGGTGTGGATGCAAGCTGGGTCGGCAAACCGGTGAAGGCGCTGGCCGAGCATCTGGGCAAGCCTGAGTCTGCGATCTGCGCGGCTGGCAGCAGCTGCGAGGCGGCACCTTACTTGTTCACGGCGCAAGGTGCCGATGAAATGGGCGATCCGTCGCTGGTCGGCATGCCCGTGAAGGAAATTGCCGAGATGTTCGGGATGACCGAAGAGGAGCTGTGCGGTTCGGTCAGTTCGGGCATCTGCGTGATGCCCGGCGAGATGCGTGATGTGGCGACCGTGGGTCAACCGAAACATGGCACGCCGCTGTGGAGCGTGCTGCGCACCGGCAGTGGCGACCTGCAGTTGATGGCCGGCCGCGATCTGTCGATGCGCTCGGTGTACGGCGTCTATACTGCGGGAACGCCGACCGCGCTGGGTAATGGCCTCGATGCCCGTTTCCAGTCCGAGCGCGCGTCGCCGTCCGGACGCGAGGCACTGCTCGGGTTGCAGCAGTCCAGCGGTGACTATGACGCGGCACTTGCCGCCTATCGCGCGTGGTATCCGGATCACGGCGGCAACCTGAGCATTGCGGCTGGCCGCGACGTGACCGGGGCAACATGGGGTGCGCTGTCGTCGTCCGGCTCGGCGGCGGGTGACCTGGCCAACCACGCCAGCAGCGCGGTTGCCAACTGGCTGTGGCGCCAGGGTACAGGTGCGGTTGCGGGCGTCGAGCAGCAGCCTGTCGCCTGGTGGATCAACTTCGGCACTTACGCCAATGTGTCCACGTTCTCCAACCCCAGTCCACGCATGGTCGGCTTCACCGGCTTTGGTACGTTGGGTGGCGGCAATCTGGAGATTGATGCGGGCAGGCATGCCGGTGTGACCGAGGCCAAGGGTGACGCGCTGAAGAACACAAGCAGCACCCGTTTCTCCACCGCGATCAACGCAGCCGTGGGCTCGACCGGACGTGTTGATGATGGGCGGCTGGTGCTGACAGGTGGTGGCGATCTGAGCCTGCGCGCCAGCGGTGCACTCAACCCGAACCTGATGGCCACTACGATCAATCACGTCAGCAACGAGCAGGACCTGGAACTCAATGGCACATTCACGAACCTGCGCGGCAGCCTGAGTCTTGAGGCCTCCCGCATTGGTGGCAGTGCCGTCGGCATCTCCCAGTACACTGATCCCAGCGCTGGCCTGCGCCCCAGCGATCCGTTCCGCGCTTTCGGTGGCAAGGCGATGGGTGGTCCGGTGCTGGTGCTGGGCGACGCCGTGGCAAACCTGCACGCCCGCGGCGACGTCATCCTGGGCGGCGTAGCCGACGCCGGCCGTGTGGTGCAATTCAATGCGCCGCAGGTGGCGCTGGCGGGAGGTGGTCTTGCGGCGGGTACTACCGGCTTCTCGCTGTGGACCGCGGCCACGGCGGTAAATCTGGTTTCGTTCGGCGGCGACGCCACCCCGCTGACAGCGCATGCCAGCAGCCCGGGGCAGAATCTGCGATCGGAATCCACCGGCGACAATTTCGCCTACTGGATCTATCCCTCCAGGCTGCAGGTGCAGGCCACCAGCGGCGACATCAAGTTGGGCGAAGGCGGTGAGAACAACGTACTGCTTACTGCTCCTTCCCCTACGGGCAGCATGCAGTTGCTGGCGGGCGATTCGATCATCGCCGGCGATCGGTCTCCGTACATCAGCAGCTCCGGTGCGGACACGCGCCTGCCATCCCCGTTCGATCCGGTGTTCACCGCACGGGACGCGAAGGGCACCGAATTGCTCAGCAATATCTCGCCCGATGGCATCAATGCTCGGGTACCCACATGGGGCGATACCACACCGCTGTTCGCCTTTGGGCCGAACCGTCCCATGCTGGCGGTGGCACGCACTGCCGGGGGCACGCCGAACCGCTTCTACGCAGGCTCGGGCGACATCATCGGTCTACGCACGGGCGAACGATGGATGCTGAACGCCGCCAGTGGCAGCAGCCGCACCGTTCGCGAGTGGATTGACGTGGCTGCGCCGGTGCAGCTGCGTGCAGGCCAGGACATCCTGTCCAGCACCGTCCTTGCGTTGAACAACAGTGCCAGCGATGTCACGGTGCTGCAGGCCGGGCGTGACATCGTGCATGCCAACGTCACCGTATACGGCAGCGGCAACGTCGATATCAGCGCCGGCCGCCAGCTGCGCCAGGAAGACAAGGGAAGCATCGTCAGCCGCGGCGGCCTGGTGCAGGGCGACACGCGCCCGGGTGCCAGCATCGCGATGACCGCCGGCAACCAGCAGGTCGACTTCGGCGCCGTGCGTGCGCGCTACCTGGATGCGACCCGGCTGGCCGATCCCGCGCAGACACTGGCGTCGCAGCCGGGCAAGGTGGTCAAGGTCTATGACAAGGAACTGAAGCAGTGGCTGCTGGAGCGTTTCAACATCAGCGCTGACGGCGCGCAGGCACTGGCCCTGTTCGACACACTGCCGCAGGAGCAGCAGCGCATCTTCCTGCGCCAGGTCTACTACGCCGAACTGCGCGAGGGCGGCCGCGAGTACACCGATGCAGATGGCCCGCGCGTAGGCTCCTACCTGCGCGGCCGCGAGGCCATCGCCACCTTGATGCCGGACAAGGATGCAGCGGGCACGACGATCCAGCGCACCGGCGATATCGTGATGTATGGCGGCGCCGGCGTGCGTACCGAGGCCGGTGGCAATATCGAGTTGATGGCGCCGGGTGGGCAGATCGTGGTGGGCGTGGTTGGCGAGGCGCCACCGGCAAGCGCGGGCCTGGTGACCCAGGGCCAGGGCGACATCCGGCTGTTCAGCCAGGACAGCGTGCTGTTGGGCCTGTCGCGGGTGATGACCACCTTTGGCGGTGACATCCTGGCCTGGTCCGAACAGGGCGACATCAATGCGGGCCGTGGCTCGCGCACCACGCTGGTGTATACCCCGCCACGCCGCCTGTACGACCGCTGGGGCAACGTCAGCCTGTCGCCGCTCGCACCGGTCAGCGGTGCCGGTTTCGCCACGCTGGACCCGATTCCCGAAGTACCGCCGGGCGACGTCGACCTGATCGCGCCGCTGGGCACCATCGATGCAGGCGAAGCAGGTATCCGTGTCTCGGGCAACATCAACCTGGCCGCATTGCAGGTGCTCAACGCGGCCAACATCCAGGTGCAGGGTGAGAGCAAGGGCCTGCCGGTGCTGGCCACAGTGAACGTCAATGCGCTGGCTTCGGCCAGTGCGGCAGCGAACAGCGCCAGCCAGGCGGCACAGGACGTGATGCGCAAGAGCCAGGACGACGCGCGGCGCAACCAGCCCTCGGTGATCAGCGTGCAGATCCTCGGTTTCGGCAGCGGCACCAGCAGCATTGCGCCGCCGGCACGCGGCACTACTGCCGACAGTGGCTACGACGCCAACAGCGCGTTCCAGTTCCCGCAGGCAAGCCGTGACGAGGGAACGCAGCGCCGCTAGGCATCGCGCGATCCCGACAGGTGCCGATCTTGGTCGGCACTTGTCGGTGCCGATTGCGCTCGGCAGTAGATCCATGCCATGCGTGGATGCGACGGATCCGAAAGAACGAACAGCATCGGGCCAGCCGCCACGGAATGGTGACGGCCCCAGCCAGGACGGCACGGAGGGCAGGGAGAGGCCATCAGCGGTGAGGACCACCGACATAGCGCCGCCGGGTGCAGGAAGGCACCCGGCGGCAGGAGGGCGGTAGATCCATCCCATGCGTGGATGCCGTGGGCCAGCCGCCGTGCCGACCAACGGTCGGCACCCACCAGAGCAGGGTCAATGCGAATGAATCCCGGTAGATGCCGACCTTGGTCGGCGGTAGATCCACACCATGCGCGGATGGTTGGGTCAGCTCTATTGCCGACCAACGGTCGGCACCCACCAGAGCAGGCTCGCTAGCAGAGGCAGGCCCCGCAGTAGATCCACGCCATGCGTGGATACGGTGCCGTCAATGAATCCTAAAGCTCCAGCACCCGCCGGTAACTCAACGGCCCACGCCCATCGCGCAGGCCCAACCGCAGTTCAAGTCCGGTGGCCGGCAATACCTCGCCCTCGCTCGGCAACGCGACCCACCCCGTTCCAGGCTGCCACGCCCGCACCTCGAACCGCTGCACCTCGCGCGCCACCGCAATGCCCTTCGCCGGATCCGGTGCGGGCAGGGGATACCGGTCCGTAGCCGCGCCACTGGCCCGCCACAGCGTGCTGCCCTGCCGCCACCAGCGCACCCGCTGCCAGTGCAGCCCATCACTGCCGACACTGCGGGTGATCTCCAGCGCGAAGGTGCCATCCGGGTGCCGCTCGCTCACCAGCGACGGGGGCAGCAATCGCTGCGGACGATCTGCCGGGCGCACCGCGCCATTCATCAGCGCATCGTCTGCGCGCATTTCGATATCCCGCTGGAACTGCTGCAGCACGCGCAGCGCCGTCGTGGTCTCGGCATCGGCCTGGCGCAGGCGTTGGTCGCTGCTGGCCACGCTGTCCAGCGCACGCCAGCAGATCAGCGCCAGTACGCCCATGATGGTGATCGCGATCATCACCTCGATCAGGGTGAAGCCGCGCGCGACCCGCTTCATTGAGTGGCAGTCCACGGCAGCTGCATCCGGGTCAGCGACTGCCGCGGTGCATCTTCGGCCACCACGGTCAGTTCCAGTTGCGGCTGCCCGTCGCTGCCCGTGCCCAGATGCTGAAGCACCAGGAAGCTGCCGCGTCCCTGCACACAGCGCTGCCGGGCATCCTGCGGTGCCTGTCCGCTCAGGCGCAGTTCCTGCCAGCGATCCTGCGCACACAACAGTGCCAGGCGACGGTCGCGCAGCCGTGACTGATCGTCGGTTGCCACTGCCACCGAGCGCATCACCGCCGCCAGTGCAATCGATACGATCGCAAGCGCGATCAGCACCTCGATCAGGGTGAATCCGCGCGCCACCTGCTTCATTGCACGACCTGCAACTGTCCGCTGCCATCATCACGAAGACGCAGTTTGCGACCATCCAGCGACAACCCAACCTCCCAGGCGATACCGATCCACTCCGGGCTCAGCTCAATGGGGTTGGCGGGCTGCACCGCGATGCCCGTTGCCTGCCACTTCTGCGGACGCAGCAGATCATCGCGTTCAACGGTGACCCAGCGGCTGCCTTCGCGGCGACTGAAGCGATAGCCGTCGGCGTCGGCCTGCCAACGCAGGGTGCGGCCATCGATGCGGGCCTCATCGCGCGCCACCTGCAGGCGCTGCGCCAACCGTTCGGCTTCCTGCCGCAGCTGGCGCGCGGGGTCGAGCAGGCTGCCCAGGCCCAGGCCGATGCCTGCCGTGCAGATGCCGATGATCACCAGCACCACCATCAGCTCCAGCAGGGTGAAACCACGCGGCACGTGCTGCATCGACGTTGCCTCCTGTCCGGGTCGATACCTGCCAGCGTAGGCCGGCATGATGAAACAAAAGCGTCAGCCACAGCTGCTAGCGTAGGCGGACACGAACGTGGCGGTGGTGCGGAACATGGATGGCAGGCGCTGGGATCGCAATCGCATACTGACCCTGCTGGCGGCGACGCTGCTGCTGGCCGTGGTGACCTATTGGGGTGTCACCCTGTCTGCGGTGGCGCCAGCGGCCGCGGCCAGCGAGGCGAAAGCCGAGGCACCGGTACGGCCGATGTTCGATGCAGTGGCCAGCCTGCCGCTGGTGCGCCTGCTGTCGCCCGGTGCGGTGCAGACCGAGGTGGTGGTGCTGGGCGTGATGGCCGGTGACCATGCGCCATTGGCCCTGCTCTCGGTGGATGGACGCCCGGCGGAAGCGTATTCGCCCGGCCAACGACTCGGACCCTGCACGGTGCTGGCCAGCATCAGTGCCAGCGCGGTGGAACTGAACCAGGCTGGGCAATCGCGCAGCTTGCCGGTGCCTGAGCTGCCGCCGGTGCCGACCGATGGCATCGTGCCGGCCGCACTGTAGAGCCTGGCCGACGCTCGGCTGCGTCTGGAAGAACAGTCGAGCATGGTTTGACTCTACAAAATCCTGTCGAGCGCGGGCCTGGCTCTACAGCTGCGCAGGCTCAGCGCGCCGGACGCTGCGGTACCACCGAACGACCAAAGGCATCGCCCATGCGCTGTCGTGTGCCTTCCAGGTTGTACTGCATCAGCTGGTTGCCGGGCTGCCGCATCAGGCGTTCGGCCTCCGGTAGCGCCGGTGATTTCGACGTTTTCGATGCCGGCGCAAGTTTGCGCTGCAGGCAGTCCCAGGCCGGAATACGCTCGCCATTGACCTGCACTTCGATGCAGGGCGCAGCCTCCTCCTTCTTCGCCTCGACGGCGCGAACCGGGGCCAACACCAGCAGCAACGCAAGGGCGAGGGCGCCGCGCAGTTCCACCATCAATGATTCACGCATCTCGAATCTCCCGCAGCAATCGGCGCTCTGCAATGAAGACGTGTGGCGAAGCCAGGGTCCGCCTGCGTGCGTTGCGGCGCTGTCAAAAGATGACAGTGCTGTCACAAAACTGTTGGCGGTTTTGACGCGACGTACACGTCCTGTTGGTAGACCCACGCGCCGCTCCATGGCCATTACCTTCGATACGACGCGATGCCTTCGATGACTCCTGTTCCGTGCCGAGCCGTCCGCCATCCCCTGCGCCTGCATCCACTGGTGCTGGCCCTGGCCGCGATGCCGCTGCCATTGTTCGCGCAGGAGGCGGCGCCTGCGCCCAGCGTGAACATCAATGAATACATCGTGCGCGGCAACACCGTGCTCGATCCCCGGGACATTGAACGCGCGGTGGAACCCTTCCTCGGCCCAGGCAAGACCCTGGCCGATGTCGAGAAGGCACGCGATGCTGTCAATGCGCTGTACCAGCAGGCTGGCTACCAGTCGGTTTACGTCGAGCTTCCCGAGCAGCAGGTCAGTGGAGGCGTGGTACTGCTGAAGGTACAGCAGACACCGATCGGCCAGCTGCGGGTCGTGGGAACGAAACACGAATCGCCCGAGCGCATCCGCGAACGCGTGCCGGCGCTGGCGGAAGGCAAGGTGCCGGACTTCGACCAGGCCCAGAAAGAACTGACCGCGCTGAATGAGGGCGGGCGCCGCCAGGTGCTGCCGCTGGTGCGCGAAGGCCAGGTGCCGGGCACGATGGATGTGGACCTGCAGGTCGAAGAAAAGTCGCCGTGGCGTGCCAGCGCGTCACTCAACAACGACCACAGCGCCGACACCGAGAAGCTGCGCCTGAGTGCATCGCTGGCCTACGACAACCTGTGGAAGCGCGGGCACAGCGCCAACATCGGCGTGTACCTGGCGCCGGAAGATACAAAGCAGGCCAAGGTGTTCTCGGCCTCGTACATGATGCCGTTCGAAGGCACGCCGTGGAGCCTGGAAGCGTCCGGCTACAAGTCCGACAGCCGCGTGCTGAACGCGGGTGGGCAGGTCGGTACCGGCACTGGCACCAATGTGATCGGCAATGGCCATTCGATTGGCGTCAAGCTCAACTATCGACTGGCCGGCAGCAGCCAGTGGTGGCGCCAGCTGAGCCTCGGCGTGGATTTCAAGGACACCGAGGAAGACACGCAGATGGGCAAGGACAGCCTGAAGACGCCGCTGAAGTACGCGCCGATCACCCTGGCGTTTGTCGGTGTGCGCCAGGGCGAGCATGATCAGTTGAGCATCAACACCCAGCTGGTGGCCGGTACCCGTCGGCTGTTCGGCTATGGCAGCAATGCCATCGGGTTCGGGCAGAAGCGCTACTGGGCGGACCCCAGTTTCGTCGTTTTCAAGGCCGATGTGGCCAACACCCACACTTTCGGCAGCGACTGGCAGTGGTATGCACGCGGCTCCTTGCAGGTGACCGATGCGCCGCTGGTGTCGGCCGAGCAGTTCGCCGCCGGTGGCATGTACACCGTGCGTGGCTATCTCTCGGCCGAGGCGATCGGCGATTACGGCGGCCTGGCCAGCCTGGAATGGCGCACCCCGGCATGGTCGTTGTGGAGCGGTACCGACCTGCGCGTCTACAGCTTTGCCGACGCGGCCTACCTGCGCCTGCGCCAGCCGCTGCCCGATCAGCGTGACAAGTACAACCTGGCTTCGGTCGGCCTGGGTGCGCAGCTGCGCCTGGGCGAACACCTGCAACTGCGCCTGGACTATGCCTGGCCCTATGCCGATGGCCCGGTTACGCGCAAGGACGACCCGCGCCTGCATTTCAACATCAGCACCAGTTACTGACCCTTCCCTTGAACATGCGTTCTCCGGAGACCCTTCGCATGGACCGTTTGCTTTCCCGAGTGTTGTTGCTGCTGGCCGCGCTGGTTGCGCTGCCGGCCGCCGCGGCCGATGCCAATTGGTGGCAGGCCGAATGGAAGTACCGCAAGCCGATCACCGTCGACGCCGGCCCGCAGGGCGCGGGGCTGGCCGGTGACCCGGGTCGCACGCCGCTGCTGCTGCGCCTGCATACCGGCAACTTCGGTTTCGACGGCACCCAGGACGCGGGCAACGACCTGCGTTTCGTTTCGGGTGATGGCCGCACCGTGCTGGCCCACCAGATCGAACAGTTCGATCCCAAGCTTGGCCTGGCCCTGGTCTGGGTGGACGTACCGGCGGTCAGTGCTGCTGCGCCGCAGACGATCTGGATGTACTACGGCAACGAGAAGGCCCCGGCCAGCGGCAATGGCCAGCAGGTGTTCGACCCGGACTACACGCTGGTCTACCACTTTGCCGAGGCCAATGCGCCGGCGCGCGATACCACCGCGTATGGCAACAACGCCGGTGCCGTGGCGCCGCCGTCGGAAGGCTCGGTGATCGGCCGCGGTGTTCAGTTGGGCGCAGCCCCGCTGCCGCTGCCCGCCAGCGCGTCGCTGGCGCAGGAAGCGGGTGCGCCGCTCACCGTTTCGGCCTTTATCAAGCCGGGCAGCAACAACGTTGCACAGGCGATCTACGCCCGTCGTGAGGGTGCTTCCGAACTGGTGCTGGGCATCGAGAACCGGGTGCCGTTCGTGCAGCTCAATGGCCAGCGCAGCACGCCGGCACAGCCGATTCCGGAAGGACAGTGGGCACATGTGGCGCTGACCGCAGAGAAGGGCGCGCTGCAGCTGTACCTCAACGGCCGTGTGGTCGCCCAGCTGAGCGGCGAGCTGCCGGCGCTGGGCACTGCGCCGATGGTGGGCGCCGATGCGCCTGGCGCGGTGCAGCCGCTCGCCAACTTCGAGGGCGCACTGGATGAGCTGCGTATCTCGCGTGTGGCACGTCCGGCGGCGCTGCTGCTGGCCGATGCCACCGCACAGGGCGCCGATTCGCGCCTGATCAGCTACGGTGCCGACGAGCAGTCGGCTGGCCAGAGCCACTTCGCCTTCATCCTCAAGGCGATGCCGTTCGATGCCTGGGTGGTGGTCGCCATCCTTGGCCTGATGATGCTGCTGTCGTGGGCGATCATGATCGCCAAGAGCCGCCACTTCGGCCGTACCAGCAAGGCCAATGCGGTGTTCACCGAGAGCTTCGGAAAGCTGTCTGGCGTGCCGCTGCGCACCCTGTCGGACATGGACCGCCAGGGCAAGGCACCGACCGCCATGCACGATGGCTCGTTGTGGCGCATCTACCAGGTGGCCATCGATGAAATGCAGCAGCGCCACCAGCGCGACGGCAACAGTGGCTACCTGAGTGGCGCCACCATCGCCGCGATCCGCGCCTCGATGGATGCGGTGATGGTGCGCGAGCAGGAAGCGATGGCACGGCGCATGAACTGGCTGTCGACCACCATCGAAGGCGCGCCGTACGTGGGCCTGTTCGGTACCGTGATCGGCATCATGCTGGTGTTCGTGGTGGCGGCGATGGCCGGCGCGGTGGACATCAATTCGGTGGCACCGGGCATGGCCGCGGCGCTGCTGTGTACCGCCGCCGGCCTTGGCGTCGCGATCCCGGCACTGTTCGGCTACAACTACCTGGGTGCACGCGCCGAAGCGATCGGCGCGGACATGGCGGTGTTCATCGACGAGTTCGCCGCGCGCCTGGCCGAAGAGCAGGACGGGCGCGGCCCGGCCGCGGTCCAGGGCTGAGGGGCGCGCCATGGGCCAGAAGGCGAAGTTCGGCATCAAGAAGCGCGAGAAGGGCATCAACGTGACGCCCTTCGTGGACGTGCTGCTGGTGGTGCTGGTGATCTTCATCCTGACCAGCAACGCCTCCATTCCCGGCATCGAGGTCAACCTGCCGAAGGCCAGCAACAGCACGGCGTTGGAGAAGCCGAAGACCAAGGCGATCACCATCGACCCCAGCGGACAGGTGTTCCTGGATGCCTACCCGGTAACCATGGCCGAGCTGGAAGACCGCCTGCGTACCGAGCGCGCGACCACACCGGATTTTCCGGTGATCGTACGCGGTGATGCGCAGGTGCAGTACGCCCGCGTGGTCGAGGTACTGGACCTGCTGCGGCGGCTGGAGCTGGCCCAGGTCGGCCTGGTCACCGGCAAGGCGCAGGGCTGAGGCATGACGGCCCATCAACCCCCTCGGCCGGAGCCCGGCATGCGCGGTCGCCAGTTGCTGGTGACCGTCGCGCTGGTGCTGGCCGCCTTGCTGGTGCTCGGCATCGCGGTGTGGTGGCTATTGTTCAAGGACACTGCCAGCACCCGCCGACCGGTGGTGCAGCCGCCGATGCTGGCACTGCCACCGCCACCTCCGCCGCCACCCCCGCCGCCGGAAAAGCCGCCAGAGCCGGAAACGCCGCCGGAAGAGACGATGCCCGAGCCGGAGCCGCTGGATCAGCCGACGCCCGCTGAAGAGCCGACGCCGACCCCGGACAATGCGGACCCGGTGACGATGAATGCTGATGCGCAGGCAGGTGGCGACAACTTCGGCATCCAGTCCGGCAGTGGTGGCGGTTCGTCCGGCGTCGGCCGTGGCGGTGCAGGCAATGCCACCTATGGGCGCTACCTCGGCTACCTGATGCAGCAGGCAATCTCGCGCGACGACAAGGTCAAGCGCCTGGCGTTCCAGCTGCAGGTGAATGTGTGGTTGTCCAACGATGGCCGCCTGGAAAAGGTCGAGCTGGTGCGCGGCAGTGGCAACGAGGAGGCCGACGCGGCCGTGCTCGATGCGCTGCGTCGCATCGGCAAGGTTGACCAGGCACCGCCGCCGTCGCTCGATTTTCCCGCTCGCGTGCTGATCCAGGGCCGCCGGCCCGGGGCCTGACTCCCGACTTCCGTGATTTCCCTTCTTTCGATGAGAACCGTGATGAACGACCACGTCCGCGCACGAACCGACTCCCGCCGCCCGCGGCCGGCCCGACGGGCGCTGCTGTGCTGCGCCGTGCTGCTCAGCCTGGCCGCCCCGGCCGGTGCGATGGCCGCCGAAACCACCATGGTCAAGCTGATCAAGGGCCTGATCGCCAGTGGCGCGCTGAAGCCCGAAGACGGCCAGGCATTGCTGGTGCAGGCCGAGGCTGAGGCGGCGGCCGCATCGCGCACCGCGACCACTGCACCTTCGGCCGCCAGCGGTGGCGTGGCCCTGGAAGCCGGCGACGTGCGCGTGCCCTACGTGCCGCAGAGCGTGCGCGACGGCATCCGTGACGAGGTACGCCAGGATGTAATGGCGCAGGCCAAGTCGGAAGGCTGGGCGGCACCCAACGAAGTGGCTGAGTGGACCAAGCGCATCAAGGTCACCGGTGACATGCGCGTGCGCAGCGAGTCGCGCTTCTACTCCGAGCACAACAGCGACATCGTAAGCAACTGGGCGTCGATCAATTCCGGAAGCGGGTTTGATACCAACAACAATACCAATCCGATCCAGTTTCCGCCGCTGCTGAACACCCGACAGGATCGCCGCAACCTGTGGCGGATCCGTGCCCGCATCGGCATCGAGGCGACCATCGGGCAGCACACCACGGCCGGCGTGCGCCTGGCCAGCGGCAGCAGCAATGGCCCGGTGTCGACCACCGAGCAGCTGGGGGGCGGCCTGGGCAAGAAGGACGTGTGGCTGGACCAGGCCTGGCTGGCCTACAGCCCGGCCGACTGGGTGACGGTGCGCGGCGGCCGCTTCGGCAATCCGTTCTGGACCAGCGACACGCTGTTCTCCAACGACCTCAATTTTGATGGCCTGGCCGCCAACCTGAAGTACGACTTCAACGGGGGTGACCTCGACCTGTTCGGCACGCTGGCGGTGGTGCCGCTGGAGTACACCTCCGACAATTCACCTAACCGCAGCCAGACCAAGACACCAAACGAGAACAAGTGGCTGTCCGGCGCGCAGGTGGGTGTGAACTGGCGCTTCAATGACGAAAATTCGCTGCGCGCTGCATTGGGCTACTACGATTTCAAGAACATCAGCGGCCGTCTGTCCTCACCGTGTGCGTTGTTCTCGAATGTCGATGGCTGTGACACTGACTGGTCGCGCCCGGCCTTCATGCAGAAGGGCAACACCCTGATGCTGATCCGCGACATCGCGCGCAATCCGCTGGACCCGGCCAATACGCCTACCCCGCAGTATGTCGGCCTGGCCTCAGCCTTCCGACTGGCCACGCTGAACCTGCGCTGGGACACGCAGCTGGCCCAGGGCATCGGTCTGCGCCTGGATGGCGACTACATCCGCAACCTGGCCTACGACAAGCAGGCCATGTTCAGTCGCGCCAACAGCGGCATCGTCAACAACTACGGTGCCGGCGATACCGCCAGCATCGACACCTTCCGCAGCGGCGACACCGCCTGGATGGTGCAGGCCACCTTCGGAGCCACCGAACTGAGGGAGAAGGGGCAGTGGCAGGCGCTGCTGGGCTACAAGCACATCGAGGCCGATGCGCTGCCCGATGCCTACAACGACCCGAACTTCCACCTTGGCGGCACCAACGCGCGTGGCTACTACGTGGGCGGCGCCTACGCACTGGATGCGCGCAGCTGGATCAGCGGCAAGTGGATGGCGGCCAAGGAAGTGTCCGGTGCGCCGCTGTCGATCGACGTGTTCCAGCTGGAGTTCAACACCGGTTTCTGAGTGGCGGCGTGATGCGGATCACGTAGTGCGTGGCGGGGGCGCAGCGATGCGCCCGTCTAAGGAAAGGAGACCACGCGTTGTTCAAAAGGAGAAGTGGATGAGCCGTCGCAAGCTGTTCGAGAGTCCCGAACCGTCCAGCCAGATGCTGGGTGTTGGACCGGCCTATGTTTCAGTGGAGGGCCTGCGCCAGCACCTGGCCGAATTCCTGCTGTATGCGGGCCGGCCGGTGGTGATCATGCGCGGGCGCAGCGAAGTGGGCTATTTCCTGCCGGCGCGCTGCTGGCGCCAGCGTGACGATGATCCGCTGGCGGCCGCCGCCGCCGACCAGCTGCTGGACGCGGCCGGTTTCCAGGTCGAGGATATCCAGCAGGTGGAGCAGGAATTCAACGCGATGCGCCAGCGCACCGTGCTGCATTCACGGCGCTGAAGTAGATCCACGCCGTGCGTGGATGGGGTTACGCTGCGCCCCCGCGCTCACTGGTGATGCGTGCACCTTCGCGCATCACCAGGGTCACCGGGGTCTTTTCCACCACCTCCAGCAACCGCTGCCATTGCGCATCGCTCAGCTCGGCGCTGGCATGCAGCACCCGGTGCACGTGGAAGCGTCCATCCTCATCACGTTCCGAGCGCAGCTCGGCATGGAACTCGCCCAGTTCCCAGCCCTTGCGTTGCGCATACATGCGCAGGGTGATGGCGGTGCACGCCGCCAGCGAGGCCAGGTACAGATCGAACGGAGCGAAACCCTTGCCCTGGCCACCCAGGGAGGCGGGCTCGTCCGCATCCACATCAAAGCTGCCATTGCTGATGTGGTGCAGGTAGTTGTCGGCGGTTGAAACAATGCGTGCGTAGGCCATCACGTTCTCCATCTGTCTGTAGCGTCGAGCCATGCTCGACTGCTCCCAACGGCGGCGCCAGCCAGGGCCAGCGCCGCCACCCAATCACTCGGTACGATCGTACGAGAACTGGATGCCCGCCGTACCACCGGTTTCAATGAAGAGGTTCATGAAGGCCGGCACCGTTTCCGAGCGGGCCCAGTCGCGCTGCAGCTCGCAGAACAGCTGCGGTACGCTGATCAGCTGGCCCCCGGCCTGTTCGATGCGGCGCAGCGCGGCATCGTGCGCGGCCAGCGAAGTGCCGCCGACGGCGTCGACCACCACGTACACCTCATAGCCTTCCTTCAACGCATCCAAGGCCGGGAAAGTCAGGCACGCCTCGGTCCACAGCGCGGTCATGATCAGCTTGCGGCGGCCGGTGGCTTCCACCGCCTTGCGGAACTCGATGTCCTCCCAGGAATTGATGGTGGTGCGGTCGTAGGTGGGGTAGTCACCCAGCACCTTGCGCAGCTGCGGAATCGGCGGCTTGTTCAGGCCGGTCTTGACGTTCACCGTCGAATGCACGATCGGCAAGCCATAGGCCACGGCGGCTTTGGCGGTGCCGACGATGTTGTTCACCAGCAGCTGGCGGTCCATCGAGGCGATCGAGTTCACCTGCACCGGCTGGTAGTCGATGATGATGAAGGCGGAATTCTGGGGGGTCAGCAGATGATCGCTGGCCGGGTCGCGGATCGGTTCACTGGACATGATGGGTCTCCGGTTGGGAGGAGTGCCGGCAGCGGGCCGGCACCCCGGGGGCAGCTCAGCTGCGCTGCGAATCCAGCTGCTCCTGGTTCTTCTGCACATCCTGCGCCTTCAGGTAGCTTTCGATCAGCAGCCGGTAGTTCGGGAAGATCTTCGTGTAGACCTCGGCCCACTGCTGGGCATCGTCGCGGTTCCAGGTGCGCTGGATCTCCGAGGCCACCGCGGCGGTGTCCATCGGCACCACGCCGGCCTGCACCACGCGGGCCAGGGTGATTTCCTCGGCCATCTTCGAGTAGGTGCCGGACGCGTCGATGACCGCGAACACCTGGTACCCATCGGCGACGGCGGCGATCGACGGGAAGGCCATGCACACGCTGGTGATGGTGCCGGCAATGATCAGCTGCCTGCGGCCGGTGGCCTTCACCGCAGCAACGAATTCCGGATTGTCCCAGGCGTTGATCTCACCCTTGCGCGCCACGTACTGGGCATGCGGGGCCGCGTCGTGGATATCCGGAATCAGCGGGCCGTTCGGGCCTTGCGGGACAGAGGCGGTGGTGATCACCGGCATCTTTGCCAGCGTGGCCATCTTCGCCAGCGCAGTGGCGTGGGCGCGCACGCTGGTGAACGGCATGTCACCGATGGTCTGGAACAGGCCGCTCTGATGGTCGATCAGCAGCATCGCGGCGTTGTCCGGATCGATCACCGGGCGGGCACCGTTGAAGTTGGCGGGGTTACTCATGGTCAGTCTCCTGGAGAAGGTGGGCGATGGCCCGTTGGCGCGGCGGGTCATCGCCCGCCGCGCGGAAGCGCTCAGTGCGCGATCTGGCCGAAGCGGCCGCTGTTGAAATCGTTGACCGCCTGGCTGATCTCGGCCTGGCTGTTCATCACGAACGGGCCGTAGCCCACCACCGGCTCGTCGATCGGCTCACCGCTGAGCAGCAGCACGGTGGCGTCGCTGTCGGCGTCGACGAACACGTCCTCGCCACTGCGGTCGAAGGTGACCAGCTGGGCTTCGCCGACCGGCTGGCCGCCGTTGATCCTGACCGAACCCTTCAGCACCACCAGCGCCAGCGTGCGGCCCCCGGCCACCGGCAGTTCGGCGTGGTGGCCCTGCTGCAGGCGGATGTCCCAGACATCCATCGGCGTGTGGGTACGCGCCGGGCCGGCATGGCCGTCGAAGCTGCCAGCGATGACGCGGACGCGGCCGGCGCCATCGGGCAGCTCCACCGAAGGGATATGCGCATCGAGCAGCGTCTGGTAGCCCGGTGCGCCCATCTTGTCGCGCGCCGGCAGGTTCACCCACAGCTGGACCATGTCCAGGGTGCCGCCGCGCTTGCTGAATTCCGGTGTGTGGAACTCTTCGTGGAGGATGCCCGATGCGGCGGTCATCCACTGCACGTCACCCGGGCCGATGGTGCCGCCGGCCCCGGTCGAATCGCGGTGGGCGACCTCGCCCTCATAGACGATGGTGACGGTCTCGAAACCGCGGTGCGGATGCTGGCCGACGCCACGCGGCGTATCGCTGGGCGCGAAGGTGTACGGGCCGGCGTAGTCCAGCAGCAGGAACGGGCTCAGGTGCTGGCCGTGGGTGTTGTAGGAAAACATCGAACGGGCGGGGAATCCGTCGCCCACCCAGTGCGGGCGGGGGGCGCTGTAGGTACCGGTGACACGCTTCATGGCGATCTCCTGGCCGGGGCTGCCGGCCGCTGTTCTTCGTTGCGGGAGACGATATCGCCGCGACAATAGGGTCGGTAGACGCCAATATTTGCCGTCATAGTCCTATCTGGTGAACAATGTGTGCGCGCCTTGGGCCACAGGAGATCGCCCCGTGTTCATCGCTGATATCCGCCGTTGCGACCTCAACGACCTGTTCTATTTCGCCATGGTGGTCGAGCACGGTGGCTTCTCGCAGGCCGGCCGGGCGCTGGCCATGCCGAAGTCGAAACTGAGCCGGCGCATCGCGCTGCTGGAGGAACGCCTGGGCGTGCGCCTGATCCAGCGTTCGACCCGGCGCTTCTCGGTCACCGAGGTCGGCCAGGACTACTACCGCCATTGCAAGGCAATGCTGGTCGAGGCCGAAGCGGCCGAAGAAGCGATTGCGCTGTCACGCGCCGAGCCGCGCGGCACGATCCGCCTGGCGTGCCCGATCGCGATCCTGCATGCGCGCATCGGCACGATGCTGGCCGATTTCCTCGCCCTTCACCCGCAAGTGACGGTGCAGCTGGACGCCACCAACCGGCGCGTCGACGTGGTGGGCGAGGGTGTGGACGTGGCGATCCGCGTGCGACCGCCGCCGCTGGAGGACAGTGACCTGGTGGTACGCGTGCTGGCGCGCCGGGTCTGGTGCACCAGTGCCAGTCCGGCGCTGCTGCAGCGGCTGGGCACGCCGCAGGTGCCGGCCGATCTGGCAATGATGCCGACCGTCGATCTGGCATCGCCCAGCCAGCAGCATGTCTGGGAATACACCGGGCCGGACGATGTGCTGGCCAGCGTGCACCACCGCCCACGGCTGGTCAGCGATGACATGATCGCGTTGCGCACCGCTGCGGTGG
Source organism: Nocardiopsis yanglingensis (assembly GCF_045809185.1). Classification (NCBI taxonomy): domain Bacteria; kingdom Bacillati; phylum Actinomycetota; class Actinomycetes; order Streptosporangiales; family Nocardiopsidaceae; genus Nocardiopsis; species Nocardiopsis yanglingensis. The sequence goes on along the minus strand of NZ_JBJNRH010000020.1, from coordinate 25,880 downwards.
CCGGGGTGGGCCTGCTGATGCTGCCGCGGATGATGATCAGCGACGAGCTGGCCAGTGGCGCGCTGGTGCCGGTGCTGCCGGAATGGGTGCCCAAGCACGGCATCGTGCACGCGGTGTTCCCGTCGCGACGCGGCCTGCTGCCTGCGGTGCGCGCGCTGATCGATTACCTCGCCGAGCGTTTCGAGGCATTGGACGAACCGTAGGCTCCGCATCCACGCATGGCGTGGATCTACTGGATCCGCCGCCTGATAGATCCACGCCATGGGTGGATGATCCTGGTGCCGCGCGACGGGCCTTCGCTTGATGCCTGCGGCCGTGCAGCCCACAATCCACGTCCGGACCGTCGCCATCACGCCCATCATTCCCCGGTCCGGCCTTGGCACCTATGTCTCCCAATGCCCTGGCGCTGGTCGAGCTGCTGATCCGCGAGCGCCGTGCGTTGTCTCGCTTCATCGCGCGCTACCTCGACCCGGCCAGTACCGAGGACACCCTGCAGAACCTGTACCTGAAGGCCAGCAGCGTGCCCGGTGATCCACCGATCCTGGAGCCGCGCGGCTATCTGTACCGGATGGCCTATCACCATGCGCTCAACCGCAGCCAGGCCGACGCCCGCGAGCGGCGCGCGATGGCCGAGTACGCCACCGACATGGCCGAGGCGGGCCACGACGGCGAGGCCCAGGCGCTGGACCAGGCACAACTGCGCGAGATCACCCAGACCATCCTCGCGCTGCCGGCCCAGGTACGCGAGTGCTTCGTGCTCAACCGCTACCTGGGCCTGAGCGAACGCGAGATTGCCGCGCGCCTGGGAATCTCCAAGAGCCTGGTCGGCAAGCATGTGCTGCGCGCGGCGCTGCTGATCCAGCAGCATCAACAGGGAACGCGCCGATGACCGGCGATTGCCGTGGGCAGATCGCGCCCGCCATTGTCACAACAGGAAAGCGCACCCGTTCGCGGTGCGGCAGGCCACAACCATGACCACGTCCGAACCCTCGCCGCGTCAGGCCAGGCAGGCGTTGCGCTGGGTGATCCGGTGCAGTGCAGGCCCGCTGCCGGAACGCCAGCAACGAACCCTGCAGCGCTGGCTGCAGGCCGATCCACGTCATGCGCTGGCCTGGCGCCAGCAGCAGGCCTTCTGGCAGGGGCTGGATGCCGCCGGGCCCGAGGTGCTGGCCGCGCTGCCCGGGTTGACGGCTGATCGCCAAGGGCTGCGTCCGATCGCACCGCGCCGCCTGCCGTGGCTGCTGGCCAGTGCCGCCGCCGTCGTACTGATGGTGACGGCGGCACCGCACGCACTGCTGCTGGCACGCAGTGACCTGCGAAGCAGCGATGCGCCACGCGTGGTGCAGTTGGAAGACGGCAGCACCGCCGTGCTCGATGCGGGCACCGCGCTGGCGCTCGAGTTCGACGGCCAGCAGCGTCGCCTGCGCCTGCTGCGCGGACAGGCCTGGTTCCAGGTGGCGCACGAGGCTCGTCCGTTCCAGGTCGAGGCCGCGGGCGGCCGGGTCCGTGATATCGGCACCGCCTTCAGCGTGTCGATGCAGGACACCACGGTCACCACCCAGGTCAGCGAGGGTGTGGTCGACGTGCGTCCGGGCGATGGCAGCGTACAGCGCCTGCATGCGGGGCAGTCGCGGACGTTCCGTGACGGCCGCTGGCTGCAGCCGGTGCGGCTGGAAGATGCCGAGGCCATGGCGCCGTGGCGGCGTGGCGAGGTCGCGATCGACAACCTGCCGGCCGCGCAGGCCATCGCCGATCTGGCGCGCTATCGGCGTGCACCGGTATGGGTACTGGGTGGGCAGGGCGCGAACGTGCGGGTCAGTGGCCTGTTCCACCTGCAGCAGCCGGACACCGCCATCGATGCGGTTGCCGCGCAGGCGGGACTGCGCGTGCAGCGCTTGCCCGGCGGCGCGCTGGTGGTGTGGTGAGGTGCCTGCGGCGCAGAGCACGGCTCGCCAAATGAAAAAAACATGAAAAAACCGTGGGCAGTCGCCACACGCGGCTGTCTATAGAGGTATAGCCAGAGCGAAACACCGTTTCTTCTCAAGCCAGACACACCACCGGCACCGGATGTGCCCGTGGTCCAGCCACGCTTGAGGAGTTCCTGTCCATGCCGTCCACGGCATCCGCCTGTCATCGCCGCGCCACCGTCCTGGCCCTGGCCATCTCCACCGCATTGCTGCCGCTGGCCTGGGTGTCGGCCGTGCAGGCGCAACCGGCGGTCGTCGCGCCGTTGCGCCAGTACACCATTCCGGAACAACCCCTGGCCGACGCTGTGCGCGCCTTTGGCCGCCAGGCCGATGTGCAGGTGGTGTTCCGCAGTGACCTGGTGGAGGGCCGCCGCTCCAGTGCAGTGAGTGGCGAATACAGCCAGATGCAGGCCCTGCAGCAGCTGCTGCGCGGCAGCGGCGTGCGCGCGCAGCGTGGCATGGATGGTACCTGGAGCTTGCGGGCCGCAGCGGATGCGGGTGAGGGGGAAGGGGTGCGGGTGACCGAGACGCTGGACGTGGCCGGTCGCCTTCAGTCGGAAGGGGGCGAGGCGCGCGATCGGCGCGGCTACGATGATGTGTTCGCGCTGGACCTGACCACCGCGTATTCGGGGCGCGACCGGGTGGAGCGCTACCGCGGCTCCAACCCGGCCGACGTGGTCAAGGATCTGGTCGGCGTGTTCAGTGGCGATGCGCGCAACAGCGGCGCGCTGGACATCAACATCCGTGGCATCCAGGGGCCGGGGCGGGTGCCGGTCAGCATCGACGGTGGTGAGCAGGCGCTCACGGTCTGGCGCGGCTACAACGGCGTCAGCAACCGCAACTACATCGATCCCAACCTGATTGGTGGCATCCAGGTCATCAAGGGGCCAGGGCTGGTGCGCGATGTGCACAGCGGGATCGGTGGCGCGCTGGTGATCAAGACCATCGACGTCGATGACATCGTGGAAGCGGGTGAGCGCTTCGGCGGGGAGCTGAAGATCGAAGGCAGCAGCAATGCGGTGGCGCCGCGCCTGCCTCGCCTGCATACCGGCGAGGACTACCGCACGGTGCCGGGGTTCCCGCAGGGCTCGCCGAACTCGCCCTATGACGACCGCACCCTGGTGGTGCCGGTGAAGTCGCGCAGTGGCAACAACCCCTTCGATGGCGAGGACCAGGCCTGGCGATTGGCGCTGGGTGTGCGTGGCGACAACGTCGACCTGATGGCCGCCTACGCCTGGCGCAAGCGCGGCAATTACTTCTCCGGGACCCAGGGCAGCGCCTACTACGACCAGGACCGGCGTGAGCAGTTCGAGTACCAGGGCATCGACTACATCACCACGCTGGCGCGCTACTTCAAGCCGGGCGATGAGGTGCCCAACACCTCCAGCGAACAGGAGTCGTGGCTGGTCAAGGGAACTTGGCAGATCAATGACGACCAGCAGCTGAAGGCCACCTGGCGGCGCACGCTGTCGCACTACGGCGAGATCATGCCGTCGCGCATCCTGTCCGCGCCGGACTACGGTCGCATCCAGTGGCCGCTCAGCCGGGTTGCGTCCGATGCCTGGAACCTGGAGTACCGCTTCCAGCCGGCCGGTAGCCGATGGCTGGACGTGTACGCCAATCTGTGGCGCACCGAAACGGACAGCGATACCTACACCGCAGGTGGCTTCCCGAACTTCGCCCCCGGCAACCCGGACTGGAATGCCGGTGCCAGCCCGATCCTGCGCAACACCGCGCTGGCGAATGCGAGCAACGACCGGACCGGCCTGACCCTGAGCAACCGCTTCGCCCTGCATTCCACACTGGACCTGACCGTGGGCGGCAACTGGCAGTACGAGAAGCTCGGTTCGCGTGACCCGTATTTCGGCCCGTCCGATGGTTGGCGCATGTACCCGCGCGCCGGCCGTCGCCAGGAGGGCGAGGGTTACCTCACTCTGGAATGGCGCCCGGTCGACTTCCTGACCCTCAATGCCGGCGTGCGCTACAGCCGTTACTGGGCGTTCGACGACTTCCTGCAGGCCCATCCGGAACTGCAGACGACCTCGATAGTGCCGCGCGAAGCGCAGTACCGGGTGAATGAACTGCCGCCGCGCCCGGACAGTCTGCAGGGCGAGATCGACGCGATCGAGAGCGAGCGGGAATTCTGGAACAGCATCGGCATGGGCTGGATCGTCGATCAGTCGCTGGCCGACCTGCTGCGCAAGTACGAGACACCCATGGAGGTCCAGCACGGCATTCCCTGGTTGCCCGATGCCAATGGCAACTACAGCCGCGCCACCAATCCCTGCCTCAACGGCCAGGTCGCCGCGATCCCCGGGCTGCTGCCGATGGTGCTCGGTACCGACATCCGCTGCAGGATCGGGGGCGGGGCGATGCAGTCGGTGGCCGGGCGCAACGAACGGCACCGCGATCACGCCTGGTTGCCGACGTTCTCGGCGACGGTGCGTTTCTCGCCGACCGCCCGTGCCTACCTGCGCTACAGCGAGGCGGTGCGCTTCCCCAGCATGTTCGAAAGCACCATTGCGTTCTCCAGCAGCCTCAATCCGCTGTATCCGCTCAAGCCGGAGCATGCCTACAACTACGAGCTGGGGTACGTGCACAACCTTTCCGGGCTGTTCGGCAACACCGCCGATGCCGACGTCAAGCTGGCCTACTACGTGCACAAGACCCGCAATGTCATCGAGCGTGATGCGTATTTCATGTTCGACAACATCGACAAGCAGACCATCCGCGGCCTCGAGCTGCAGGCGCGCTTCGACAACCGGCGCTTCTTCACCGACCTGGGCATCAGCCGCATCCTCGAAAACGAAGTCTGCGATGAAAGCTCGGCGGTACGGCTGGATGCGGACCAGGGGCGGGTGCCCAACTGCGTCCAGGATGGCTTCGTCAGCGGCTATCTGCTGACCCAGGCCACGCCGAAGCTGTCGGTGAACTGGTCACTGGGCACCCGCCTGTTCGATGAGCGCCTGGAACTGGGCAGCCGCATCGTGCACTACCAGCGGCACGACAATCCGGACCTGCAGGCCTACCGCGACCGCCTGGTCGCCGGTGGCAGCAGCCTGCTCTGGCAGAACGTGCCGTTCACCTGGGGAAACATCACCACGGTGGATGCCTACGCCCGCTGGCGCTTCAACGAGCACGCCAGCGTCGAGCTGGTCGGCAGCAATCTCGGCAACCGCTATTACGTCGACCCGGCAACACGCTCAACGCTGCCTGCACCGGGCCGCACGATCAAGCTTGGCGTCACCGCGCGCTTCTGAGTTCGCATTCGACAGGGAGAATCATCCATGAGACAGCACCGCACCCTTGTACTTTCGATCTGCCTGCTGGCGTCCATGCCGGTCATGGCCGCCGACATCGCTGGCGGGCAGAGCCCGGCCCAGGATGGCGTCCATTACATCAATGCTGGCGAATCGACACTCAACGCCGGTCCGCACCGTTCCGGTCGCGCCGGCATTTCGTTGGGGGCGTATGCCAACGCGGCACGAGTGGACGTGGCCAGCCTGGTGCCTTACGCCACGACGGTGGTGCGTGGCGCGACCACCGTCCGCACGCTGGGCCCGGACGCAGGCCTGCCGTTCCCCGCCGCTGGCGTGGGCCACTTCAGCTTCGTGCAGGTGGGCAATGCAGATGTCTGGTTCGGTGAATGGTCATCCAGCGGCGCGCAGGCGGGCTTCAATCACCGCCAGGTGTTCTTCGTCGGTGACCGTGCCGGTACCTCGCTGCCAGCCGGCGTCGTTACCTACACCCTGGCCGGCATCAACCGCTTCGATGGCAGCGGCGTGCTGGAAGGTGCGTTGCGGGCGAATTTCGATACCGGCACCGTCACCGCCGGCCTGGTCGGGACCGGATACAGGCTCGCCGCGAGCGCCACGCTGGATCGCACCACCGGTGCGTTCAGCGGTTCAGCCGTTGCCAACGGTTCGATCATCGGTACCAGCAGCGGCCAGTTCTTCGGCGCCGGTGCCAGTGCCGTGACCGGCATCGCCACCTTCGCCGGCAACAGCCAGTTCGATACGTCCTTCGGCGGTCAGCGCAACTGATCCGCCGCCGTTCCTTTTCGTGTTGTACCCGTAGTTCCCTCAACCCAAGGAGCAATACCATGAAAATGATCAACCGTTCCCTGCTGGCCGTCGCCGCTGCGCTGGCCCTGGCCGGTACCGCGCAGGCGGCCGACATCGTCGGCGCTGCCAGCCCGGCGACCGATGCGCAGCTGTACGTCAAGGTCGGTGCGTCGGAAGTCAACGGCGGCCCGCACTCGGCCGGCAAGGCCGGTATCGGCGTTGGCACCGTGTCCAATGCCAAGCCGGTCGATTTCCAGGGCCTGGCGGCCTACTCGGCCCCGACCACCGTCAATGGCGTCACCGTGCGCACCCTGGCCATGCCGATCACCGGCACCCCGGGCAGCCATTCCGGCATGGGCCACTTCAACTTCGTCAAGGTTGGCAGCGGCGATGTGTGGTTCGGCGAGTGGTCCAAGGATGGCGCCGCTGGTGGCTTCAACAACCGCCAGGTCTACTTCGTCGGTGACCGTGCCGGCACCACGCTGCCGGCCGGTGTGGCCACCTACAGCGTTGCGGGCCTGAACAAGTTCAACGGCAGCAACCTGCTGTCGGGCACCTTCCGTGCGGACTTCGGCAGCGGCAAGCTGCTCGGCGGCCTGACCGGTGGCGGCCTGGCGATCAACGTCAACGCCAACATCAACAGCGCCAATGCGTCGTTCGCCGGTTCGGCCACCGCCAACGGCAGCGTTGCCGGCACCACCCAGGGCCAGTTCTTCGGCGCCAACGCGGCCGCCCTGGCCGGTATCGCCACCTTCAGCGGCAACAGCCAGTACGACACCGCCTTCGGCGGCAGCAAGAACTGATTGCCACGCCCCTGACGGGGCAGGGCAGGGACAAGCCGCGATCCGCCAGTCCCTGCTTCGGCCCGCTGCATGCACCACCACGGATCGACCATGCGCCATTCCATCTTCCTTGTCGTCCTGCTGCTGGCGGCCGCCGATGTGCGCGCCCAGCAGGACGATCTTCGCCGCGTGCTCGAACAGGGCACCGACCTGCGCCACCAGCAGCAGGACCAGCAGCGCCTGCAGCAGGCCGAGTCGGAGCGGCCGACCATCACCATCGACGGCCAGACCCTGCGCGTGGAGCGCACCGTCGATGATCTCGGCCAGGCGCTCTACCTGTCGCTGCAGCACCAGCAATGGCAGGCCGCCGCTGCGTTCCTCGAGGAGTACATCGAACTGCCGGGGCATGATCCCCTGCTGCGCCACTATGCGCAGGGGGCGCTGGCGCGGGTGGCCGGCGACCATCGCCGCGCGGCGAAGGAGTACGAAGCGCTGCTGGCAGCGCAGCCGGATTTCCTGCCAGCCCGCCTCGAGCTGGCGCGTGTCTATGCGGAAGACCAGCGCGATCGCGATGCGGTTGCGCTGTTCACGGCCATTGCTGCAGGCATCAATGCCGATGATCCGGCCACGGCCGGCGTCCGCGCCCGCGTGGACGGTTACCTGAGTGCCCTGCAGGCGCGCCAGCGCTGGAAAGGCGCGCTGTCCGCCGGCCCGGCGTGGAGTGACAACATCAACCGCAGCTCGGCCAGCCGCACCTGCCTGTTCGGCGTAGGCGACGCCTGCATCATCGAACGGAAACTGCCCGACGCCCAGCGCGCGGCGGGCCTCGACTACGACGCCAGCCTGGAACGGCGCTGGGTGCTCGGCGGGCATCATGGGCTGTACGTGCGCGGTCTCGCCTTCGGTCAGACATGGCGCGGGCACAGTGCGTACAACGAGCTCAATGCCAACGTGCAGGCGGGTTACAGCTGGCGCAGTGCACGGCAGACCGTGATGCTTGCCCCCAGCTATGACTACCAGGGCCTGGGCAACCATGCGCTGCAGGGCGGCAGTGGCGTGCACGGGGAATGGCAGTACGCCCTGGATGCACGCAGCCTGCTCAAGCTGGAGGCCGACTGGAAGCGCCAGCGGTATCGCCAGCAGGGCTTGGCCAGCAACTACGACGGCGAGCTGGCATCGCTGTATGCCACCTGGTTCCGCGCGCTCAATCCGCGCTGGACGGTCTTCGCAGGGCTGGATGTCACCGACAGCAGCGCTGCCGACCCGGCCAACGGCTACCGCCAGCGCGGCCTGCGGCTGGGCGCGGCACGGCAGTGGAGCGGCACCACGGCCACCGTGTTCGTGTCGCTGCGCCATCGCGACTACGACGCCTGGAGTCCGTTGCTGGAGGCGCGTCGGCAGGATGACGAACAGAACCTGATCGCCATCGTGCGCAGCGAGCGCCTGGCCGTGGCCGGGCTGGTACCCAGCCTGAGCCTGCGCTACGCGCGCATCGACAGCAACGTCGGCTGGCTGTACAGCCACGACCGCAGCCTGCTCAGCCTGAAATGGGAGCGGGCCTTCTGAACGCGCCGTTGCAATGCCGCGGTGAACGCGCCGTGGCCTCGACCTTCATCCATCATCACGCGCTCTTGTAGCCCGGTTCGCGCATCCTGCGGGCGTTGCGGCGGAGGTGGGCCGCGTGTATCGAGGAGCGCCGGTCGTGCTGGAAGCGGGCAACAAACCAGAGGGCCTGAAAGGGCTGCGTGTACTGGTGGCGGAGGATGAATTCGCCATCGCGATGTTCCTGGTCGACTATCTGGAGCTGAAAGGCGCACAGGTGGTGGGGCCTGCCGGTGATCTGCAGGCGTTGGGGCAGCTGGTCGATACCCATCCCATCGATGTGGCGTTGCTGGACATCAACCTCGGCGGTGAGCAGGTCTATCCGCTGGCCGATCGGCTGGCCGAGGCGGGTACACCCTTCCTGCTGACCTCCGGTTACGACGACAACCTGCCCAGCCGCTTCGCCAGCGCGCCGCGCTGTACCAAGCCTTATCACATCGAAACCCTGGTGCAGCAGCTGGCCGGGCTGGTGGCGGCGCCGCAGGTCTCTGCGGGCATCGCCTGATTGCGCGGCATGTCGCGCCGTCCTGAAGGCATCCAGGCCGCCACGCTGCGTGGCGGGATGCCAGCTGCACCGCGCCTGCATGCGCGCCAGGATGGCATGGCCGCGCGCATCGCCCGCCATGACTGGTCATCCACGCCATTGGGTGCCTGCGAGCAGTGGCCACCCCATCTGCGCGCCACCGTCGACCTGATGCTGGCCCATGGCTTCCCGATGATCGTGCTGTGGGGCGAGCAGCTGGTGCAGCTCTACAACGATGGCTATGCCGAGGTCCTGGCCGACAAGCATCCCGGCGGGCTCGGCCAGCCGACCCGCGAGTGCTGGCCCGAGGTCTGGCACATCAATGGCCCGCTCTACACCCGTGTCTGGCAGGGTGAGACGCTCACCTTTGAAGACAAGCTGTACCCGCTGGTCCGGCGTGGCCGGCTGGAAGACATCTGGTTCACCATCACCTACAGCCCAATCCGCGGCGAGGAAGGGCGCATCAACGGCGTACTGGTGACCATGTTCGAGACCACCGCCGCGCATCTGGCGCTGGCCGCGCGCGAGCGCGAGGAACTGCGCCGCCGCGAGAGCGAGCGACGCCTGGAGCTGGCCTTCAGGATGCTGCCGGTGGGCCTGTGCATCGTCGACCTTGAAGGCCGCATGCTGCTGTCCAACGACCAGATGCGTGCCTACCTGCCCAGCGGCAAGGTGCCTTCCACCGACGAAACCAACCAGCATCGCTGGCGGGGCTGGCATGCCGACGGCAGCCTCATCGGGCCCGAAGACTTTGCCATCGCCCGCGCGATGCGCGGCGAGACGGTGGTGCCGGGGTTGGAGTTCCAGTACCTGCACGATGATGGGCTTGCGCGCTGGACCCGGGTCGCTGCGGCGCCGTTGCGCGATGCCGATGGCGAGGTCAGCGGCGTGTTCGCCATCGCTGTGGACATCGACGATCTCAAGCGCGCCACCGAGCGCCAGTCGGTGCTGCTGGCCGAGTTGCAGCACCGGGTGCGCAACATCATGTCGACCATCCATGCCATTGCCTGGCGGACCCGCGCGTCGGTCAGCAGCGTGGATGAATACGCTGAACGGTTGTGCGGGCGGCTGATGTCGTTGGCGCGCACGCAGAGCCTGCTGACCCGCGGCGCCAATGCGGGGGTCTGCCTGCGCGGCATGCTGGAGGAGGAGATCGCAGCGCAGATGCCGGCCACGGCCGCCTATCGCCTGCAGGGCGAGGATGTGCTGCTGCCACCGAAGGCGGCCGAAGTGCTGTCCTTGGCGATCCACGAATTGGCGACCAACGCCCTGAGGCATGGCGCGCTCACCCATGAAGACGGTCGCATAGAGGTGACCTGGGACCTGCAGGTTCAGGCCGGGCAGCCATGGCTGGGCCTGCACTGGTACGAGCGCCATGCCGAGGTGGAGGACTGGGAGCTGCCACGCCAGCGTGGCCTGGGCCGGGCGCTGATCGAGCAGCGCGTGCCGTACGAGCTGGCCGGCAGCGGCGAGCTGCGCTTTGGCCCGCAAGGCCTGGATGCCTGGATCCGCTTCCCGCTGCGCGAGCGTGACAGTCTGCTGCAGACCGATGCCCCGGGTGCGGCGGCGGACGGTTCCGGCCGGTAAGGTTCATTTATCCCCAATTGGGCCAAATTGGGCATAATGGCCACAACTATCCCCGTCTGGAGCCGTGCCATGACCCTGCCGCTGGATCTGCCTGGCCTCGAAAAGGCCCCCGCGTCGTCGGTGAAGACCCGTGGCTGGCCGAGCCTGATGCGCACCGTGCGTGAGAAGCAGGCGCTGGTCATCACCAACCACAACCACCCCGAAGCGGTGATCGTGGACATCCGCACCTACCAGGAGCTGCTGGCCAAGGCCGCCGGCAGCGATGCCGGTGAGCGCAGTGAAGAGCTGCTGCGCCTGCGCGGCGAATTCGACCAGACTCTGGCCGGCCTGCAGCGCGGTGAGGGGCTGGGCAAGGTGCTGGGCCAGCCGATCCGCCGCGGCCGCAAGGTCACCCTCGGCCGTCCGCTCTGACCGATGGGGCGGATCCTGGTGCTGGCCGGCGTCAATGGCGCCGGCAAAAGTTCGCTGCTGGGTACCTGGCTGGAAGCCGAAGGGCTGGGCTGGTTCAATCCCGATTCGTTCACCCGCCGCCTGGTGGAGGCCGGCTGGCCGCTGCCCGAAGCCAATGCCGAGGCCTGGCAGGAAGGCACCCGCCGCCTGCGCCAGGCCATGGCCGATGGCACGGACTTCGCCTTCGAGACCACGTTGGGTGGCAACACCATTCCACGCCTGCTGCGCGAGGCCTGCGAGCACCATCACGTCGCGATCTGGTTCTGTGGCCTGGCCACGGTCGAGCTGCATATCGCCCGCGTTGCGGCGCGGGTGGCCGCCGGCGGCCATGACATTCCGGTGGAAAAGATCCACGCCCGCTTTGATTCGGCGCGCGAGAACCTGCTGAAACTGCTGCCACACCTGGCCGAGCTGCATGTCTACGACAACAGCGCTCCTGCCGACGCCGACGGCTGCGTTGAGCCGCTGCCGGTACTGGCGATGGCACAGGGCCAGCTGCAGTACCCGGTTTCGGTGGCCGAGCTGCTGCATACGCCGGACTGGGCCAAGCCGATCGTGATGCGTGCGATGGAGTTGAACGCTGCGCGCGATTGAGGGCGCATGCGTTGTAGAGCCGAGCCCACGCTCGGCTGATCCCCCGAAAGGCAACCGGGCACGGGCGTGGCTCTACAACGCCGGCTTCGCCGAGCCTCAGGCCGGCTTTACCTGCTCGGGGTCCGCAACGTCCGGCAGCGGTGGCAGGGTCGGGTCCACCGTCACCGGTGCATCGCTCATCAACAGCGCAGCGGCTTCCTTCTTGCAGCCGACGGCCGGCGGTGAGCCGCGCAGCGGCAGGCCGGCGGTCTCCTTCACGAACAGCATGGTTACCAGGCCGATCACTGCTGCGCCCATCAGATAGTAGGCCGGCACCAGCGGGTCGCCGGTACGTTCCACCAGCCATGCCGTCACCAGTGGCGTGGTGCCACCGAACAGCGACACCGAGACGTTGAAGGCGATCGACAGCGCGCTGTAGCGCACCGGGGTATAGAACAGCGCTGGCAGCGTGGACGGCATCGAGCTGGTGAAGCACACCAGTGCCAGGCCCAGCAGCATCAGGCCCAGGAAGATCATCCAGTCGTTGCCGCTGCCGACCAGCAGCAGGCACGGAATGGCCAGCACCAGCAGCGCGATGCAGGCACCGATGATCATCGGGCGGCGGCCCAACCTGTCACTGAACAACCCACCGACGATGTTCAGCGGCATCATCACCAGCATCACGATGATGATCAGCAGCAGGCCCTTGCTCTCGGCGTAGCCCATGGTGACGCTGAGGTAGCTGGGCATGTAGGTCAGCAGCATGTAATCGGTGACGTTGAACACCAGTACCAGGCCCATGCACACCAGCAGCTGGCGGCCGTGTACCTGGAACAGTGCACCCAGCCCGGGGCGATCATGCTCGCGTTTCTCGGCTTCCTCGGCAAAGGCGCGGAACGCCGGGGTCTCTTCCAGCTTCATGCGCATGTACAGGCCGAGCAGGCCGAGTGGGCCGGCCACCAGGAACGGAATGCGCCAGCCCCAGTCCAGCATCTGCCCGTTGCTCAGCAGCATGTGCAGTGCGGTGACCGTGCCCGCGCCGGCGATGTAGCCGCCCAGCGTGCCGAACTCCAGCCAGCTGCCCATCAAACCGCGGTTGCGGTCGGTGGAATACTCGGCGATGAAGGTGGCCGCGCCGCCGTACTCGCCACCGGTGGAGAAACCCTGCACCACACGTGCCAGCAGCAACAACACCGGTGCCCAGATGCCGATGCGCTCGTAGGAGGGAATCAGGCCGATCGAGAACGTACCCAGTGCCATCAGGATCATGGTGAATGCCAGCACTTTCTGGCGCCCATAGCGGTCGCCGAGCGGGCCGAACACCAGGCCGCCCAGCGGCCGCACCAGGAATGCCACGGTGAAGGTGGCGAAGGCGGCGATTACCTGTGCCGTGGGGTTGCTGGAGGGGAAGAACACCTGGCCGATGGTGACGGCGAGATAGCCGTAGACACCGAAGTCGAACCACTCCATGGCATTGCCGAGTGCGGCGGCGCCCACGGCGCGCTTGAGCATGGGCTTGTCGACGACGGTGATCTCATCGACCTTCAGGTGGCGGCGGCGTTTGAACCAGCCGAAATGGGCATGTGCCTCGGGCGTGTCCTGCATGGGGGCTCCCTTGTAGGTATGGAATAGGGGAATGGGCGGCGTGGTGTGTCCCGGAAATCGGAAACGGCGATGCGGGCGCAAGTGGCGCAGGGCATCGATGGGTGGCGTGGGGGCCGGGGAATGTGTGCAGGCGCAACGCCACGCGCACGGCAAAACACCGCCGCAGAGGCGGAGACGCGACAACGGGATCACAGCGGCCGCGCAGTCAGCGGCCGGGTATCACATCAGCGTAGGGAGTGCAGGCAGAGGGCCTGCGGGCGTCATCCGCCGGGATCCAGCGCAAGGCGATGGAAATGCAGGGCGGGAGCATTCGTGGCAAGCGAAGCGCCGGTCGGCAGTGCTTCCCACGTAACAGGTGCGCCCGTCACGTAGTGGGTCTTGTCGATCATTGATTCATCATAACGGCATCGGCGTGAGCGTGCAGCGAAGCAGTCTGATCTGCACGCTGTGTTCCACACTGCCTGTTCAGATGGCTCAGGCCGATTTCGCCATCAACCCGAACACGGTGCAGGCCATGGCCAATGCGCCGGGAAGCGCCAGCCGACGTGTGACCAGTGCGGCGCCGATCATCGTCAGCACGGAGAACATGATGGCCAATGCGAACAGCGGTTGGCCCAACAGGAACTGATGGATGCAACCTGCGCAGCCGGCGATCGCCAGACTGGTGGCAAAGCAGACGTGGAACAGTGAGCCAGCGTACACAGAGGTTCCTCGCGATGATGGAGGCCATAGCGGCAGGCATCCGGGGAAATTTAGCGCTGATTGCAGATTGCGATGACCTGATCACATCCTGTGCGCGCTCTGGTGACATCGGCGTGCATAAGGTGGAGCGCACACCCACTTTTTGGATTGATGGAGGATGCAATGGCGCGGACGATTCCCGAAGGAACCCTGATCGTGGTAGCCGACGGTGGTTCGGCACGGGTGTTCACCAACGTGGGCAGCAACCACCAGTTGACCCTGAAGCAGGAAGGCGAACTGCGCCTGCAGGACATCAGCGAGCAGGGTGTGTCCGGGCAGGGGCCTGCGGGTGCAGTGCCGAAGGACATGTCGGTCTCGCAGCTCAATGAGGCCACCTTCGCCAAGCAGGTGGCGGAACAGCTCAATGAGGATGCGTTGAAGAACCGCTATGCACATCTGGTGTTGATCGCGGATCCGACCACGCTGGGGCGAATCCGTCCGCTGCTGCACAAGGAGACCCAGGCCCGCCTGTTGGGCGACATCGCCAAGGACCTGACCAACGCACCGTTGGCGGATATCCAGAAGGCGCTGGCGGCGTAGCGCGGATGCCTTTCATGCGCGATCACCTGTCGGCGGAGCCCGACCGCTCGGATGTGGGGGCGCAGGTCGGCTGGCAGCTCATCGAGTTCGGTGCACCCTGGTGTGGCCATTGCCAGGCCGCGCAGCCCGCATTGCAGGCCTTTGTCGAAGCGAACGATCTGCCGCACTGGAAGGTCGAGGATGGCAAGGGACGGCCATTGGGGCGAGCGTTCAAGGTGAAGCTGTGGCCGACAGTGGTGCTGCTGCACGATGGAGAAGAGGTTGCGCGGGTGGTAAGGCCGTTGGATCGTGCGGACCTGATGTCGTTGCAGAGCGCGCTTCCCGATTGAAGATTGAACCGGGCGTGGGAAGCCGGGCAGTCGCACTGCAGCATGCAGCGTGACAGGCGCGGTGCTAGCATCTGACCACCACCTGAATCGATCCAAATGCCGATGCCCACGCTGGACCGTCGTCTCCTGATCGTTGTCGCCGCCACGGCGATGCTCGCTTCCGGCCTGGCTTCGGCTGCGCCTGCCAGAACGGCCGCCGACAAGGCCTATGCCTCGGTCGACCCGTTCATCGGCACGGGTGGGGAAGGCCACACTTATCCGGGTGCAACGGTGCCGTTCGGCATGGTCCAGCTCAGCCCGGATACGCGCATCCAGCCGCGCGAGAAGGCCTACGGCTGGGCAGCCGGCTATCGCTACGACGACAGCAGCATCGTCGGCTTCTCGCACACCCATTTTTCCGGCACCGGCCATTCGGATCTGGGCGACATCCTGCTGATGCCGTTCACCGGCAATCCGGGCCTGGAGCGCGGTGATCCGGAAAAGCCACGCAGCGGCTACGCCTCGCGTTTCCGCCATGACGACGAGAAAGCCGAGCCAGGCTACTACGCCGTCACTCTGGATGACTACAAGGTACGCGCCGAGCTGACCACCAGTGCGCGCGTGGGCGTGCACCGCTATGCCTTCCCCAAGGGCGCCGAAGCCAAGGTGCTGCTGGACATGCGCACCAGCATGTACGACTACCCGGGCAAGGTACTGTGGTCGCGGGTGCGGGTGCGTGCCGATGGCACGGTGACCGGCTTCCGCGAAACCCGTGGATGGGCGCCCGGTCGCCAGCTGTACTTCGCGATGCGTTTCTCGCGACCGCTGTCGGGGCATGAGTTGCACAATACCGAACAGGACATCGTCTACAAGGGCTTCCCGCCGCCGGGCGAGAAGGATCCCGCGCAGCGCGCCCAGATCGAAGGCAAGCAGCTGGTTGGCACCTTCGCCTTCGGCAAGCTGGACGCGCCGCTGGTGGTGAAGGTAGCCATTTCTCCGGTCAGTGAGGCCGGCGCCATCGCCAACCTCGACGCGGAAGTGGCCGATTTCGATTTCGATGGCGTGCGTGCGCAGGCCAAGCAGGAGTGGACGCAGGCGCTGTCGGTGCTGGATATCGATGCGCCGGAACATGCGCGACGCAGTGCCTATACCGCGCTGTACCACACGATGCTGGGGCCGACGCTGTTCATGGATGCCGATGGCCAGTACCGCGGGCCGGACAATGCCGTGCACAAAGCCGACGGCTTCACGAACTATTCTACGTTCTCGCTGTGGGACACCTACCGCGCGCTGCATCCGCTGCTGACGCTGGTGCAGCCGGAGAAGCGCAACAGCGACTTCGTCAATTCGATGCTGGCCCACCATGAGCACAGCCCCTACGGCATGCTGCCGGTGTGGTCGTTCCACGGCCTGGAAGACTGGTGCATGATCGGCTACCACGCCGTGCCGGTGATCGCCGACGCCTACGTGAAGGGCATTCGTGGCTTCGACGCCGACAAGGCGCTGAAGGCAATGGTCGAGACCGCCAACTACGGCCCGTACGATGGCATCGCGCAGTACCGCGAGCTGGGCTACGTGCCGATCGACGAGGAAGGCGAAGCGGCCAGCAAGACGCTGGAGTACGCCTTCGATGACTGGACCATCGCGCGCATGGCGCAGGCGATGGGCAAGACCGACGTCGCGACCACCTTCGACAAGCGTGCGGGCAACTGGCGCAACGCGTTCGACAAGGACACCGGCTTCATGCGTGCGCGCAAGCGCGATGGCAGTTTCCGCACCCCGTTCGACCCCAGCGCCAGCGGCTACGGCACCGACTACACCGAGGGCAACGCCTGGCAGTACTCGTGGTACGTGCCGCAGGACGTCGCCGGGCTGGCGGCAGCGCATGGTGGCAGCGACAAGCTGCTCGCGCGCCTGGACGAGGTGTTCAACGCCAAGGTGGATCCGTCCATCTTCGAGCACATGGAAGACATCACCGGCCTGATCGGCTGGTATGCGCATGGCAACGAGCCCAGCCACCACGTCGCCTACCTGTATTCGCATGCGGGCCAGCCGTGGCGCACCCAGGCGCGCCTGAAGCAGATCATGGACACCCAGTACGCCGACCGCCCTGATGGCCTGGCTGGCAACGATGACGTCGGTCAGATGTCGGCGTGGTACGTGTTCACCGCGCTGGGCTTCTACCCGGTGGCACCGGGTTCGGGCGAGTACATCCTGGGTCGTCCGTTCCTGCCGAAGACCGCGATGCGACTGCCGAACGGCAAGACCTTCACCATCGTGGCCGATGGGCTGGATGACAAGCACACCTATGTGGGCAGCGTGAGCCTCAACGGCAAGCCGCTACAGCGCACCTTCCTGCGCCACGACGAGATCCTGGCCGGTGGCGAGCTGCGCTTCAGCATGCAGGCCGAGCCGAACAAGGCATGGCCGGGGCAGGGCGCGCAGGCGCCGTATTCGATGAGCCGGTGATGATGGGCGGCGCCGCATTGCCGCCGTCATTGCCTCGCACTTGGTAGGTGCCAACCTTGGTTGGCACGCGGAACATCAACGGCGCCAACCAAGGTTGGCATCTGCCGGAATCCGCAGGCCGTGGTGCTTTTGGGTAGGTGCCAACCTTGGTTGGCACGCCGGACGTCAGCGGGAACGAAACCACAACCCCACCCGCGCGCCACCAATCGGGGCGGTATCGATCACCAACGCCGCATCATGCCGCTGCGCGATCTCGGCCACGATCGCCAGCCCCAGCCCGCAGCCGTCGCCTTCTGTGCTGGCCCGGTAGAAACGTTCCGTGACGCGTGCGCGTTCGGCTTCGGCAATGCCGGTGCCGTCATCGTCCACCCACACCTGCACACCTTCGGCCTCGTGCCGAACGCCCAGGGTGATCACCCCGCATGACGCACCGTAGCGCAGCGCATTGTCCAGCAGGTTGCCCAGCGCCTCGCGCAGCAGCTGCGGGTCGCCCTGTACCTGCACGCCGTCGTCGGGCCCGTCGTAACCCAGGTCCACGCCCGCCGCCAACGCACGGTCGGCGTAACGCTCCACCACGCCACGTGCCAGCACGGCCAGATCCACCGGCTGCAGCGGCAGCGCGCTGCCCTGCGGGTCCTCGGAACGGCTGAGCATCAGCAGCTGGTTGACCAGGTGCTGCAGCCGCGCCAGCCCGGCCAGCGTGCCGGACAACGCCAGCTGCTGGGCCTGCGGATCGTGCTGGCGCAATGAACTCTCCAGCTCCACCTGCATGGCCGCCAACGGTGTGCGCAGTTGATGTGCGGCGTTGCTGACGAAGCGGCGTTGCGCCCCCTGCATCGCGTCCAGGCGCTGCAGCAAGGCGTTGTAGGCCTCCACCGCCGGCCATAGTTCGCGGGGAGCTTCCTGCGCCGGGTCCAGCGGTGCCAATGGATCCGGCCGCGGGCTGGCCAGCTTCCGTGCGACCAGGTTCGCGTGGCGTGCGGCGGCGCCGGTGCCGGACCAGGCCAGCCACGCCGCCAGTGCCAGGATCGCGGCCTGGAACGGAACGCTGGTCAGCAGCAGCTTGCGTTCCAGCCGGTGGCGCTTGCGCAGCGTCTCGGCCACGCGCAACCGGATGTCATGGCCCGGCCCGGCGCTGACCACCACTTCGACCATGCGCACCGGCTGCCCACGCAGGCGGGCATCGTAGTAGACCGCGTCGTCATCCGCGGCAGCGCTCGCCGGGCGCGGCAATGCTTCGGGCAGGTCGCCATACAGGCGCCCGCCTGCAGCGTCGACCACCTCGCCATGTACTTCGTCGGCGGTGTCCCAGGTGAACATGCGCGATACGGCCGGGGTGATCTCGATCGAGGCGCGGCCATCCTGCACGGTCACCAGCTCGGACAACGACATCGCCGAGTCCAGCAGCCAGCGGTCGTAGACCTGGCCGGCGTAGAAGCGCGCCAGCGCGAACGAACCTACTGCGCTGCACAGCAGCAGCACCAGCAGCGGCAGCCAAAGGCGTCGCAGCAGCAGGCCGCGCAGGCTGTGCACGCGCTCAGTCACCCACGGCCTCCAGCCGGTAGCCAAGGCCACGCAGCATGCGGATGCCGACGCCGGCGCGCGCCTGTTCCAGCTTGCGGCGCAGGCGGCTGACATGCACTTCGATCACCGACAGGTTGGCCTCGTGATCCCAGCTGTACAGCGCATCGAACAACCGCTGCTTGGTGACGGTGCGGCCCGGATGCTGCATCAACGCTTCGACCAGAGACAGCTCGCGTGCGGTCAGCTCGATGCGCTGGCCTTCCACCTGCACTTCATTGCGGATGCTGTCGAAGCACAGCCGGCCGAGTCGCTTCTGTGCCGGCGCATCGCTGCGGCGGCGTGACAGCGCACGCAGGCGGGCTTCCAGCTCACCCAGTGCGAATGGCTTGGCCAGGTAATCATCGCCACCGCGGTCGAGACCGAGGATGCGGTCCTCCACGCCATCGCGCGCAGTGAGGATCAGCACCGGCAGGGTAGCGCCGTCGTTGCGCAGTCGCGAGAGCAGGTCGAGGCCATCCACGTCCGGCAACGAAAGGTCGAGCACCATGACGTCATATGGGGTACTGGCCAGCGCGGCCGGCGCGTGCAGCCCGCGCGAGAGGTGGTCGCACAGGTGACCGGCACCCTGCAGGGCGCGGATCAGTCCATCGGCCAGGGCGGCGTCGTCTTCGATCAGCAGGATTCGCATTGCAAGCTTCGTGCAAGGTTGGGGCAAGTTTGGCGCAAGTGCGTCACCTTACCGTGACGTGCATGAATTTCTCCCCTCGTCTTGCGGTCGTGCTGGCCGCCCTTTTGTGCGCGCCTGCGGCTTCGGCGCTGTCCCTGGCAGAAGCGCAGCGTGCAATGGAAGCACACAACCCGGACCTGCGTGCGGCGGCACTGGAACTGCGCGGCGTGCAGGGCGACGCGCAGACGGCGGCGTTGCGCCCCGCCACCGAGCTTTCGATCGGCACCAGCAAGATCAGCCCCAAGCATGGCATCGGCCCTGGGCGCTGGCAGGACAAGCGGGTGGACAGCACGCTGGGCCTGGGCTGGACCTGGGAGCGCGGTGGCAAGCGCGCGTTGCGTATCCGCCAGGCCGATGCGCTGCTGGAAGTGGCCGGGTTGGAGATGCTTGATACGCGGCGCCGACAACAGGTGGCGCTGCACGAAACCTATTTCGGCCTGAAGGGTGCGCAGGAGCGGGCACAGATTGCCGACGCCAACCGCCAGAGTTCGGTCGAACAGATGGCGGCGGCCGACAAGCAGGTGGCCACCGGGGCGATGGCGCCGGTGGATCGTGCGCGGCTGGCGGTGGACGATCTGGCGGTGGCCGACGCGGCGCGCGAGGCGGCCCTGGATCTGCGCGACGCGCGGCATGCGCTGGGCCTGCTGCTCGGCAGCGATGACAGCCGCGGCCTCAGTGCCGATGACCCCTGGCCGGATGTCAGCAGCGTGGCCGATGTGCGCGCGTTCGATCCGCATCAGCGCGCCGACCTGCGTGCGGCGCGTTCGCGCCTGGCCGCCGCCGACGCGGGCGTGGCACTGGCGCGTAGCGAGCGGCATCGCGACATCCAGCTGGGCGTGGAGGCGGAGCGCGAGCCCACCGACATCAGCGGTGTTACCTGGGGCGTGTCGTTGACCATTCCACTGGGCGGCCCGTCGCGCGCACGCGGTGCGATCCAGCGTGCCGAGGCCGACCGCGACAGCGCCGCGCTGGAACTGCAGGTGCTGCAGCGCGAAGCACGCGCCGAGCTGGACCAGCTGCAGGCCACCGCGCAGTCCGCCGCACAGCGTCGCAACGACTACGAAGGGCTGCAGTCCGACGCCGCACGCAAGGCGGTGCAGGGCATCGAGCTGGCCTACCGGCGCGGCGCCGCCAGCCTGACCGATCTGCTGGATGCGCGCCGCAGTTGGCGCGATTTCGAGGCTGCGTTGATTGAAGCGCGTGCCGACCATGCCATTGCCCTGGCGCGCTGGGAAGCGGCCACATCCGTTGCTGAAGGAGAGTCCCGATGAAGTCCACTGTCGCTTATCGCCCGCAGGCGCGACACGCCGTGCTGCCGGCCTTGCTGGCGCTGGCCCTGCTGGGCGGCTGCGGCCGCGAACCGGCGTCGTATACCGAGGACGCGCCGAAGGTCAGTGCTGGCCAGATCCAGTTTCCTGCCGGTAGCCGCCAGTTGGACGTGCTACGCAGCGAGGCGGTAACCGCCGGCGCCAGCGCCAGCCTGCAGCTGCCGGGCCGGGTGGTCTGGGATGAGACGCGCTCCAGCGCACTGCACACGCCGTTGCCGGGTCAGGTGGCGCGCATCGAGGCGCAGCCAGGGCAGAAAGTGAAGGCTGGCCAGGTGATTGCCTGGATCACCTCGCCCGAATTCGGCCAGGCCCAGGCCGACGGCGTGCGTGGCCGTGCCGAGCTGCAGCAGGCGCGCAGGGAGCTGGAGCGCACCCGCGAACTGCATGCGGCGGGTGTGGCGTCGGGCCGCGAACTGGACGAGGCCGAGGCCAATTTCGCCGGCAGCCAGGCCGATCATGCGCGCGCCACCGCCTTCGCCAGGGCGTATGGCAATGGCCAGCGCGTTGATCAGCGCCTGCCGCTGCGCGCGCCCATCGATGGCGTGCTGGTGGAGCGGCGGATGAGCCCGGGCATGGCGGTCAGCCCCGACAGCGAACAGCCGTTGGCGGTGATTGGTGATCCAGACCGCTTGTGGCTGCTGCTGGATGTTCCCGAGAGCCTGGCCGGACGGCTCAAGGCGGGCATGCAGGTGAGTATGCCCGGTGCCGATGGACAGTCGTTGCAGGCGACCCTGCAGCACGTGGATGACTTCGTCGACAGCGAGCGCCGCGTGGTGCAGGCGCGCGCCGAGCTGGACAACCGCGCACGCGGCTTCAAGGCGGGGCAGTACGTGCGCGCCCAGGTGGCGTTGCCGGCCGAGGGCGGTGTCTCGCTGCCCGATGCGGCAGTACTACTGATCGACGGCAAGCAGGTGGTGTTCGTGGAGGAGGGCAAGGGCCGCTTCGTGCGTCACGCTGTGCATGCCGAGGAACTGGGCGATGGCCGGCTGTGGGTGCGTGAGGGCCTGGCCGCAGGCGCCAGAGTGGTGGTCGAGGGCGGCCTGCTGCTGCAGCAGCTGGCGGACAGTGCGCCCGCCGCCGCCAGCATCGGCACGGGGCACGCCGCCCCATGATCGATCGCCTGATTGCCTACTGCCTGCGCCAGCCACTGATGGTGATGCTGGCACTGCTGCTGTTCATCGGCGCTGGCATTGCCGCGTTCCGCGTGCTGCCGGTGGAAGCCTTCCCGGACGTGTCGGACACCCAGGTAACAGTGGTGTCGCTGCACCCGGGCCGTGCCGCCGAAGAGGTCGAGCGCGAGGTGACGATGCCACTGGAAGTGGCATTGTCCGGCATCCCGCATTCGGTGCGGGTGTTCTCGCATACGCAGTTCGGCCTGTCGATGATCATCCTGACCTTCGACGACAAGGCCGATGACTACTTCGCGCGGCAGCAGGTGCTGGAACGCCTGCAGGGCGTGGAGTTGCCGGAAGGGGTAACGCCGGAACTGGAGGCGATGAGCTCGGCGGTGGGCGAGATCTACCGTTACGTGCTCAAGGGCCCGCACATGACGCCGACCCAGCTGCGCACCGTGCAGGAATGGACGATGGAGCGCAGCCTGCGCACCGTGCCGGGCGTGGCCGATGTGATCAGCTTCGGCGGCTTCGCGCGCACGTTCCAGGTCAAGCCGGACCTGGACAAGCTGCGTGATCGCGGGATCAGCCTCGGTGAGTTCGCCGAGGCGCTGGAAAAGGGCAGCTCCAACGCCGGCGGTGGCTACGTGGAGCGCGGGCAGCAGCAGTTCCTGATCCGCGGCGTGGGCCTGATGCGTTCGCCGGCCGACATCGGCAGCGTGGTGGTGGCGCAGCGTGGGGGCACGCCGATCCTGGTGCGCGACCTCGCCGGCATCGCCGATACCGGCCTGCCACGGCAGGGCCTGGTCGGCCAGGACGACAATGACGATGCGGTGTTCGGCATGGTGCTGATGCGCAAGGGCGAGAATCCGTCCGACGTGCTCGACGCCCTGCATGCGCGCATCGCCGAGATCGAGGCGAACCAACTGCCGGCCGGGGTCAGCATCGAGCCGTTCTACGACCGCTCGTGGCTGGTCTCGACCACGCTGAAGACCGTCTTCCGCAACCTGCTGGAAGGCGCGGTGCTGGTGTTCCTGGTGCTGTGGCTGTTCCTGTACAACGCCCGCGCCGCGCTGATCGTCGCGGCGATGATGCCGCTGGCACTGCTGTCGACCTTCCTCGGCCTGCACCTGTGGGGCGTGCCGGCCAATCTGCTGTCACTGGGCGCGATGGACTTCGGCATCATCATCGATGGTGCGGTGATCGTCACCGAGCACATCGTCTCGCGACTGTCGAAGCTGCCACCTACGGCTGATCGGAAGACGCGGTTCTCGACCATTCTTTCAGCCGCATCGGAAGTGGGCCGGCCGACGTTCTTCTCGATGCTGATCATCATCGCCGCGCACATCCCGATCTTCACCCTGCAGCGCCAGGAAGGCCGCATGTTCGCGCCGATGGCGTACTCGGTGACCTCGGCGTTGATCGGTGCGTTGATCCTGGCGCTGACCGTGGTGCCGCTGTTCTGCTACTGGTGGCTGCGGCGCGACCGCATGCGCGACGGCAACCCGCTGATGGACCGCCTGACCGACTGGTATCGGCCGATCCTGGAGCGCGCACTGGCCCGGCCACGTGCGGTGGTGCTGACCGCAGTGGCGTTGCTGGTGGGTACGTTGGCACTGGGCACTCGCCTGGGCTCGGAGTTCCTGCCCGAGCTGGACGAGGGCTCGATCTGGCTGACCGCCACGCTTGACCCCAGCACCAGCCTGGCCGAAGCACAGCAGCAGTCGCGGCGCATCCGCGAGCTGGTTGGAACCTTCTCGCAGGTATCGACGGTGGTGGCCAAACTGGGGCGGCCGGAAGACGGCTCCGATGCCAAGGGCGCCAACCAGATCGAGGCACTGGTGGCGTTGAAGCCGGAGAAGGAATGGCCGAAGGGGGTGGACAAGCGGCAGCTGGTGAGCGACCTGCAGCGCACGCTGGAGCAGCGCATTCCGGGGCCGGAGTTCTCGATCTCGCAGCCGGTGCGCGACAACATCCTGGAGAGCATCTCGCAGATCAAGGGCCAAGTGGTGATCAAGGTCAGTGGCTCGGATCTGGACGTGCTGAACCAGCATGCGCAGGCGATCCTGGGCCAGGTGCGTGGCGTGGAGGGCGTGGAGAGTGCCTTCATCGACCGCGATGGCTCCTTGCCGCAGCTGCAGATCGAGATCGACCGCGATCGCGCCGCGCGCTATGGCCTGAACGTGCGCGACATCGACGAGGTGATCGAGACCGCGCTGGGCGGGCGCCAGGTCGGCGAGCTGTGGGAGGGCGACCGCAAGTTCCCGATCACGTTGCGCCTGGACGATGCCGACCGTGACCTGCAACGGCTGCGTACGGTGCCGGTGGGCATCGGCGATGGCCACGCGGTGACGTTGTCCGACGTGGCCGACTTCCGCATGGCCAGCGGCGCGATCAACATCTCGCGCGAGAACGCACAGCGGGTCAAGGCGGTCAGCATCTTCATCGCTGGTCGTGACATGGGCAGCGTGGTGGCCGACATGCGCAAGCGCGTGGACGCCAGCGTGCAGCTGCCGGAAGGCTACCGGTTGGAATGGTCCGGGGAGTTCGAGAACCAGCAGCGTGCGATGAAACGGCTGGGCTGGGTGATTCCGCTGTCGGTGCTGATCATCTTCGTGCTGCTGTTCGATGCCTTCAAGGACATCAGCAGCGCGGCGCTGATCCTGGCCAACGTACCGCTGGCGATGATCGGCGGCATCCTGGCCCTGTGGTTGACCGGCATTCCTCTATCGGTGTCGGCGGCGATCGGATTCATTGCGTTGTTCGGGCAAGCGGTGTTGAACGGGGTGGTGATGCTCAGTCGCTTCGCCCAGCTGCGTGAGCAGGGCATGGACCTGCTGCAGTCGGTGGTGCAGGGCTCGCTGCAGCGCCTGCGTACGGTGCTGATGACCGCGCTGCTGGCGATGTTCGGCCTGCTGCCGATGGCGACCTCGCATGCGATCGGTGCCGAGACCCAGAAGCCGCTGGCGGTGGTGGTGATCGGCGGCCTGCTGTCGGCAATGCTGCTGACTCTGCTGGTACTTCCCACGCTGTACTACTGGGTACACCGCCGCCGCGAGGCCCGGACGGTCTGACGATAATGTAGCAACTGTCTTGTCAGGCGGAGGCCATCTGGGCCTCCGCATCCCTTTTGCGGGCGTTGAGGATCACCAGCATCTTGCGCATCACCGCGACCAAAGCCACCTTGCCCGGCTTGCCCTGCTTGACGACGAGGGATTCAAAAAATTCCTTGAGCCGAGGCTCATAGCGTTTGGCGGTCAGCGCCGCCATGTAGAGCGCTTCGCGTACAACGGCGCGGCCACCGCTAATGCTCCGTCTCCCTTTCCAGGTGCCGCTTTCGCGGTTCATGGGGGCAACCCCTACCAAGGCCGAGATGGCTTTCCCGCTGAGCTTGCCCAGCTCTGGGAGCTCGCAGGCTAGGGTTGCCATCAACACCGGGCCGGCACCTTTGAGCTTGGCAAAGTCACGCCATCCTTCCTGTTCGGCCAGCAGCGCTGCGATGGTGGCGTCGAGCTGCTTGATGCTTTTCTGGATCTCGCGCAGGTGCTGATTCAGCATGGAAATCAGGCCGGGTTCGCTGAACGCGCGCATGCGCTGATGCTCGCTCACCCGCATCTGGACCAGGTGGCGACGTCGCTGGCACAGCTCACCCAGACGGCGCTGCCAAGCCGCTGGCGGTACGTAGCGGGTCAGCTTTAGGGCATCGGCCATGTGGGCCAGCACCATGGCATCAATACGATCGGTCTTGGCCTGCTTTCCCGTGGCTGAGGCAAAGCTGCGGCCACGGCCAGGATTGATTCGTACCATCGGCAGGCCTGCTTCATGCAGCGCATCCAGTGCCTTTTGCTCGTAGCCGCCACTGGCCTCGAGCACGACCTGCTTGGCTGGCCACTGCTGCAACCACCGGATCAGGCTATTCCAGCCACGTTTGCTGTTCTTGAACTGGCGAAAGGCCTGTTCATGGACGGCAACATCCAG
>NZ_JBJNRH010000019.1:0-71370 GCF_045809185.1 Nocardiopsis yanglingensis | reverse complement strand
ACAGACCCCGGGAAACTGTCGAAGGCGGGGGGGTCCGGTTGCGGGGGTGTCCGCGGCATGGATGCCGCGGCCAAGCCTCCATGGACGGATTCACGGCGTCCCCCGCAACCGGACCCACCCCGCCAACCCACGGAATGCAGGCTGTTGCCGTTGCTGTTGCTTCGGCGGGTGCAGGGCGCAGCCCTGCCGGAAACCCTCCCCTCTCAGCAAGCCTCGGCCACCGCAGCGCGCGGACGCCCCAGCCATGCCAGCAGCAACCCTGAGGCCGCTAGCAGGCCACCGGCCACCGGAATCGCGGCATAGCCCAGGCCCGAACTGATCACCGCACCGCCCAGCGCCGCACCCACGGCATTGCCCAGGTTGAACGCACCCACGTTGATCGACGACGCCAGCCCCGGCGCCTCGCTCGCGGCCTGCATCACCCGGATCTGCAACGGCGGCACGATCGCGAACGTCGCCGCACCGAACAGCAGCACGCCCAGCGCCGCCGTGGCGTGATTCATGAAAGCCAGCGGCAGCACGCACATCAGCACGGCCAGGACCGCCAGCAGGATGCGTGTGGCGCCATCCAGCGACCAGTCGGCCATGCGCCCGCCGATGCCGTTGCCGAAGGTGAAGCCGATACCGATCAGGGCCAGCGACATCGCGATGAAGGCGTTGGAGGCACCGGTCAGCTCGGTCAGCACCGGCGCCACGTAGGTGTAGAGGGTGAACATCGCGCCAGCGCCCAGCACCGTGGTGGCCATCGCCAGCAGTACCTGCGGCTGCAGGATCGCCTTCAGTTCGCGGCGCACGTCCGGGCGCGGCCCCGGCGCCGAGGCCGGGAGTGCCAGGCCCAGCGCGGTGATCGCCACCAGGCCCAGCACCGCCGTGCCGGCGAAAGACAGGCGCCAGCCCAGCTGCTGCCCCACCCAGGTTGCCAGCGGCACGCCACCGATGTTGGCGATGGTCAGGCCCATGAACATCGTAGCGACCGCTGCGGCCTGCTTGTCCTTCGGCACCAGGCTGGCGGCGACCACCGCACCGATGCCGAAGAAGGCACCGTGGTTGAGGCTGGTGACCAGGCGCGACAGCAGCAGCAGGCCGTAGCTCGGGGCCAGTGCGGACAACAGGTTGCCGACCACGAAGATCGACATCAGCAGCATCAGCGCAGTGCGTTTGCCGAAGCGCCCCATCAGCAGAGTCATCACCGGTGCGCCCAGCATCACGCCCACGGCGTAGGCGGTGATCAGCATGCCGGCAGTGGGGATGCCCACACCCACGCCGTCGGCGATGACCGGCAACAGGCCCATCGGGGCGAATTCGGTAGTGCCGATGGCAAAAGCGCCAACAGCGAGGGCCAACAAGGCGGCTCTGGAGTTCATGGGGTCATCCTGCGTGGGGCAGGTTCTGGAAAAGAGCGCGTAGCCTGCGCGCTTTGTCGGCGCGGATTAAGCCTCGCCCCGGGAAAACACTGTTGATCTCAATTCACAGTTGGCGGGAACCTCCCCGCCGGGCATGGCCCGGCGCTACCAGACCACGCCACGAACGGTAGCGCCGGGCCATGCCCGGCGGGCGCAGCGGCCCCGAAACGAAGAACCCCCGGCAGGGCCGGGGGTTCGGGTGATCCGCTTACCAGTTACCGGCACCCGGCACGTTGTGCTCGCGGGCGCGGCGGCGCATCAGCAGGTTCAGCCACTCCACCAGCACCGAGAAGCCCATCGCGGCGTAGATGTAGGGCTTGGGCACGTGTACGTCCAGGCCGTCCAGGATCAGTACCGCGCCGATCATCAGGATGAAGGCCAGGGCCAGCATCTTCACGGTCGGGTTGGCATCGATGAAGCGGCCCAGCGGGTTCGCGGCCAGCAGCATCACCAGCACCGACAGCAGGATGGCGGCGACCATCACCGGGATGTGGTCGGCGATGCCGACGGCGGTGATCACCGAGTCCAGCGAGAACACGATGTCGATCACCGCGATCTGCGCGATCACGTAGCCAAACACGGCCGAGGCCTTGGTGGTGCTGGGGTCTTCGTCCTCACCACCGCTGATCAGTTCCTTGATCTCCATGCAGCCCTTGATGATCAGGAACAGGCCACCGACGATCAGCACCAGGTCACGGATGGAAATGCCCATGCCGGCCACCGTGAACAGGTTGGCCGCCATGTGTGCCAGGTAGGCCAGCGACACCAGCAGGCCGATACGGGTGATGCAGGCCACCGCAATGCCGAGCTTGCGCGCGAACGGGCGGCGCTCTTCCGGCAGCTTGCTGACGGCGATGGAAATGAACACCAGGTTGTCGATGCCGAGCACGATTTCCAGTGCGCTCAGGGTGAACAGGGTCACCCAGGCATTGGGGTCGGCGAGGAACTCAAAGGACATGGAAACTCTTCAGGGCAGTGGGGGAATGGGGATCAGCCGTAATTGCCGGCCATTGCATGCGGGACCACGACCAGCGCCCAGCACAGAAGCACGTTCATCATCAGCACGAAGACCGCCGCCGAGCCCATGTCCTTGGCGCGGCCGGCCAGCTCGTGGATCTCGCTGCCGTAACGTTCGATCACCGCCTCGATGGCCGAGTTGGCCAGTTCCATCGCCAGGACCAGCAGCATCGAGCCGATCAGCAGCGCGCGCTCGACCGGGGTCTGGCCCAGCCAGATCGCGACCGGAGTCAGCAGGATCAGCAGGTAGACCTCCAGCCGGAACGAGGACTCATGCAGCCAGGCGGCGCGCAGGCCCTGCCAGGACCAGCGGGCGGCCTGGAAGATGCGGCGCGGGCCGCGGGGCAGATGGCCGAACTGATCAGCCACGGGTGGAACATCCAGCAACAGGGGCGCGGCGCAGCGACCGCTCAGACGCACGGCAGGGAATCATGGGTGCACAGGGATAGGCAGATGGCCGCCATTTTGCCACAAGGCCGCCAGCCGCATCCCGGCACCGGCCCGGTGAATGGACTGCCAGGGGCAAGCCCCGGCCCGCCCCAGCTTCTATGATGGCTTCCCCCTTCCCTGCTGGAGCGCCTGATGTCCCGTCGCTGTACCTGCCTGCTGATGCTGGGCCTGCTGACCGCCGCCCCCCTGGCCCAGGCGCTGAGCCCGGCCAAGCCGCCGCGCGTGCCCGATCAGGTCTCCAACGTGGCCTGGGCCGGCGACATGGCCCACTTCGCCAGCGCGGACCAGGCCAGCCCGCCGCCGCGCGGTGGCATCGAGTTCATCGGCAGCTCCTCGATCCGCTTCTGGGAGAGCCTGGCCACCGACTTCCCCGGCCAACCGGTGTTCAACCGTGGCTTCGGCGGTTCGGAAGTGCGCGACAGCACCTGGTATGCCAGCCAGATCGTGGTGCCGTATGCGCCATGCAAGGTGTTCTTCTACGCCGGCGACAACGACCTCAACAGCGGCCGCAGCGCCGTGCAGGTGCGCGACGATGTGGTCGCCTTCGTGCAGCGCGTGCATCGCGACCTGCCGAAGACGAAAGTGGAGTACCTGTCAATCAAACCGAGCCCGTCGCGTGCGCACCTGCTGCCGGCGATCAACGAAGCCAACACGCTGATCAAGGCCGCCCTGGCCAGGCTGCCCAATACCGGTTTCACCGACATCTACACGCCGATGCTCGGCGCCGATGGACAGCCGGACGCGACGCTGTTCCGCGAGGACATGCTGCACATGACCCCGGCGGGGTATGCGATCTGGACCAGGGCGCTGGCACCGAAGGTGAAGTGCGATTGACGCAGGCGTGCGGACTCGCTCCGGTAGATGCCAACCTTGGTTGGCATGGGGCACCGGCGTGAATCCTGTTGAAAGCGCCGACCAAGGTCGGCATCTACCGAGGCAGCTGGTGCCGCGTCAACGGAAGATCACCGTGGCCTCGGTGCCCTCGCCCGGCTCGCTGGCCAGGCTGACCTTCCAACCGAAGCGGTCGCACAGCCGGCGCACGATCGACAGGCCCAGGCCGGTGCCCTGCGGGCGGCTCGGCTCGGCGCGGTAGAACGGTTCAAACGCGCGCGACAGAGCCTCGGCGGACATGCCGATGCCGGTATCGCGCACCACTACCCGGTCGTTGTGCACATGCACGTCGATGCGACCTTCGTCGGTGTAGCTGCAGGCGTTGCGCACCAGATTGCTGACCACCACCTGCAGCACCCGCGGCGGCGCATGCAGCTGCACCGGGCCATCGCTGTGCAGGTGCACCGACACCGGGCGCGTACCCAGCAACTCGTTGGCGTTGTCCACTTCGTAGCGGACGATGTCGTTGACGTCGAACAGCTCGATCTGCGGCTCGACATCGGCCTCGCGGGCCAGGATCAGGAACGCATCGATCACCGCCTCCATGTCACGGCCGGCACGCTGGATGCGCTGCAGGCTGCGGCGCAGGCGCGGCTCCAGGCTGTCATCGCCCAGCGCCATGTCGCTGGCGACACGGATGACGGTCAGCGGTGTGCGCAGTTCATGGCTGGCGTCACGGGTGAAATTGCGCTCGCGCGCCACATGCGCGCTGACCCGGTTGGCCAGCGAATGCAGTGCGGCCGCCAGCTGCCGGGTCTCGCCCTGCATGTCCGCCGGCAGCTTGTTCGGCTCCAGGTCGGCCGCCTCCGGGTGGCCCGGGTCCCAGCGTGAGACGCGCCGCGCCAGCCAGTTCACCGGCGATACCAGGCGCTTGGAGGCCCGATAGGTGACCCAGCTGGCGCCATACACCGCCAGCAGTGTCAGCAGCACCGGCACGATGCCGAACCAGAACGCCAGCATCTCCGCGCGCGAGCGCAGGAACACCAGGTACAGGCGGCCGGCCGGGCGCACATCGACCAGCACCAGCTGGTCGTCCTTGGGCAGTTCGTGGAAGCCGGGCTCCAGGTTGCGCAGGTTGGCCGGCAGCGACAGGGCCGACTGCCCGCTTTCCAGCAGGTAGCCACGAATGTTCTGGGTGTTGGGTGGCGGCTGCACCGGCGAGGCCTCGTGCAGCGTCCAGAAGTACGCCGCCTCCTCGCGCAGGGCGGCGCCAACCAGGCTGTGCTTGATCACCAGCGAGACCAGCCACGCACCCAGCAGGATGCCCAGGCTGGCCAGCACTGCCTGCAGGATGAAAGCGATACGGATCTTGCGCGGCAGGCCGTGCGGCATTGCGGGGTCCCGGTCAGAGCGCTGCGATTATAGGCAGCGCTCTGCGCCGTGCGGATGCATGGGCGATGACCGGTGGCAGCACCATCCGGTCATCCCCCGCCCTCGTCCGTGGCCACATCCCGGCCGGGCCTGTTGCTGCACCGGCGCGGGGTCCGGCTCAGGCCATCGGCTGGGCGATGTCGGCAATGCGGTAGCCGGCACTCTGCACGGTATGCAGCAGCGGACGGTCGAACGGCTTGTCGATGATCTTGCGCAGGTTGTACAGGTGGCTGCGCAAGGTGTCCGAATCCGGCAGGCCGTTGCCCCAGATCTCGCGTTCGATCTCCTGGCGGGTGACCACGCGCGGCGATTCGCGCATCAGGATGGTCAGCAGGCGCAGGCCGATCGGCGACAGCTGCAGCTCGGTGCCGGCACGGGTCGCCCGCATGCTGACCGGGTCGAGCACCAGGTCGGCGACCTTCAGCACTTCCGAACCCACCTGGCGACGTTCGCGGCGGATCAGCGCGCGCAGGCGGGCTTCCAGCTCCTGGATCGCGAACGGCTTGGTCAGGTAGTCATCGGCGCCGAAACCGAGGCCGGTGAGCTTGTCGTCCAGCGTATCGCGTGCCGTGAGCATCAGCACCGGGGTGGACTTGCGCGCATCGTTGCGCAGGCGACGGCACACTTCGATGCCATCCAGGCGCGGCAACATCAAGTCGAGCACCACGACGTCATAGCTGTTCTCCGCCGCAAGGCGGTAGCCATCCAGGCCGTCCTGTGCATAGTCGACTTCGAAGCCGCGACCTTCCAGGTATTCCCCGATCATCTCGGAGATGTTGCGGTTGTCTTCGACCACCAGCACCAAGCCGGAGGTCTCCTTCGTCTGACGCATGTGATTCCCTCTAACTTCAGCTTTGTGAAACATGCCGGATCGACGGTGGACGCGATGTGAAGTTCCGTCAAGAGGGATGTAAATCGTTCAGAGCAGGGGTCGCAGCAGCGGCCAGACGTTGTCCAGCACCTTCGGCTGCGCCTGTGCGGTCGGGTGCAGGCCGTCGGCCTGCATCATGCCCGGCTGCAGCGCCACACCCTCCAGCAGGAACGGCAGCAGCGGCACCTTGTACTGCGTGGCCAGCGCCTTGTAGGCCGCCGCCAGGCGCTGGCGGTAGGCCGGCCCGTAGTTGGGCGGTACGTCGATGCCCAGCAGCAGCACCTTGGCACCGGCCTTCTGGCTGGCCTGCACCATTTTTTCCAGATTGCCCTGCACCTGCGCCGGGGTCAGCCCGCGCAACGCGTCATTGCCGCCAAGGGCAATCACCACCACGGTCGGTTTTTCCTTGGCCAGCAGGCCCGGCAGGCGGGTCAGCGCGCCGGCGGTGGTCTCCCCGCTCATGCTGGCGTTGACGATGCGCGCCGGCGTTTTCGACTGCTGCCTGACCCGCTGCTGCAGCAGGCTGACCCAGCCGGCGTCGGCGGGGATATTGTGGGCTGCACTGAGGCTGTCGCCCAGGACCAGCACGGTGCCGGCCGGACCTTTGGCACAGGCCAGCCCAGGCAGCAGCAGGAACCCCAGCAACAGCACCATCATCGCGCCGGCTCGCCGGCTCCATCCCGTCTTGCGCATTGGAGTCTCCTCATCGACAGCCTGTCCCCCCGCAGCGCGTCCGTTGCCATCGCCGTCGACCAGGTCGGCAAATCCGTGCAGGGCCCGGAGGGTGAAGTCCACATACTGGACAACATCACCCTGACCGTCCATGAAGGCACCAGCGCGGCCATCGTCGGCGCCTCCGGTTCCGGCAAGACCACCCTGCTCGGCCTGCTGGCCGGGCTGGACCTGCCCAGCCGCGGCCGCATCAGCCTGGCCGGGAACGATCTGGCGGCACTGGATGAGGAAGCGCGCGCGCAGCTGCGCGCACGCGAAGTGGGCTTCGTGTTCCAGAGCTTCCACCTGCTGCCGGCGCTGACCGCCGCCGAGAACGTGGCGCTGCCGCTGGAGCTGGCCGGGCGCGAGGACCGTGCACGGGTGGACGAGGTGCTGGCCCAGGTCGGCCTGGCCCATCGCGCCCGCCACTACCCGCGCCAGCTGTCCGGCGGCGAGCAGCAGCGCGTGGCGCTGGCACGTGCCTTCGTCACCCGCCCACGCATCCTGTTCGCCGATGAACCGACCGGCTCGCTGGACCACGCAACCGGCCAGCACATCAGCGACCTGCTGTTCGAACTCAACGCGAGCAGCGGCACCACGCTGGTGCTGGTCACCCACGACCTGCGCCTGGCCCAGCGTTGCCAGTACATCCATCGCATCGACGACGGCCGCCTGCTGCCGGTCGAGCGCGGGGCACAGGCATGAACCTGCTGCGGCACGCGTGGCGCGCGCTGCGCCGCGAGGCCCTGGCCGGTGACCTGCTGACGGTGTTCGCAGCGCTGGTACTGGGTGTGGCGGTGATGACCGCGGTGGGCACGCTGGTGAACCGGGTCAACCTGGCGCTGACCGGTAGCGCGGCGGAAATGCTCGGCGGCGACCTTGGCATCGCCGGGCGCGACGATCCACCGCAGGCGTTCGCCGACGAGGCACAGCGACGTGGACTGGCCCACACCCGCATCGCCAGCTTCGGCAGCGTGCTGTTCCATGGCGAGGCCAGCCAGATGGCCAGCATCAAGGCGGTGCAGGCAGGCTATCCGCTGCGCGGCACGCTGCGGGTACGGTCCACGCCTGGTGGCGCCCTGATCGACAAGGCCGGCATGCCGGCCAAAGGCCAGGCCTATGCCGACCCACGCCTGCTGCAGGGGCTTGGGCTGAAGGCCGGCGATGACCTCGAATTCGGTGCCGGCACACTGCGCATCGCCGGCATCATCGAGGCCGAGCCGGATACCGGCGGCGACCTGCTTACGCTTTCCCCGACCCTGCTGGTCAACCGCGCCGATGTGGAAGGCACCGGCCTGCTCGGTCCGGGCAGCCGCATCAACTACCGGCTGATGTTCGCCGGGCCAGCCGACCAGATTGCCGCGCTGCGCCAGTGGTTGCTGCCGCAGGTCAAGGGCCTGCGCCTGCTGAGCGTGGACGACACCCAGCGTGGTGTGCGCCAGGCCTTCGACCTGGCCGGGCGCTTCCTCGGCCTGAGCGCACTGCTGGCGGTGCTGCTGGCCGGCGTGGCCACGGCACTGGCCGCCAACCGCTTCGCCCTGCGCCGCATCGATCAGGTGGCGATCCTGCGCTGCCTGGGTGCGCGCCAGCGCGACATCCTGTTCGGCCTGGCACTGCAGCTGCTGATGCTGGCGGTGCCGGCCTGTGCGCTCGGCATCGGCCTGGGCATGGCCGCCCAGGAAGGCCTGGTGCAGGTGCTGGGCAGCCTGGTGCCGCAGCGCCTGCCGCTGCCCGAGGCGATGCCAGCGCTGACCGGCGCTGGCATCGGCCTGTTGCTGCTGTTCGGCTTCGGCCTGCCGCCGCTGCTGCGCCTGCGTGGGGTGCCGCCGATGCGCGTGCTCAACCGTTCCTTCGCCGCTCTGCCACCGGCCTCGCTGCTGGCCTACGTGGCTGCCTTGGCCGCCAGTCTGCTGCTGGCGGTGCAGGTCACCGGCGACCTCAAGCTGGCGTTGTGGGTGCTGGGCGGCCTGGCCGCGCTGGCGCTGGCCGCCGGCGTGGTCGGCTTCGTGCTGCTGCAGCTGCTGCGTGGCCTGCAGCACCGCCTGCACGGCAACTGGCGACTGGGCCTGGCGGCGCTGACCCGGCGCCGGCTGCTGGCAGTGATGCAGCTGGTCGGGCTGTCACTGTCGCTGTGCGCGCTGTTGCTGCTGGCGGTGACCGGTCCCGGCCTGCTGCAGCAGTGGCGCGAGCGACTGCCCGCGGATACGCCGAACTACTTCCTGATCAATATCCAGCCCGAACAGCGCGACAGCGTGCTGGCCACGCTGCGTGGACTGGGCGCCAACGACGCCAGCATCGAACCGATGGCCACCGGTCGCCTGATCGCGATCAACGGCAAGCCGCCGCTGCGTGTGGACCGCTCGCCGGAACAGAGCGGGCAGCAGACGTCCGGCGAAGCCCAGCGCGATGACGATGACGAGAACCGGCCGTTGAACTTCAGCTGGCGCAGCAGCTTCCCGCCAGCCAACACGCTGGTCAACGGTACGTTCTGGAAAGCGGACAGCACGGCGCCGGAAGCATCAGTGGAAATCGGCTGGGCCAAGCGCTACGGCGTATACCCGGGCGACCGCATCACCATCGCGGTGGGCGAGCAGGAACGCGAGTTCACCGTAACCAGTGTGCGCAAGGCCGACTGGAACACCTTCCGGCCGAACTTCTTTGTGCTGCTGAACCCGAATGCGGTGGGCGACACCCCGCACAACCTGCTGTCAGCGTTCCATCTACCGGCCGGCAAGGCGGCCGGACTGGGCGAGCTGGTACGCGCGCAGCCGAACCTGTCGCTGCTGGATGTGGATGCGGTGATCTCGCAGGTGCGCGATGTGATGGAACGGGTGGCACAGGCGGTGCAGCTGGTGATGGTATTCAGCCTGCTGGCCGGCGTGCTGGTGCTGCTGGCCGCGCTGCAGGCCACGGCGGGCGAGCGTCGCTACGACAGCGCGGTGCTGCGCACGCTGGGCGCGACCCGGCGCCAGCTGCGCGGCGCGGTGCTGGTGGAGTTCGGCGCGCTGGGCACGCTGGCAGCGTTGCTGGCGGTGGGCGCCGCCGCAGCCATCGGCGTGGCGGTCTCGCAGAAGGTGTTCGAGCTGCCGCTGCTGCCGCCGTGGCCGGGCCTGCTGATCGGCGGTGTGGTCGGCATCGGCTTGAGCCTGCTGGCCGGCTGGTGGGGCACGCGGCGCATCCTGCATACCTCGCCGGCACTGGCCCTGCGCGAGGCGTGATGCGGTTGCGACACACACCGGTGGGGCGGGCGGTATGCTGCGCGCCCCACTCGATCAGATCGTCCGGAAGCGCTGAACGTTGCTCCCCCGCTCCCGAGGTTCAAGGAATGAAGATGAAATACGGCCTCTGTCTGCGCATCCTTCTGGCCAGTTCCCCGCTGCTCGGTGCGATGCTGCCTGCAGACGCCCGCGCGGCGGAGGGCTATGTTCCTGACGCGGTGCAGGCCTTCGTACTGGAAACGGTGCTGGCCGACGAGGCGCAAGCCTTCCACGAGGGCCACCCGACCTCTCTGGTTCCGGCCAGCGTGTCACGCACGCGCAGCGATACCGACGTGGTGGCCGACCTGCGTGCTGAGTTCGACCGGTTCTACCGGGGCCAACCGAAGCCGAGAAAGGAAGTGGCGCACATGGCGATCCTCGTCGCACAGACCGCGCTGCTGCTGCCGGACCGGAGCGCCTGCAGCACGGATCGAGTGCGTTGCCACCAAGCTGTCATGGGCGTCCGCACCCGCGAGGACGAGGCGAGCCTGCAGGCCACCCTGCGTGCCTTCCAGGACGCCGGGCTGGACCTGACCACCTTGAGCGGGCCGGTGTCCTGAGTGCAGGGCATCCACGCATGGCGTGGATGCAGCGTGCGATCACCGATGGAGAGCGTGCCGAGCAAGCTCGGCACCTACCAGAAGCGGATATGCGGCACGGTAGATCCACGCCATGCGTGGATGCGGTGTGCGATCACCGATGGAGAGCGTGCCGAGCAAACTCGGCACCTACCAGGAGCGGATATGCGGCGCGGTAGATCCACGCCATGCGTGGAAGCGGTGTGCGATCACCGATGGAGAGCGTGCCGAGCAAGCTCGGCACCTACCAGGAACGGATATCCGGCACGGCACATCCACACCACGCGTGGATGCGATGTGCGATCACCGGCGAGGAGCGTGCGAGCAAGCTCGGCACCTACCAGGAGCGGATATGCGGCGCGGTAGATCCACGCCATGCGTGGAAGCGGTGTGCAATCGCCGGCGAAGAGCGTGCCGAGCAAGCTCGGCACCTACCAGGAGCGGATATGCGGCACGGTAGATCCACGCCATGCGTGGATGCGGTGTGCAATCGCCAACGAAGAGCGTGCCGAGCAAGCTCGGCACCTACCAGGAGCGGATATGCGGCGCGGCACCTGACCAGAGGATCCGCGCCATGAGTCGAGCATGGCTCGACCTACAGGGCCTTTTCCACGTACTTGGCGAACACGTCGTCGATCTGCTTGTCCTTCACCTTCTTGCCGGCCTGGATCTCTTCGGCCTGGGTGAACATCGGGATGATCATCGCCATGCCGTCGATCTTGGTCTTCAGGTGCACGCCCGGGGCCTGGCCGAGGAAGCCGTCCCAGCGCTGGCGCACCTTTGCCCAGTAACCGGCGGTGGCCTTCCAGTAGTCGCGCGCCGGGGTGAAGTCGACCTCGGTGGTCTTCACGTAGTCGTTGAAGCCGAACTCGCGGGCGATCTCCACCTGGCTGCCATCGGCGTTGCGCTGCACCTTGGTGTTGAACTGCTCGTGGGTCCAGCCGTTCGGGGTCAGCGTGTGGCGGTTGATCACGGCCAGCGCGTTGTAGTCACTGCGCTTGGTGTACTCACGGCGCGGCAGTGGACGCCAGCTCAGGTCGCTGGTCCAGCTCGGCACGTTGTTGGTGTAGGTCCAGGTGCCGGTGCCGCAATAGCGCGGTGCGTCGCTCACTTCGTACACGCACTGGGTCCAGGCGCCCTGGTTCACCGCCGCCGGAATGCTGCGCACCTTCCAGGTCTGGTCGGCACTGAACTCGAAACGGTTCGGTGCTTCGTACACCCAGTCCTGGCGCCAGTGCTTGGTGATGTGGCCGCTCTTCTCGTCCAGCAGCAGGTGCTGCAGCACGATGCGCTTCGGCGTGTCTTCGACCACGATGACCACTTCATTGCCGCCGCTGCGCATCGCCGGCGCACGCTCGTAGCCCGGCTTCAGCAGCACGGTCTCGTCGAACGCGAAGTCCACGGTGTACTCACCCTGCATGGCAAGGATGCTGTCGTGGTCGCGGGCGATATCGGAGGGCTGCGCGCTGGCCACGCCGCTGGCGGCGAGCAGCAGCATGGCGCTGGCTGTCTGGAGCTTCATCAGGGTCTTCCTTCGGGGTTGCAGATTCATTGAGGGGCCATCCGTGGCCAACGGGCGTTCCATCAGGAGAGGGTCACAGGCGGATCAGCGGCAGGTCGCCGGGAATTCGTGGCGCCGGACGCCGGGCGGCGTCGGCACAGCAGCAGTCGTCAATCGCCAGTTCGCCTTCGGCGTTTTCCAGGCGTGC
Organism: Nocardiopsis yanglingensis; assembly: GCF_045809185.1. Taxonomy (NCBI): domain Bacteria; kingdom Bacillati; phylum Actinomycetota; class Actinomycetes; order Streptosporangiales; family Nocardiopsidaceae; genus Nocardiopsis; species Nocardiopsis yanglingensis. The sequence goes on along the minus strand of NZ_JBJNRH010000019.1, from coordinate 59,112 downwards.
GATGCGGCGTGCGGTGACCGCGCCCAGCGAAGACAGGGTCGACAGGCTGGCAGCCAGGGTGCGCCCGTCGTCGGCGGCATGCAGGCGCAGCGCGCACAGGCGCCAGCGCTGGCCACCGAGATGGCCGGCCAGGCGCCGCCACAGGCGTTCACCGACGCTGCCATCGCTGTCGTGTTCCGGTCCCGGCGGCAACGCGGCCACCAGCCGGTCCCAGGCCAGGAAATCGCTGTCCGGCAGCAGGTACAGGCGCCACACGCAGCGACCGCGGCCATCGAGGAAGCACAGGCTTTCGCGCAGGCCTTCACTGTCCACGCCCTGGCAGGCATGTACACGCACCGCCTGGCGCCAGCCGCCCAGCTCGTTGCCGTCGGCGTGGTACAGGCACAACACGGTGCCGAGCGTGGCCAGCTGTGCCGGGGTTGGCCAGGCCGCGCTGTGCGGCGCGGCGATGGAGTCATTCCTGCGTGCGGACAATGCTCGGCTCATGAGGTCACCAGGAAACGGCAAGGCTGGCGGAGAAGGTGCGGCCCGGGCTGCTGTAGCGATCGCTCAGTGCGCGATTGGTGATCAGGCTCGGGGTGATCGACGACCATTCGATGTAGCGCTTGTCGGCCAGGTTGAACACACCGACATTGAAGGTAGCACCCGGTGCGAAGTTCCAGTGCGCCATCAGGTCCAGCACGCCGTAGCCGGCCGGCTGGTAGACGAACGGCGCCGGTGCGTTCGGATTGGTCTGCTCAGCAGGCGGCGGCAAGCGCTTCTTGCGCTGTACGAAGGTGCCGGCCAGTTCGACGCCCCAGCTGTCGGTGTCGTACATCAGGCCCAGCGTGCCACGCAACGGATCGACCGAGGCCAGCGGTTCGTCATCGGTCCGGTTGTCACCACGCGACCATGCCAACGCACTGCGCAGCGCCCAGCCCTTCAGCGCCGGGCTGAGTTCACCAAATTCGATGCCGGCCTTCATTTCCGCTCCGTAGATCCGCGCATCAGCGATGTTCTGCGACTGGAACACGGTCAAGCCCTGCGCGTTGCGGCCGGTATCGACGTTGGACTCGATGAAATCCTTGTAGTCGTTGTAGTAGCCGCTGACACTGACGTACGCCGCCGGCGCGATGAAGCGCAGGCCCAGTTCGTAGCCATCGCTGGTTTCCGGCTTCAGATCCGGATTGGCGATGGCGGTATAGCGGAAGGCGACATTGGTCAGGCCGATGTTGACGTCGTTGTACGGCGGCGAACGGAAGCCACGCGCATACCCGGCGAACAGCGACCACTGGTCGGTGAAGCGCCAGACCATGCCCAGCTTCGGCGACACGCTGGTCTTCTTCAGCTGCGCTACGGCGGTCGTCGGATTGTCTTCGGCGAAGATGCTGTCCACCTCCGGCTTCAGCTCGTAGCGGTCCACGCGCACGCCCGGCACCAGCGACAGCTTGCCGTCGGCCAGGCGCATTTCATCCTGCGCGTACAGGCCCAACTCGGTGGTCTTGCTGATCGGGAAGTCACGCACCGGGAAGGTGTCCGGGGTAACGGTGTTGCTGACCACACCGGCACGGTTGACCTGGTAGCCGTCGCGCTTCTGGCGGATCTCGGTGCGCGTGCCCTCGAAGCCGTAGGTCAACGCGTGTTCGACCGCACCGGTGCTGAAGGCCTTGTTGAACTGCGCCTGCAGGCCATAGGCATGCTGGTCGAAGGAAAACACGCGGTGACGACGACTGCCGTCGGTGCGGGTTTCGTCGGTCTGCTGCCGGGTTTCGCTGTTCTGCGCATACACCTGCCAATGCAGGCTGTCGGCAAACGGCTGGTCCAGCGCGTCCATTTCGTGGGCGAAGGAGACGCGGGTGCGCTTCTGCGTGTCGTGGGACTTCATGCCAGTGGCGGCAGCGAGCGCGCCGGGGGGCGGCGCAATGCTGGCAATTGCCGAGAGCACGTTGGTATCGGTGGTGTCTTCGTTGCCTTCCACGGTCAGGCGGAAGCGCTGGTCTTCGCTCGGCGCATAAACCAGCTTGCTGAGCAGGCTGCGGCCGTCGCGGTCCTGCGGATTGGACGCGGTGCGGGTGTCGTTGTCGCTGCGCACCGTTCCCTTGTTGTCCGACTCCTGGCCCTGGTGGTGGTTGACGTTGACCAGGCCGCTCCAGTGGTCGCCACCAAAAGCGGCGGTGGCACCGCCGAGCAGGCCCTTCCACTCGCCGTCGTAGCCGAACTTCAGTCCGAAGTAGCTGTTCTTGCCGTCCTTGAGGTAGTCGGCCGGGTCCTTGGTGACGAACGCCACCACGCCGCCCAGTGCATCGGAACCGTACAGCGAGCTGGCCGGGCCGCGCACGATCTCCACGCGCTTGAGCGTATCGAGGTCGGTGAAGTTGCGGTTGGAACTGGCGAACGAACCGATGTCGAACCGCGTCGGCATGACGATGCCGTCGGTCTGGATGCGCACGCGGTTGCCGTCCAGGCCACGGATGCGGAAACCATCCAGGCCGAAGCGGGTCGCGCTGCGGGTAACCGACAGGCCCGGCTCGTAGCGCACCAGATCCTTGATGTCCTGCACCAGGTGCCGGTCCATCTGCTCACGGTCGATGACGTCCACGGTGGCCGCCACGTCACTCACGGCCCGCTCGGTGCGGGTGGCGGTGACCTGCACCCGATCGAATTCGCGCGCATCAGGCGCAGCGGCGGCGGCAGCGTGGGCGGACAGCGGCAAAGCCATCCAGACAGCGAGACACAGGGCGGTATGGCGGGTCATCAGGTTCATTCGGTCAGGCAGGGGAACCCCCGGTTACCGGCACACCCGGAAGGTGCACGCGGTAGACCGAGGGGGAGAGAGCGGGAGCGGACGGGCCGCCCACCCTGTCGGCGCAGCCGGCAGGAGGGAGGGAGGCGGGCGACCAGGCCGCGATTACTTGGTCAGGATCAGCTTGTCGTTGCTGGTGTGCCGCAGACGATAGAAGCGGTCGCCGTGCTGGATCAGGATTTCACGACGGCCCTTGAGCAGGGCTTCGCTGTCGATGACCTCTTCCGGCGGAACGACGCGGACCGGACGATCGCGGAGGGTCAGCGTTTCGGGGCGCAGCAGTACAGGTTGAGCATTCATGAGCATCTGGACTCGTGCGAGGGACGAGTTAAATGATAATGATTCTCAGTTGACAATCAACAACCATTCTCAATTTCATTGATGAGATTAATGATCGAATTCGGAAATTCAATAGACTGCATCAATCAAATATGAGCGCGGCGCCTCCGTAGAGTCGAGCCATGCTCGACTCTACAAAGGGCTGTCAGGCGAAGACGGCTTCGACCTGGGCCCAGCCGGCGGCGTCGACCTGCTCAAGCACGTCCAGTGCCTGCAGGTTCTGCAGCAGCTGGCTGACCCGGCTGGCGCCGAGGATCACGCTGGAGACATTCGGGTTGCGCAGGCACCAGGCAATCGCCAGCGTGGCAGGCGCCTGGCCCAGCGCACGTGCCACTTCGCTGAATCGGCGCACCTGGCCCAGGCGGGCCTCGGCCTCAGCACCCAGCACCAGGTCCTGCAACCACTCCATGCCTTCCCGCCCCAGCCGCGCATCGGCCGGGATGCCCTGGTCGTACTTGCCGGTGAGCAGGCCCGAGGCGAGCGGCGAGAAGATGGTGGTGCCCAGGCCAGCGCCGGCATACAGAGGTGCGTACTCCACCTCCACCCGTTCGCGGTGCAGCAGGTTGTACTGCGGCTGCTCCATCGACGGGCCCTGCAGGTTGCGCGCCTCGGCGATGTCCAGCGCCTGCTGGATCTGCGCCGCCGACCACTCCGAGGTGCCCCAGTAGAGAATCTTGCCCTGCCGCACCAGGGTGTCCATGGCGTGCACGGTCTCGGCGATCGGCGCCTCCGGATCCGGGCGGTGGCAGTAATAAAGGTCCAGGTAGTCCACCCGCAGGCGCTTGAGCGCGGCATGGCAGGCGTCGGTCACGTGCTTGCGCGACAAGCCGCGCTGGGTCGGCCGCGGGTCCTTGGCACTGCCGAAGAACACCTTGCTGGACACGCAGAAGCCGTCGCGTGGCAGGCGCAGGTCGGTGATCACGTCACCCATGACCTGTTCGGCACGGCCGTTGGCATAGCCCTCGGCGTTGTCGAAGAAGTTGACGCCATGATCCCAGGCGGCGGCCACCAGGTTGCGGGCCTCGTCGCGCGGGATCTGGTCACCGAAGGTCACCCAGGCGCCGAAGGACAGGGCGGAAATCGGCAGGCCGGTGGAGCCCAGGCGACGGTATTGCATGCGAATCTCCTGCTGCGGGCCCGCATCCGGGCCGGGATCGAGCCCCATTCTACCTGCCACCGCCAGCCGCAAGCCCTTGCCGTTGCTGGCCTGATCGGCACCGATGGCCGCGCGCACGCTGCTTTTTCTTGCCCCGGCCCCTGCCCTGCACTAGGCTTCCCGTTTTTCGCGACGCCCCAGGGGAGTCACTCACATGGTCGAAGGTTTGGGCAGGATCGGCTTCGGCCTGTTCGGGTTGGCGGTGCTGATCGGCATCACCTGGTTGTTTTCCAATAACAAGCGCGCGGTTGACTGGAAGCTGGTTGCCACCGGTATCACTCTGCAGATCGCCTTTGCGGCGCTGGTGATCCTGGTGCCGGGCGGGCGCGACGTGTTCGACGCGCTGGGCAAGGGCTTCGTCAAGATCCTCAGCTACGTCAACGAAGGCTCGGGCTTCATCTTCGGCTCGTTGATGGATACCAAGAATTACGGCTTCATCTTCGCCTTCCAGGTGTTGCCGACCATCATCTTCTTCTCTGCGCTGATGGGGGTGATGTACCACCTCAACATCATGCAGGGCATCGTGCGCGTGATGGCCTGGTCGATCACCAAGGTGATGCGCGTGTCGGGTGCGGAAACCACCAGCGTCTGCGCCAGCGTCTTCATCGGCCAGACCGAGGCGCCGCTGACCGTGCGTCCGTACATCGCCAAGATGACCCAGTCCGAGCTGCTGACCATGATGATCGGCGGCATGGCGCACATCGCCGGCGGCGTGCTGGCGGCCTACGTGGGCATGCTCGGCGGCGGTGATCCGGCGCAGCAGGCCTTCTACGCCAAGCACCTGCTGGCGGCCAGCATCATGGCGGCCCCGGCCACGCTGGTCGTGGCCAAGCTGCTGATCCCGGAAACCGGCACCCCGCTCACCCGCGGCACGGTGAAGATGGAAGTCGAAAAGACCTCCAGCAACATCATCGACGCGGCTGCTGCCGGCGCCGGTGACGGCCTGAAGCTGGCGCTGAACATCGGCGCGATGCTGCTGGCCTTCATCGCCCTGATCGCGCTGCTGAACGCACCGCTGACCTGGATCGGCGATGTGACCGGCCTGGCCGCCGCCATCGGCAAGCCGACCAACCTGTCGACCATCTTCGGCTACGTGCTGGCCCCGATCGCCTGGGTGATCGGCACCCCGTGGGCCGATGCCACCACCGTCGGTTCGCTGATCGGCCAGAAGGTCGTGATCAACGAGTTCGTGGCCTACACCGAGCTGTCGCAGATCGTGAACGGCCAGATCGCCGGCGTGAGCCTGTCCGAAGAAGGCCGCCTGATCGCTACTTACGCGCTGTGCGGCTTCGCCAACTTCAGCTCGATCGCGATCCAGATCGGCGGCATTGGCGGCCTGGCCCCGGAACGTCGCCACGACCTGGCCAAGTTCGGCCTGCGCGCCGTGCTGGGCGGTACCATTGCCACCTTCATGACGGCGACCATCGCCGGCGTGCTGACGCACTTCAGTTGAACCCTTGGTTGAGAAAAGATTCCCTATGAGCAGCAGTGTCGTTGTCGTCGGTTCCTTCAATGTCGATCACGTGTGGCGGTGTGAGTCGCTGCCGGCACCGGGTGCGACCATTGCCGGCCGTTACAGCACCGGCCCCGGTGGCAAGGGCTTCAACCAGGCCGTGGCAGCCTGCCGCGCCGGTGCCGACACCCACTTCGTCTGCGCGCTGGGCGACGACGCCGGTGGCGCCACCGCCCGCGAGCTGGCCGCGCAGGACGGCTTCGGGCTGATCGCCGAAGCCAGCAGCGAACCGACCGGCACCGCCGGCATCTACGTCGATGCCCGTGGCCGCAACACCATCGTGATCGGCCCGGGTGCCAACGCCGCGCTCAGCACCGACTTCCTGCAACAGCAGCAGGCCCTTCTGACCGGCGCCAAGGTGGTGCTGGTGCAGCTGGAATCGCCGGTGCAGACCATTGAAGCAGCGCTGGCCACGGCCCGCGAGGCCGGCGTCATCACCGTGCTCAACACCGCACCGGCCGACGCCCCTTCGACCATCGGCCTGCTCAAGCTGGCCGATGTGATCACCCCGAACGAGACCGAGTTCGCCGCCCTGCTCGGCCGCCATGTCGGTGAGCGCGTGGATGCCAACGACGTCGCTGCGCTGGATGGCGCCAGCCTGCACGCGCTGTGCCGCAAGCTGGTCGGCAACGGCACCGTGGTGGTGACTCTGGGTTCGGTGGGCGTGTTCGTGTCGCATGCCGACGAGAACCTGCGCGGCGATACCCAGCCGTACTACCGCGTGGGCGCCGAACAGGTGCAGGCGATCGACACCACCGGTGCCGGTGACGCCTTCAACGGTGCGCTGGCCGCGTCGCTGGCGCAGGTGGCCGACGCCCCGTTCGCCCGTCACGTACGCTTCGCCAACCAGTTCGCTGGCCGTTCGACCGAGAAGGAAGGCGCTGCAGCGGCCATGCCGCGCTTCACCCCGGCCGACGCTGAAGCCAAGTAATTCCACGCCATGCGTGGATGAAAGGGCCCGGGTGTGTAGACACCCGGGCTTTTCTTTTGGCCAGTTCCCAGCGGCCGCGACCGCCTGTCGCATTGCCCGCATCCCGCCCCTCACCCACCATCCGCGCAGCTTTCTTGCACGGGCATGACATGGACGGATTCCCCTGGTTGCTGGTTGCCGCCGCCGGCAGTGCCATCGCGGCCTTGCTGCATATCGGCTGCATTGCCTTTGGCGCCCCTTGGTACCGGTGGTTCGGCGCTGGCCCGCGCATGGTCCGGCTGGCGCAGGCCGGGCATTGGTGGCCACCGCTGATGACCGCCGGCATTACAGCCGTGCTGGTGGCCTGGACGCTGTATGCACTGGCGGCCGCGGGCTGGCATTCGCCGCTGCCAGCCAGTCGTCTGGTCCTCTCAAGCATCGCCCTGCTGTTGCTGCTGCGCGCGGCGATGGGCTTCGGGCTGGCGCTGCTCCGGCCCGGCTACAACGGCCGGCGCTTCTGGGTGGTCAGTTCACTGGTCTGCCTCGGCCTGGGGCTGGCCTTCGCGCTGGGTGCCCGCCAGGCCTGGCAGAGCCTGGGGTAGCCGCCTACCATCGCCCGCCCTTGGGGGCGGCGGAAGCAACCGTCAAGCATCTGTTGATGCCGGTACGGCATGAGCTGGGTGCCGATCGGCCTGAACCGAGGCGGGCCTGACACGGCCGTACCGCCGCCCGCGCCCTACAATGGGCGCATGCAGATCGGCCCCTACACCATTGCCCCCAACGTCGTGCTGGCACCCATGGCCGGCGTCACCGACAAGCCCTTCCGCCTGCTGTGCAAACGGCTGGGCGCGGGTCTGGCCGCCTCGGAAATGACCATCAGCGACCCGCGCTTCTGGAACACGCGCAAATCGATCCACCGCATGGACCATGACGGCGAACCGGCCCCGATCAGCGTGCAGATCGCCGGCACCGAGCCGCAGCAGCTGGCCGAGGCTGCACGCTACAACGTGGACCACGGCGCGCAGATCATCGACATCAACATGGGCTGCCCGGCCAAGAAGGTGTGCAACGCCTGGGCCGGTTCGGCACTGATGCGCGACGAGCAGCTGGTGGCGCGCATCCTCGAGGCCGTGGTCAACGCGGTGGACGTGCCGGTCACGCTGAAGATCCGCACCGGTTGGGACTGCGACCATCGCAATGGCCCGTTGATCGCACGCATCGCCGAGGACAGCGGTATTGCGGCACTGGCGGTGCACGGCCGTACCCGCGACCAGCATTACACCGGCCAGGCCGAGTACGCCACCATCGGTGAGATCAAGGCCGCGCTGCGCATTCCGGTGATCGCCAACGGCGATATCGATTCACCGCAGAAGGCCGCCTACGTCCTGAAGGAAACCGGCGTGGATGCGGTGATGATCGGGCGCTCCGCTCAGGGCCGGCCGTGGATCTTCCGCGAAGTGGCGCACTACCTGGCCACCGGCGAGGAACTGCCGCCACCGTCGCTGGCCGAGGTGCGCGACATCCTGCTCGGCCACCTGCACGCGCTGCATGCGTTCTACGGCGAGCCACAGGGCGTGCGCATCGCGCGCAAGCACCTGGGCTGGTATGCCAAGGACCGGCCGGAGAATGCCGCCTTCCGCGCGGTGGTCAACCGTGCCGAGGATCCGGCCAGCCAGATCGCATTGACCAGCGAATACTTCGACCGCCTGATCGCCGGGGAACCGGCACTGTCGTCTGCTGCCTGAGCGTACTGCCACGCTCGACGCTACAAGAGCCCGCCCCATGACCCCGCCGATTTCCTCCCCGACCTACCTGCACGGATTCTCCGGCACCGAGCAGCAGCGCCTGATGACCCAGGCACGGCTGCTGGAATCGAGCATCTTCGGCCAGATCGACTACAGCGGCGCGCGTCGCCTGCTGGAAGTTGGCAGTGGCGTCGGTGCACAGACCGAAATCCTGCTGCGCCGCTTTCCGGAGCTGCACGTGACCGGCGTGGACCTGAGCGAAACGCAGCTGGCCACCGCGCGCGAGAACCTGGCGCGCACGCCGTGGTGCAGCGACCGCTACACCCTGCAGCAGGCCGACGCCGGCGAGCTGCCGTTCGAGGCGCGCAGCTTCGACTCGGCGTTCCTGTGCTGGGTGCTGGAGCACGTGCCGTCACCAGCACGTGTGCTGAGCGAAGTGCGCCGGGTGCTGGCCCCGGGTTCGCCGGTGTACATCACCGAAGTGATGAACGCCTCGTTCCTGCTCGACCCGTATTCGCCGCACATCTGGCGTTACTGGATGGCCTTCAACGATTTCCAGTACGACCACGGCGGCGACCCGTTCGTCGGCGCCAAGCTGGGCAACCTGCTGCTGGCCGGCGGCTTCCGCGACGTGCATACCGAGATCAAGACCATCCACCTGGACAACCGCGAACCGGCACGCCGCAAGACGATGATCGCGTTCTGGGAACAGCTGCTGCTGTCGGCCGCCGACCAGCTGCTGCAGGCCGGCGCGGTGGACGAGGACACCGTGGAAGGCATGCGCCGCGAGTTCCGCCTGGTGCAGAACGATCCCAACGCGGTGTTCTTCTACTCGTTCGTCCAGGGCCGCGCCACGGTGTATTGAGGCCCATCCTCGCCATCGGGCGGCCAGCGGCTCCGGCGGCAACCGGCTAGAATCCCGCAGTCCCGGCCTCGGAACGGCGCGTGCCGGGATCCCCCTCTATTGCCCTCAGGCATCGGTGTGCGGGTACGTCGCGCATGGATGGACCTTACCTGCGAGCGCATGATGAGTGACAGCGGCCGAACGCCTTTCCCCGCCCATGATGCGAGTCCGGGCGGGCTCCTGCCCGGCCAGACGCGCCTGCTCGCCGGAATCGTCGCGCTGTTGTGCGTTCTCTATGTCGCATTCGCGCTGACGCCATCCTCCTACTCGCTGGCCTACGAGTATCTGGGCCTGGCACCACAGCACCCGCTGCTCGGCAGCGCCCGCATGATCCGCAGCGACGAGTGGATCGTGTTCACGCCCTACATCCAGATCGCGGTCAACAACGACTTCGGCCAGATCAACGCGTACTCGCCTTACCACGAGTCGCTGCGTACCTTCCAGGCGCTGCCGCTGCTCGACTGGGGACTGCTGTTCAAGCCCTACCACTGGGCGTTCTTCGTCTTACCCGCAGCGAACGCGTATTCGTTCTTCTTCATGTTCATGGCCATGGCCTTCCTGAGCGGATGGGCCCTGTTCCTGCGCCAACTGCGGATGCCGGTACTGGCCGCAGTGCTGGTTTCGGCCACGCTTTTCTTCGCCCCATTCGTGCAGGTCTGGTGGACCAGCAATGCCGGCGCATTTGCCCTGGCACCCTGGGCCGCCGCAGCCTGGCTGCGCATCGGCAATCGTTGGCTGCGCATCGCGGCCAGCGCGTATGCACTCGCGGCCTGGGTAATCGCGGTCTCCTATCCGCCCTTCATCATCTCCTCGCTGCTGGCCATGGCCGTACTGGTACTCGCCTTCCGCCGCGATGCCCTCACGCTTCCACGACTGATCGATGCCGGCATCGCAGGTGCGATGGCCTTGGCCGTGTTCGTCGGCTATTTCCACGACATCATCCCGATCGTGCGCAACACGGTGTATCCGGGCCAGCGCCAGAGCGCCGGAGGCGGCGTCGGGCTGACGTCCCTGTTCGCGCACGTCTTCCCGAACCTGATGACCTACAGGTTCGCACCGCTGCCGATATTCAAAGCCTCCAACGAGTGCGAGATCGCCGTACTCGGCAGCCTGCTGCCGCTGTTCACGCTGGTGCTTGCCGATGGCGCACGACTGCGCGAATGGGCGCACGGCCACCGCGGCAGCGTGCTGACCCTTGCTGCAGGCGTACTGCTGATCGCCTGCTGGATCTTCCTGCCCGTGCCCGTTCTGGTCGGCAAGCTGACCGGGCTGTCGATGGTGCCCCCTGCTCGCGCGCTGCTGGCGCTCGGCCTGCTGATCAACATCGGCTGCGCAATGATCCTGGTCCGATGCGGCGTGCGCCTGGAGCGCAGGCGTTTGTTGCTGCTGGCTGCGCTGCTGATGATGGGCACCGTGGCCAAGTTCCTGTTCGGCGAAGGCCAGTTCAGCCGCCTGCACAGCGCCGCCGACGCACTGCCCTACCTCTGCCTGGCGGCACTGGCCATTGCCGCCCGCCGCCCAAAGCTGTCGGTGCATGCCGCCAGCCTGGTGCTGGCCACGGCCGCACTGGCCAACCTGCTGGGCAATGGCTTGTTCAACCCTGTGCAGCCTGCCGGACCGATCTTCGCGATGGACCGCGCTGCCGTGCTGGAGGCGCTGCAGGCACAGGGCGCCCGCAAGAATGCCGACGGTGTGCTGGTTGCACCCGGGGCCTACGGCGGGCTGCTGCCCGGCCTCGGCATCCCTGCCGTCAACCACGTGCTGTACCTGCCGCAGATGGGTTACTTCGGCAGGTACTTCCCTGACATGCCGGACAATGAATTCAACTTCACCTTCAACCGCTATCACCACGTTGCGGTGGCGACCGATGGCGATGCCCCCCGTGTGCTGCAGGGAGACCAGGTGGTAGTACCGGCCACGGTTCTGCTGGCACCGCCGTCGCTTCCTGCAGATGGCACGCTACAGTGAGCCCCACCATGAATGTCGCAGCTCACGCCCTTGCCTCACCCCGCATCGCCGTGGTGATTCCCTGCTACAAGGTGACCCGCCACGTGCTGGCGGTGCTGGCCGCGATCGACCCGGTGGTGACCGCGATCTACTGCGTGGACGATGCCTGCCCCGATGGCAGCGGCCGGCTGATCCAGGCCGAAGCGAACGACCCGCGCATCACCGTGCTGTTCCATCCGCACAACCGCGGCGTCGGCGGCGCCATCAAGACCGGTTACCGCGCGGCGATCGCCGATGGCATGGACATTCTGGTCAAGGTCGATGGCGACGGGCAGATGGACCCGGCACTGCTGATGGACTTCGTCGCGCCCATCGCCGACGGCCACGCCGACTACACCAAGGGCAACCGCTTCTGGAACCTGACCCACATCCGCCGCATGCCCCCGGTGCGACGGCTGGGCAACCTGCTGCTGTCCTTCATGACCAAGGCCTCATCCGGGTACTGGCAGGTGTTCGATCCGACCAACGGCTACACCGCCATCCATGCCAAGGTTGCCAGCCACCTCAAGCTCGATGCGGTCAGCGACCGCTACTTCTTCGAGACCGACATGCTGTTCCGCCTGAACACCGTGCGCGCCGTGGTGCAGGATGTGGCGATGGATGCGCACTACGCCGACGAGACAAGCAACCTGCGCATCGGCCGCGTCCTGGGCGAATTCACCTTCAAGCACCTGCGCAACACGCTCAAGCGCATTGCCTACAACTATTTCCTGCGTGATCTCAGCATCGCCTCGCTGGAGCTGATCGCCGGCAGCAGCCTGCTCGCCTTCGGCGGGCTGTTCGGGCTATATCACTGGGTGCGATCGGCGCAGGCCGATGTGGCTACGCCGGTGGGCACGATCATGATCGCCATGGTCGCGCTGATTTCCGGGCTGCAGTTCCTGCTGGCGTTCGTCGGTTTCGATATCGCCAACGTGCCGCGCCAGGTGCTGAACCGTTCGATCAAGCTCAACCGCCTTCCGCAGTAGAGCCATGCCATGCGTGGCTGTTGTTCGCGCCATCCATGCATGGCGTGGATCTATGGGTGCGCGGCACCGGTCGCGGAGGCTGCCGGCTCGTGCCAGATGCGCTGCCACATCGCGGCAAGCCGGCGCCCGGCGTCGGCGCGCGCGGCGGGACTGCTGTAATCCGCCCGCACCTGCTCGGGCGTGATTGGCCGCCACTGCCCGTCGACCTGCTCGGCCACGACAAAGTTGAACGTGTAGTCCGGCTCCAGCCCCATGCGCAGGTCGCTCAGCACCAGCCGCCCGTCCACCACCTGCGCACGCATGAAGCCACGGTTGAACCACGTCAGCTGCTGCACCGCCGGGATGCCTCCTGCTTCACGGAAGGCCTGCACGTTGGACGCGTGGCCTTCGAACTGCATCGGCCCGTGGTCGGCCACCAGCGAGCGGTCGCCCACCACGTAGCCGGTCGGCGTCATCGCCACCACCCGCCACAGCAGGGTGTTGAACGGCATCGGCACCGAGAAGCGCGGTGCATCGCCCAGGCCCATCGCCGCCAGGCTCTGCTGCGCGGCACGGTCGACCTGGGCCTTGGCGATCAGGCCCCAGCCCAGGTAGGCACTGCTGACCAGCAACGCCACACCCAACACCTTGCCTGCCCAGGACCGAGCGCGGCCGAACCAGGCCAGCACGCAGCCCAGCAGCAGCCACACCGTGTAGCCGGGATCGATGATGAAAACGCTGGAGCCCATGGTCGGGTGTGGCCGCAACGGCCACCACAGCTGGGTGCCGTAGACGGTGAACGCATCCAACAGCGGATGGGTGACCAGCGCCAGCTGGATCGCCCAGAACCAGCGCACCGGCGATTGCGCGACGCGGCCGTTGCCGAAGCGCTTGAACAACCACCAGACCAGTGCAGCCACCCAGGGCAGCACCAACAGCGAATGGCTGAAGCTGCGGTGCTCGATCATGTTCGCCACCGGGTCGGCGGCGGTGAAGCCGAGCCACAGGGCGTCGAGGTCCGGCAGGGTGCCAAGCGCCGCACCGGCCAGCAGGGCCGCGCGGCGATGGCCGGGCGGGGCGATGGCGGCAGCGACGGCGCCGCCGAGCACGATCTGGGTCAATGAATCCATCGGCCGATGCTAGCGCGATGACCACACGTTTGTGGGGTCTTCGTAGAGCCGAGCCCATGCTCGGCTGCTCTTCGTTGCGTGTAACGGCAGCCGAGCGTGGGCTCGGCTCTACAAAAGGCAGGCTACGCCGCCTGCGACATCCGCGCGCCCGGCAGCTCCACCAGAGTCTGGCCGTTGTGGTCGAGCAGGCGCAGCGCGCCATCGTGGTCTTCGGCCAGTGCGGTCAGGCTCTCCACCCAGTCACCGTCGTTGGCATAGACCAGGCCATCGCGTTCAATCAACGCAGCGCGGTGGATGTGGCCACAGACGATGCCATCCAGTCCGCGCCGGCGCACGTCGTCCAGCCCGGCCTGCACGAAGCGCTCGATGTAGCGTTCGGCGGCACCGCTGCGCTTCTTCAGGAACTCCGACAGCGACCAGTAGCGCATGCCCAGCACGCGCCGCACCGCGTTCAGCGCCTGGTTGCCGGTGAGGATCCGGTAGTACAGCCAGTCGCCGAACTTTTCCTGCAGGCCACCGAAGTGGGTCACGCCGTCGTACTCGTCGCCGTGTGCGACCAGCAGCCGGCGGCCATCGGCGGTCACGTGGATGGCACGGCGGCGCACCTGCATTGCCGGCAGCATCAGTCCGCACACCTGCCGCAGCGAGGCGTCGTGGTTGCCGGGAATGTAGACGATCTCGGTGCCTGCACGGCGCAGCGCATGCAGGGCCTGGATGACTTCGCTGTGCGACTGCCGCCAGTTGGCGCGGCGATGCGCCATCCACCACAGGTCGATGATGTCGCCGACCAGATACAACCGTTCGCAGCGCAGCTGCGAGAGGAACCGTGCCAGCTCGGTGGCATGGCAGTGACGTGAACCCAGGTGCACATCGGAGACGAACACTGCGCGCCGGTGCGGCGACAGGTTCGCCAGCGCGCTCATGCCGGCGTCCCCGCGTCGCGCAGGTAGCGTTTGCGCTTGTTCGGCCGGATCGCGCACAGGTCCACTTCAATCAGGCCGTCGATCGAATCACTGAAGTCCGGGTCGACACCGAAGGCGAGGAAGCGGGCACCACCGGGTTCGCACAGATCGGTGTACTGGCGGTACAGCGTTGGTACCCCCGTGCCGAGTGCGGCCAGGTTGGCCTTGAGCACATCGAACGCGGCGCCTGCATCCAGCTCGCCGAAACTCGGCGGCGCGACGAAGTACTGGAACGGCCGGTTCGATTCGGCCAGGCCTGCGCTACCGCTGTAGTAGCGCTGGTAGTACGCCACCAGCTGCTCGCGTGCATCACGTGGCAGTGCCGCGCTGATCGACACCGCGCCGAACAGGTAGCGGATGCCCGGCCGGCACTGCAGGTAGGCACCGATACCCTGCCACAGGTAATCCAGGCTGCGGCTGCCCCAATAGTCGGGCACCACGAAGCTGCGGCCCAGTTCCAGGCCTTCGGCGATGTGGGTGATGGCATCGTCGGAATAGCGGAACAGCGACGCGCTGTAGAGCCCGGACAGGCCGTGCCGGGCCAGCGCATGGGCGCCGCGCATGATCCGGTACGCGCCGGCAATGCGCTGCGCGGCCGCGTCCCAGATCACGATGTGCTCGTACCGCGGGTCGTAGTCGTCCAGGTCACGGCTGCGCCCGGTGCCCTCACCCACCTGGCGGAAGGTCAGTTCGCGCAGGCGACCCAGCTCCAGCAGCAGAGGTGAATCGGCGGTACAGGTGGCCAGCAGGATCTGCTTGCCATCGGCGGTCTGGCCCAGCTGCGTGGCCGCGGCGATGCCGGCGGCTACCTGCGAGGGCGGCACCGGGGCGGCCAGCGGCTCCGGGCCTGCGCAGGCAGCGGCATTGCCGGCCGCGCCATTGCGGCCCAGCGCATACAGCGCGCGGCGTACCGCCAGCAGCTGTGCGCCCGGGTCACCGCCCTTGCCCAGCTGCATCGGCTCACCGATGCTCAGCCGCAGCGGACGACCACGACGGGTGAACATCTCGCGCGCCAGCAGCGCGGTACCGGCCGGCTTGAACAGGGTCGAGGCGCCGTAGAACAGCGCCGAGTTGCGCGCTTCCACACGCACCGGCAGCACCGGCGCACCGGCAGCGCGGGCAAAGCGGACGAACCCGCGCTGCCAGCGGCCATCACGGATGCCGCGCAGCGACAGCCGCGAGACCTCGCCGGCCGGGAACACGATCACACACTGCTCGGCGGCCAACGCCTCCTCAACCGCATGCAGGCTGCCGCGCTGCGCCTTGCCGCCAAGGATGCGCACCGGCAGCAGCAGGTCCTGCAGTGGCGCGATCGCCCCCAACAGATCGTTGGCCACGATCCGCACATCGCGGCGGATGCGGCCGACCGCGTCCAGCAATGCGAGGGCGTCCAGCGCCCCGGAGGGGTGGTTGGCGACGATCAGCAGGCGGCCGGTGGCGGGAATCTTCGCCAGCGCGGCCGGGTCCACCTGGTACTGGCCATCGATGAATTCCAGGCCGGCGGCGACGAAGCCGAATCCGCGCAATCCTGCACTGCGCTGCAGGAACGCTTCGATCTGGTCCAACCGCGACCAGCGGCCGACGCTGCGCAGCAGCGGCCGCGCCAGCTGGCCTCGACGGCCATGGAACCAATCGGGGAAGCGTTGCTGGAGGCGCTGTTCGAGTTCCTGCATGGCGAGTTCGCTCGTGCCCGGCGGCCGGATTGGCCGACAGCCTGCGCCCGGCAGGCGGCAGCCAGATGGCGGTTTTGGGGCAGAACGATGACGGCCGGCCCGTCTTGTCGACAGGGCCGCCGCCTGCGCGGTCGGGGGGCCCGGCGCCCGCCCGTTGTCACGCTGGTGGAACACTGGGCCTCGACGCTGGGCCCCAATCCCGGCCGGACGGCCCCTGCCGGGCCTACAAGGGCTTAACCACCGGCAACCGGTACAGGTTCACAATGCACAGGCGGCGCACCCCGTGTATCATTCGCGCCCATCTTTCCATCCGAATCAAGGGATATTACGCCTGATGTCCAGCTATCTCTTCACCTCCGAGTCGGTCTCCGAAGGCCATCCGGACAAGGTTGCCGACCAGATCTCCGATGCGGTGCTGGACGCGATCCTGACCCAGGACCAGCGCGCCCGCGTGGCCTGCGAGACCATGGTCAAGACCGGTGTTGCCATCGTGGCCGGTGAAATCACCACCAGCGCCTGGATCGACCTGGAAGCGCTGACCCGCAAGGTCATCACGGACATCGGCTACGACAGCTCCGACGTTGGCTTCGACGGCGCCACCTGCGGCGTGCTGAACCTGATCGGCAAGCAGTCGCCGCACATCGCCCAGGGCGTGGATCGCAAGAAGCCGGAAGAAATGGGCGCTGGCGACCAGGGCCTGATGTTCGGCTATGCCACCAACGAGACCGACAGCTACATGCCGGCCGCGATCCACCTGTCGCACCGCCTGGTCGAGCAGCAGGCCAAGATCCGCAAGAAGCGCAACTCGCCGCTGTCCTGGCTGCGCCCGGACGCCAAGAGCCAGGTCACCCTGCGCTATGAAAACGGCGTGGTCTCGGCCATCGACGCCGTGGTCCTGTCGACCCAGCACGCCCCGGGCATCAAGCAGAAGGACCTCATCGAGGCCGTCCGCGAAGAGATCATCAAGCCGGTGCTGCCGGCCAAGTGGCTGCACAAGGGCACCAAGTTCCACATCAACCCGACCGGCAAGTTCGAGATCGGCGGCCCGGTGGGCGACTGCGGCCTGACCGGCCGCAAGATCATCGTCGACACCTACGGCGGCTGGGCCCGTCACGGTGGTGGCGCCTTCTCCGGCAAGGACCCGTCCAAGGTCGACCGTTCGGCAGCCTACGCGGCCCGCTACGTCGCCAAGAACGTGGTTGCCGCCGGCCTGGCCGACCGTTGCGAAGTGCAGGTCTCCTACGCCATCGGCGTGGCTGAGCCGACCTCGATCTCGGTCACCACCTTCGGCACCGGCAAGATCAGCGACGACAAGATCGAGAAGCTGATCCGCAAGCACTTCGACCTGCGCCCGTACGGCATCATCAAGATGCTGGACCTGGTGCACCCGATGTACCAGCAGACTGCGGCCTATGGCCACTTCGGCCGCAAGCCGAAGGAGTTCAGCTACCTCAACGGCGAAGGCGAGACCGTCAACGCCACGGCCTTCTCCTGGGAGAAGACCGACCGCGCCGCCGCCCTGCGCGCCGATGCGAAGCTGAAGTAAAGTCGGCTGATAGAGCCGACGGGTAGAGCCGACTGTTAGTCGGCTGTCCCTGAAGAAGGGCCGCGCAAGCGGCCCTTCTCTTTTTCGGTAGAGCCGGCCGCTGGCCGGCTTTTTCATGGCCTCCGGAAACAATCGCGTGGTTGCCGGCCAGCGGCCGGCACTACCCGGTTGCCGATACAATCTGGCCATGTCGACCGAACTGAAAACCCACCAGCTGTCCATGACCGTGCTGATGTCGCCGGAGATGGCCAATTTCTCCGGCAAGGTCCACGGCGGCGCGATCCTGCGCCTGCTCGACCAGGTCGCCTACGCCTGCGCCAGCCGCTATGCCGGCCGCTACGTGGTCACCCTGTCGGTGGACCAGGTGATGTTCCGCCAGCCCATCGCGGTGGGCGAGCTGGTCACCTTCCTGGCCTCGGTGAACCACACCGGCACCTCGTCGATGGAGATCGGCATCAAGGTGGTGGCCGAGGACATCCTCAAGCGCAGCGTGCGCCATGCCAACAGCTGCTTCTTCACCATGGTGGCGGTGGACGAGGAGGGCCGGCCGACGCCGGTGCCGTCATTGCAGCCGGTCACGTCGGACGAGAAGCGTCGCCAGGCGGCCGCGCTGATCCGCCGCCAGTTGCGCCAGGAAATGGAGCAGCGCCATCTGGAACTGCTGGCATCGAACCCGCCGTCGCCGGAAGAATGAGGGCGTGCGGGGCAAGCCACGCACCCACCGAGGCAGGTAGCGCCGGACCATGCCCGGCGGATGCAGAGGGTCATCCGGTGTTCTGCACGCCCTGCGAAACACCGTTCACGCAGGCCACCAGCGCGCGCAGCAGGTCGTCATCCTCGCGCCCGCTGGCCCGCCAGCGCTGCAGCAGATCCACCTGCAGCACGCTGATCGGATCGACGTAGGGATTGCGCAGGCGGATCGAAAGCGACAGCCGCGCATCGTGGTCGAGCAGCGTCTGCTGGCCCATCAGCGCCAGCAGCCAGTGACGGGTCAGTTCCAGTTCGCGCTGCACCTGCGGGAAAAAACGCCCGTGCAGGTCGCCCGACAACAGGGAGAACTGCTCGGCGATGGTGATATCGCCCTTGGACAGCACCATCGCGATGTCGTCCAGGAACGTACGGAAAAACGGCCAGTCTCGCGCCATGTCGCGCAGGGTCTGTTCGTGGCCGGCATCAACCGCCGCCTGCAGGCCACTGCCCACGCCATACCAGCCGGGAATCACCGCGCGTGCCTGGCTCCAGGCGAACACCCACGGAATCGCACGCAGGTTGCCCAACGCCGCGTCCTGGCCTAGCCGGCGCGACGGCCGCGAACCCAGCGTCATCCGCTCGATCACATCGATCGGCGTGGCGGCGCGGAAGTAGTCCATGAAACCGGCCTGGCCAACGAATGCGCGGTACACCTCGCTGCTGGCCGATGACACCACGTCCATCACCGGTCGCCACTCATCCTCGCGGGATTCGGCGGCACGCGGGCGCAGGCTGGCGCGCAGCACCGCGCCGGTGGCCTGTTCCAACGAGCGCAGCGCCAACGCACGGATGCCGTACTTACGATGGATCACTTCGCCCTGCTCGGTCACCCGCAGGCGGCCATCAATGCTGCCGCGGGGCGACGCATCGACCGCGTGCGTGGTCTTGCCGCCACCACGGCTGATCGAACCGCCACGGCCATGGAAGAAGGTCAGGCGGATGCCGGCCTCGGCCGCCACCTCCAGCAGTTCCACCTGCGCACGTTGCAGGCCCCAGCGCGAAGCAGCGATGCCACCATCCTTGCTGCTGTCCGAATAGCCCAGCATCACCATCTGCACGTCATCGCGTGCACGCAGGTGCGCGCGATAGATCGGGTCGGCCAGCAGGTCACGCAGGGTCGCGGTGCCGCGCTTGAGGTCATCCACCGTCTCGAACAGCGGCGCGATATCCAGCGGCACCGCCCCGCTCTCTTCCACCAGGCCGCCACGGCGTGCCAGCGCCAGCACGGCCAGCACGTCACTGCGGTCGTGTGCCATCGAGATGATGTAGCTGCCCAGCGCATCGCCACCATGGCGCGCACGCGCATCGGCCAAGGCGGCGAACACCGCATCCAGGCGCTGGCTGCCTTCGTCGTCGCCCTTCGGCAACGGCGTGTCACCACTGGCATGCGGCGCCAGCAGGCCCGCGCGGCCCAATGCGTCCAGACCGTCCCACGCTGTGTCGCCGCCCAGCACGGTGGCCAGCGCACGCGCATGCACGCTCGATTCCTGGCGCACGTCCAACCGCGCAAGATGGAAACCGAACGTCTTCACCCGCCACAGCAGGCGCTGCACGGCGAAGCCGCCGGCATGTTCGCCGCGATTGGCGCGCAGGCTGTCGAGGATCAGCTGCAGGTCGTCGATCAGTTCAGCAGGGCCGGCGTAGGCACCCTCGTCATCGTCCAGCGTCGCCTGCAGGCGCGCACGCATGCGGTCGTTGAGCAACCGGTACGGCATGTCGGCATGGCGCGGGCGCGACTGCACCAGCGGCAGCAGCTGCTGGTAGCGCACCACGCGCGCCTGCAGCGCATCGCTCACGCCCACCCGCTCGGTGGACTGGCTGAGCAGGCTGGCCAGCTGCAACAGTTCCTTCTGGTAACGCCCCAGTACCGCCTGCCGCTGCGCATCCAGCGTGTTGCGGATGGTGGTGGCATCCACGTTCGGGTTGCCGTCCATGTCGCCGCCCACCCAGGTACCGAAGCGCAGCAGGCGCGGCAGCGGCAGTTCTTCGCCGTAGGTATCGCGCAGCGCCTGCTGCAGCGATTCGTACAGCACCGGAATCACCCGGTACAGCACCTGCACCAGATAGAAGCCGACGTGCTCGCGCTCGTCATCCACGGTGGGCCGCACCGGCGAGGAGTCGGTAGTCTGCCACGACGCCGTGAGCGCCATGCGGAAACGCGCGGCATCGGCAGCGGCCTCGCCCGGCGTGCGCTGGCCGTCGAGGTTGTCGACCAGACTGGCCACCATCAGCTGCTCTTTTTCCAGCAGCGCGCGGCGCACGGCCTCGGTCGGATGTGCGGTGAACACCGGCTCGATATCGATGCGCGGCAGCCACTGCGCCAGCTCGTCCAGGCCCACGCCCTGCGCCTTCAGGTGCTGGAGTGCATCCTGCAGGCCATCGGGCTGCGCCCCTGCGGTACCGGCGCGCTGGTAGTCACGGCGGCGGCGGATGCGATGCACGCGCTCGGCGATATTGACCACCTGGAAGTAGGTGCTGAAGGCCCGCACCATGGTTTCGGCCTGCTGCGGCGTGCGCCCGGCCAGGCCATCGGCCAGCTCCGACAACGGCGCCTGGTTCTCGCGGCGGGCGATGGCGCGGGTGCGCACGTCTTCGACATCGTCGAGGAAGGCGGCGGAGACCTGTTCAACCAGCAGGTCGCCGACCAGCGCGCCGAGCCGGCGCACATCATCGCGAAGCGGAAGATCGGGGGAAGCAAACTCGATGCTGCTGCGGTACTCGTTCATCGGCGACGCACAGGCCTCGGTCAACGGATCCAGACCCCAAGCCTAAACCAGAACGGGCATCGTGCTGCGATGCAAAAATGGTTTCATCTGGTAGTGCCGGCCGCTGGCCGGCAACCTCAGGTCGCGTGGGTCCATGAGGTTGCCGGCCAACGGCCGGCACTACCGAGTCACGTCAGCGCTTCTTCTTCGCCTTGCCCTGCTCGGCCGGGCCGATGGTCTGCTCCAGCCAGCGTTCGCTTTCGGCCAGCATGGTCATGATCGACTCGCGTGCGCGGTAGGCATGCGATTCGTTCGGCAGCATCACCAGGCGCGCGGTGCCGCCCAGGCCCTTCACCGCAGCGAACATGCGCTCGCTCTGGATCGGGAAGGTACCGGAGTTGTTGTCGTCCACACCGTGGATGAAGAGGATCGGATCCTTGATCTTGTCGGCGTAGTTGAACGGCGCCATCTTCTGGTACACGTCCTGCGCCTGCCAGTAGTTGCGCTCCTCGGCCTGGAAGCCGAACGGGGTGAGCGTGCGGTTGTAGGCGCCGCTGCGGGCGATGCCGGCCTTGAACAGGCGCGTGTGCGCCAACAGGTTGGCAGTCATGAACGCACCATAGGAATGACCACCGATGGCGATGTGATCGCGATCGGTCACGCCACGACGCACCACTTCATCCACCGCCGCCTGCGCGTTGGCCACCAGCTGTTCGATGTAGGTGTCGTTCGGCTCCTTGTCGCCCTCGCCGATGATCGGCATCGACGGGCTGGCCAGCACCACATAGCCCTTGGCCAGGAACGCCTGCGGGCCCCAGTAGCTGACCGCATTGAAGCGGTACGGCGAATCGGTCACCTGGCTGGCCGCGGCCGCGCTCTTGAACTCACCCGGGTAGGCCCACATCAGCAGCGGGCGCGGACCGTCGCGCTTGGGATCGTAGCCCGGCGGCAACAGCAGGGTCGCGGTCAGATCCACACCGTCCTTGCGCTTGTAGCGGATCTGCTCCTTCTGCACGCCTTTCAGCTGCGGCAGCGGATGCGCGAAGTGGGTCAGCGCACGCGGCGCGGCACCAGCGTCGGCCAGCGACTGCACGTAGAAGTTGGCCGGCTCGTCCGGGCTCTCGCGGCTCAGCAGCAGCGAGCTGGCCTGGTCGTCCAGCAGCGCCACCGGCAACGCATAGCTCGGCGCCTGCGAGTGGAACAGGCGGGTGGCCTTGCCCGTGGCAACGTCGAAGCGGTCCACGAACGGACGATCGCCTTCCGGCGATGCACCGGCACCGGCCAGATACAGGCTGCTGCCATCGGCGCTGGTCTGCAGCAGCGAGCGCCCGCGGTCGTCGCTGGACAACAGCGGCCGGCCCGGATCGGAATAGCGGTCCTGCCCGTCTCGATCCCACAGCAGGCGCGGCTCGGCGCTGGCATTGTCCGGGGCGATCAGCCAGGTCTTGGTCTTGCGCGTCTTCCACCACGACTCGGTCAGCAGGGCCAGGTCGCCACGGCCCCAGTTGATGCCCACCAGACGGCTGCCGAGCTGGGCCAACGTGACCGGCGGCTTGTCGAACGGCGCAGCCTGCATCAGCACCGCGTCGCGCACCTTGGCGTCCCTGTTCGGGTCACCACCATCCTGCGCTTCGGCCCAGACCAGGGTGGCATCGGCATCACCGCGCCAACTGATGTCGCGTACGCCGGTCACTTCGGCATCGTTGCCGGTCGGCAGGCCTTCCACCAGCGGACGCACGGCCACGGTGTGCACCAGCTTGCCGCTGGCATGGTCGATCACTTCAATACGGCGCGGGAAACTGCTCACCGGCACCACGTAGGAGTACGGCCGCTGCACCGGCTGGCGCAGCACGAAGCGGCCATCCGGCGACACCGAGAAGCCCATGAAGATGCCGGCGGCGCCGATCGCGCGGGTGTTGCCATCCAGGCTGACTTCCATCGGCTGGGTGGTGGCGTAGTAATCGAACTGGCGCGCGTCGGCCTCGTTCTTCAGCAGGTCCTGGTAGGTACGGATCGACACCACGCCGCCGCCCTGGCTGGTCTGCTGCACGGCCGGGCCAGTTGGAATGCCGTCGGCGGCCGGAGCCGCACCGAGGTTGGCCGGGCGGGTGAACACCACCAGACCGCGGCTGTCCGGCAGCCACTGGTAGCCACTGCCGATCACCGTGTTCAGGCCGGCGACCAGACGACGGGCGCTGCCACCGGCCACATCCACCAGCCACAGTTCATTGGCGCCGCTGGCGGCATCGACCTGGTTGAACGCCAGCCACTTCTGGTCCGGCGACCACATCACGCTGGCGATCGACAGCTTGGCCGGCAGGCCACTGATCTGCCGTTCCTTGCCGTCGGCCACGTTCATCAGCCACAGCTTCTCGCCGAAGCTGAAGCGACTGTCGGAGAAGGTGCGCGGGTTGATGCGCAGACCGGCCAGCTTCAGTTCCGGCTGCGCCACCACCTGGATCGACGGCAGCGACGGCATCTGCATCATCGCGGCGACGTCGCGGCGTGGCGACAGGTACAGCGAGGGCGCGCGTGGTGCGTCAACCACCGCCTGCAGCGCCGCCGAAGGCAGTTCGTAGCCGTTGACGCCCTGGGCCTGTGCGGCCGCGGGCTGCGGCGCCGCCGCCCAGACCAGCGGGGCCACCGCCAGCAGTCCCACCGACAGGACCAGGCCGGTCCAGCGCCGTGTGCGGCGCGCGTGCATGCTCATCGTTCCACCTGTGTGATGCGTGAAAACACCGACCTTAACAGGCCGTGCACGCCTGCCCATCTGCCGATGGTTGGGTCATCCGGATGTCATGCCGGGGCCGCGATATAATGGGGGTTCTCCCCTGCCGAGGGGCGCTGCGACCGGATCCCATGAGGCCCGGCCAGGCTCGGTAAGGTGGCTTTGTAACAACGGCGCCCGGCTAGATGCGAGCACCCGCTCGCCCACAACCGGAGCACACGAATGAACGCTGTTGCCAAGACCTTCTCCACCGAAGGTGATTACAAGATCCGCGATATCACGCTGGCCGACTGGGGCCGCAAGGAACTGGACATCGCCGAGCACGAAATGCCGGGCCTGATGTCGATCCGCCGCAAGTACCAGGCGGAGCTGCCGCTGAAGGGCGTGCGCGTGACCGGCTCGCTGCACATGACCATCCAGACCGCGGTGCTGATCGAGACCCTGAAGGACATCGGCGCCGACGTGCGCTGGGCCTCGTGCAACATCTTCTCGACCCAGGACCACGCCGCTGCCGCCATCGCCGCCACCGGCACCCCGGTGTTCGCCTGGAAGGGCGAGACCCTGGAAGAGTACTGGGACTGCACCCTGGACGCGCTGACCTTCACCCTGGCCGACGGCACCCTGACCGGCCCGGAGCTGGTGGTCGACGACGGCGGTGACGTGACCCTGCTGATCCACAAGGGCTACGAGCTCGAGAACGGCAGCACCTGGGTTGACGAGCCGGCTGCATCGCACGAAGAGCAGGTCATCAAGAACCTGCTCAAGCGCGTCGCCAAGGAGCGCCCGGGTTACTGGGGCCGCGTGGTCAAGGACTGGAAGGGCGTCTCCGAAGAGACCACCACCGGCGTGCACCGCCTGTACCAGCTGGCCCAGGCCGGCACCCTGCTGATCCCGGCGATCAACGTCAACGACTCGGTCACCAAGAGCAAGTTCGACAACCTGTACGGCTGCCGCGAGTCGCTGGCCGATGGCCTGAAGCGCGCGATGGACGTGATGCTGGCCGGCAAGGTGGCCGTGGTCTGCGGCTACGGCGACGTCGGCAAGGGCTGCGCCGCGTCGCTGCGTGCCTACGGCGCGCGCGTGGTGGTTACCGAAATCGATCCGATCTGCGCCCTGCAGGCGGCGATGGAAGGCTA
Source organism: Nocardiopsis yanglingensis (assembly GCF_045809185.1). Taxonomy (NCBI): domain Bacteria; kingdom Bacillati; phylum Actinomycetota; class Actinomycetes; order Streptosporangiales; family Nocardiopsidaceae; genus Nocardiopsis; species Nocardiopsis yanglingensis. The sequence goes on along the minus strand of NZ_JBJNRH010000019.1, from coordinate 34,179 downwards.
TGAAGTCAACACCATCGAATCGACCCTGGGCCGTGCCGACCTGTACGTCACCACCACCGGCAACAAGGACATCATCCGCATCGAGCACCTGAGCGCGATGAAGGACCAGGCCATCGTCTGCAACATCGGCCACTTCGACAACGAGATCCAGGTCGACGCGCTGGTGTCGTTCGCCGGCGTCAAGCACGTCAACATCAAGCCGCAGGTGGACAAGTACATCTTCCCGAACGGCAACGCGATCTTCCTGCTGGCCGAAGGCCGCCTGGTGAACCTGGGCTGCGCCACCGGCCACCCGAGCTTCGTGATGTCCAACAGCTTCGCCAACCAGACCCTGGCACAGATCGACCTGTGGGCGAACAAGGACAGCTACGAGAAGAAGGTCTACCTGCTGCCGAAGAAGCTGGACGAGGAAGTGGCGCGCCTGCACCTGGAAAAGATCGGCGTGAAGCTGACCACCCTGAGCCAGGAACAGGCCGACTACATCGGCGTGCCGGTGGAAGGCCCGTTCAAGCCGGACCACTACCGCTACTGATGCCTGCGCGGTGCCGGCCAGCGGCCGGCACTACCGGTGCATGCAACACACGGAACGGGCGCCTTCGGGCGCCCGTTCTGCGTCTGCCTGCAGCCGTACACCACGTATCCACGCATGGCGTGGATCTACTGATCGTCCGGCCCCAGTAGATCCACGCCATGCATGGATATCCCCCAGCCAACCCACAGTAGATCCACGCCATGCGTGGATGTTCCCCACCGGAGCGGCAACAATAGCCTCGGTCAAGGCAACGCCCCTGCCCCGCGCTACGATTCACCCATGACCCCGGCCATCAACCTGCTCAAGCGCGAGAAGATCGCCCACACCGTGCGCAGCTACGTGCACGATGCTCACGCCGAATCGTATGGCGGCGAAGCCGTCGACAAGCTCGGCCTCGACCCGGCCCAGGTGTTCAAGACCCTGCTGGCCAGTACCGAAACCCACGAACTGCTGGTGGCAATCGTGCCGGTCGCCGGTCAGCTCGACCTGAAGGCGCTGGCCGAAGCCGCCGGCTGCAAGAAGTGCGAGATGGCCGCTGCCGATGCCGCACAGCGCGCGACCGGTTATCTGGTCGGTGGCATCAGCCCACTGGGGCAGAAGAAGCGCCTGCGCACCTTCCTGGACGCCAGTGCCAAAGCGCTGCCCGCGCTGCATGTCAGTGCCGGGCGCCGAGGCCTGGAAGTGGAACTGGCGCCGACCGACCTGCTGCGACTGACTGCCGGCCACTACGCTGCCATCGGCAAGTCACGCTGATGCGCTGGCCCTGGTCTGCGGCGCCGATACCCCGGCTCGACGATGCACAGGCCGATGTGCTGCTGCAGGACCTGCTGTCGCGCGACGCAGCGCGCATCACCGATGCCGCACGTACGGTCGCACGACTGTTCAGTGCCTCATCGTTGGACGCGTTGGCCGCACATGTGGACCTGATCGAACAGCGCTGCCAGGGCATCGCTCTTGGCGGCATGCTGATCAGCAACCAGGCCCACCTCAAGGCCGCGCTGCAGCGGCTGCGTTACTGGCGTGCACGCGGGGGGTGCCTGTGCGCGCTCAATCCCGGCTACCCGTTCTTCGATCCCCGTCGCCTGATCGAACAAGGACAGGTGCAGCTGCTCGCGGTGGAAGAGGCCGAGGGCAGCTGGGGCGACTGCCACGCCGTTGCCTGCACCGTGTGCGGCCAGCATTGGCAGGCCATCGACCGCGAGTACCACTACCCGTGGTGGGAGTGGAACGCCGTCTGAAGGCCAAGCAGCCACGCACGGCGTGGCTCTACTTCGGCCGCCAGTTGGCGTTGTTCTCCCAGAACGCCACCGAGCGCCGGTAGGCCTCCCGGTCCAGCGGCACACCGGAACCACCTTCCTCCACGCCCAACGCATTGCGCATCATCGTGATCGGTGCCATCGGTACCTCTTCCGGTTCGGCAGTGTAGATGCAGCCGACGATGCCCCAGTCGGCCTCGATCGGTGAACCTTCCTTCGCCAGCTGCTCGGCGCTGTACAGGATCACCACCAGGTAGTTCGCACGCGGTGACTCCACGCCCTCGAACCAGCGCACCAGTACCGGCAGTTCCTCGCGGTTGCGCGCTTCGTAGCCGCTGCGCAGCTGGTGGCGGTTGGCCTCGGTGACCGGCACCGTCAGGCAGCGCGTGCTGGTCCAGTTCTCGTAGACGAACAGCTTGCAGAACGGTGCGTAGCCGTCGAGCACCTTCAGCGGCGCGTGCGCATTGAGGTGTGCCTCGAACTGCTCGGCAGTGCAGTCCTGGATGGTGTTGCCGCGCGGCACGCGCGGGAACAGGCGGGGACGGGCGAAATCGGTGAGGACGATGGACATGGCAGGGCGTGGTCAGGAGTTCCACCGCACAGGGTAACCGCCCCGGAGGCAGGCAGGGCCGGATGCCGATGGTCACTGGCGCCCGCGTCCGGCTTGCAGCACTCTGCAGGCGACCCAATGCAAGGATCGCCGGCTCATGGATGCAGCACGCGCGTTGCCCCGTTCCGCCCGCCGTCGGCGATGGCCGATCGCCCTGGCCATCCTCCTGCTGGCGCCGCCATTGCTGTTCGCCGCCGCCCTGCTCTGGCCGCTGTCGGCACCGCCGTTGCCCGAGCCGGGCAACAGCCGTGTGATCGTCAATGCCCGCGTGGTGGATGTCGAGCGCGGCCACGTCAGTGAACCGACCACGGTAACAGTGCGCGATGGCACGATCACCGCCATCGGCGAAAGCGTTGCCGATGCAGCGTTGCCGGTCTTCGACGCCGGTGGCCGGTGGCTGCTGCCCGGCTTCTGGGACATGCACACCCATGCACTGCAGGTGTCGCCGCAGCTGCAGTTCCCGCTGATGCTGGCCAACGGCATCACCGGCACCCGCGACATGATGGACTGCCCGCAGGCTACCGATCCGTTGATCGCCTGCGTGGCCGACAAGCGCCGCTGGACCGCACAGGCCATTGCAGGGCAGCAGGTTGCACCGCGCTTCGTGCAGATCGCCAGTTTCTACTTCGAAGATCCGTCACTTGCGCCGGGGGCCGCCGCCGAGCGTGCACGCACGTACAGCGCGCGCGGCATCGACGCGTTGAAGGTCTACAACCGGCTGCGTGCGGATACCTACCGGCGGCTGGCCACCGAGGCGCAGCAGCTGCGTCGCCCGCTGGTCGGCCACCTGCCCAAGGCCGTGCCGCTGGACGGCGCACTGCAGGCAGGCCAGCGCAGCTTCGAGCATGCCCATCTGTTCGTACGCCACTGCTTCGACAACGCGGCGGCGTGGCGGGGTGGCACGCTCGACAGCGAGGATCCAACCGCGCTGGCCGAACGCATGGTCGGCGGCTACCAGCCCGCGCTCTGCAACGAGGCGTTCGGTGTGATGCAGGCCAGCGGTGCCGCGTTCGTGCCGACGCACGTCACCCGCGAGGAAGATGCGCGCGCACGCGATCCGGCATTCGTCGACGATCCGCGTCTGGCCTATCTGGATCCACTCTCACGCTGGGCGTGGCGTGATGACCTGCAGGCCACCGTGGCGCGCTACCCCGGCCTGCGCGGCGAAGACGCATTGAAAGCCTACTTCGAGCACGGGCTGGCGCTGACCGGTGCCGCGCATCGCGCCGGCGTCACCGTGCTGGTCGGCACCGATACCGGGCTGGGCGGCTTCCGCTACCACGATGAACTGCAGTGGCTGCGGCGGGCCGGCCTGAGCCAGGCCGACGTGCTGCGCGCAGCCACGCTGCAGGCCGCGCGCCATCTTGACCTCCAGGCATCGCACGGCAGCGTCGAGGTCGGCAAGGTGGCCGATCTGGTGCTGCTCGATGGCAATCCGCTGCACGACACCGCCAATACCCGCCGCGTGCATGCGGTGCTGCTGGCCGGCCATCTCTACGACCGCCCGCGGCTGGATGCGCTGCTGGCCTATGCGCGCAAGCAGGCACGTTCGCCCGCCGTGATGGCGCGGTTGTTGTGGGGTTTCCTCACCAGCCCGGTCAGTGCCGAGCTGTAGCGGCAGCTACAACGCCATCCGTTCACGCAGTTCACGCGCCTGTCGCCGCGACACTTCCACCTCGCTGCCATCGTCCAGCGCCAGGTCATAACCATCAGCGATGCTGGGCGTCACGCCACGGATGCGGCGCAGGTTGACCAGCGTGTTGCGGTTGGCACGGAAGAACAGATCCTGCGGCAGTCGTGCCTCCAGCGCGCTCAGGCTGCGGGTCAGCAAGGCGTTCTGGTCGCGGAACCACAGCCGCGTGTAGTTGCCATCCACCACCAGCCGGCGGATCTCCGAGACCGCCACGAACCAGCAGCGTTCGCCCTCGCGCACGAACACCTGGTCCTGCGCGCCCAGCGTGCCGCGCGATTCCGGCGTTTCACCCGCCCCCCCCTCGCGCTGCCGCGCCCGCTCGAGCGCTTCCAGCAGCCGCGGCGCTTCCACCGGCTTCACCAGATAATCCAGCGCATTGGCCTGGAACGCGCGCACCGCGTAGGTGTCGTAGGCGGTGACGAAGACCACGGCCGGCACCGTCTCCAGGCCGTCCAGCACGTCGAAACCACTGCCGGAGGGCATCTGCACATCCAGCAGCACCAGGTCCGGCGCCAGCGTGGTGATCGCCTCGCGTGCGGCGGGCACATCGTCGGCCTCGCCCACGCACTGCACCCACGGCAGCGCCGACAACAGCGTGCGCAGCTCCTGCCGCGCCAGCCGCGCATCATCAACGATCAACACGCGCAGCACGCAATTCATTGCGGAATCTCCAGCAGGGCCTGCATGCGGTCGCCGACCGGCTGCAGGGTGAAACGACCTTGCGTACCGAGCTGTGCACGCAGGTAGGCCAGGCCGACGCCATGGCCATGGGTGGGCTCGCTGGCGCTGGCCAGTGGATTGTCCACCTGCAGGCGCAGCACGTCATTGTCCAGCGTGGCACGGATCTGCACCTCGCCGCCGCCGGGGCGACTGGCGATACCGTGCTTGATCGCGTTCTCCACCAGCAACTGCAACGCCATCGCCGGCAGCTGCGCCTGCGTGGCAGCGGCATCGATCTGCTGCCGCACCTGCAGGCGCTGTTCGAAATGGACCGCCTCGATGGCCAGGTAATCGTCGACCACCGCCAGTTCGTCGGCCAGCGTGACCTGCTCGCTGCGGTTGTGCGCCAGCGCCTGGCGCAGTGTGCGCGACAGGCGGGTGACCATGTCGCGCGCACGCTCAGGATCTTCCAGGATCAGCGCGCGCAGGTTGTTCAGCGCATTGAACATGAAGTGCGGGTTGAGCCGCGCACGCAACGCATCGCGCTCCAGCGCACTGCGCTCGGCTTCGGCGCGCAGCCGGGCCAACTCGCTGTGACGCGCCCGCCGCAGGCCGTGCAGGCCCGCCCACAAACCGGTCCACATCAGCAGGAACAGCGCGGTGTTCATCCAGTACACCAGCAGCGAAGACCACTGGTAATCCGCATGGCCGCCAGGCAGTTGCACCCAACCCAATGCCAGCGCCGGCAGCAGCAACGCGGCAGTCACCGCCTGTGCGACGCTGGCCCCGAGCACCACACCGGCAGCCAGTTTCAGCACCAGGCTGCCCAGGCTCGCCTCCCACCAGTGCTGGCGCAGTGCAATCGAACGCAGCGCGCCGCTGCACAACCAAAGTGAGACCGCGACGCTGACGGTGATCAACACGATGCCACTGAACACCGCACCGCCGCCGATCCGCGTGCCGACCCACAGCCCGTACATCGCATAGCCAGCCCATGCCAGTGCGTTGAGCGTCCAGAAGCGGCGGGATGACGTGGTGGCGTCCATGCAGGCTCTCGGCGGTGGCAGGAGGGCGGACAACGGTCAGGGGTGCGCGGCGAGGAAACGCTGCACCTGTTCCTGCAGCCAGCGCGGATCATCCCACATCAGGAAGTGGAAGCCCTGCGCGCTCATCGCGATCTGCACGCCCTGCAGTTTCGCGTACTGGGCCTGGAACACCGCGCGCGTGCTGTCCTCGGTGCCGCCCATCGGCTGGTAGCCGGCCCAGCTGCCCAGCACCAGCGTCGGCGCGGTGATCGAGGCGATGCTGTCGCGCAGGTCAGTGGTCATCACCGCATGCATGGCATCGGCCGTGGTCTGGCGGTCGCTGGCTTCGCCCCAGCGCCCCAGCTCGGCCTGGCGCTGCGGATCGCGGGTCATGCCCGGCAGGCCCGCCTTCAACTGCGCCTGCCATTGCGCGGCGTCAGCGGCCAGCATGCCCTTGCGCAGCTGGTCGGCCATCGGCCGCACGCTGTCAGCGGTGGCCTTCGGGTCACGCGCGGCCGGCAGGAACGGCAGTGCGTCAACCACCACCAGTGCGCTGACCGCCGTCGGCTCGGTCTGTGCCATCTGCAGGCCCAGCAGGCCACCCAGGCTGTGGCCGACCACCACCACCGGCCCCAGGTGCTGATCATGCAGGTAGGCCAGCAGCTGCCCGCGCATCGCCGGCAGGAACTCGGCCGGGCGCGGATCAGCGGCTGCGGCGCCGGCAAAGCCGGGCAGCTGCACCAGATGGCACTGCACATCCTTCAATGCCAGGCAGGTTTCACGCCAGACCTCGGCGCTGCTGTTCAGGCCGGGAATCATCAGCAGCGGGCGGCCCTTGCCGACCACCTCGACCTGCACCTTGCCCGCAGCCGGGGCGCCGGCGGCATGCGCCGAGCCGGAGCCGAGCACGGCCATTGCCATGCCGATCATGGCCAGCCGGGCCAGGGCCTTCATTGCGTACCAGAGTGCCAGGAAGATCTTCATCGTCAGCTCCTTCATCGGGTGGGTGTTGCCGGGATGGGATCAGCGTGCCGCCGGCCGCGGCATCCGGGTTGCGATTTCGGAGCAGCGGCCGGAGACCGGGGCAAACGGTCGCAGGCGGCGGACGGCGCCTTTCCACGCAATCAACCAACATCCATCTTGATGAAGCGATATACTGATCCGCACCCGCCGCTGCCGCCCGTGCCATGACCGCCATCAGCTTCGAGTTCTATCCACCCAAGACCGACGAACAGCGCAGCCAGCTGGACCGCGCCGCGGCCAAGCTGAAGGACTACGATCCCCAGTACGTGTCGTGTACCTTCGGTGCCGGTGGCTCGACCCTGAGCTATACCTCCGAGACCGTGCGGCACCTCAACCAGCACCATGGATTCGATGCCGCACCGCACCTGTCCTGCGTCGGCGGCACCCGTCAGGAAATCCGCGAGCTGCTCAAGCTGTACCGCGCCATCGGTTGCCGCCGCCTGGTCGCGTTGCGCGGCGATCTGCCGTCGGGCATGGGTTTCCCCGGCGACATGCGCTATGCCGCCGAACTGATCGACTTCATCCGCGCCGAGCACGGCGATGCGTTCCATATCGAAGTGGGCGCGTACCCCGAAACGCACCCGCAGGCTTCCGACGCACTGGCCGACCTGAAGCACTTCAAGGCCAAGATCGACGCCGGTGCCGATGCGGCGATCACCCAGTACTTCTTCAACCCCGACGCGTACTTCCATTTTGTCGACGAAGTGCGGCGGCTGGGCGTGCAGGTACCGATCACCCCCGGCATCATGCCGATCGCAAACTTCAGCCAGCTGCGCCGCTTCTCCGAACAGTGTGGTGCGGAGATTCCGCGCTGGATCAGCCGCAAGATGCAGGCCTATGGCGATGATGCGGAGTCGGTGCGTGCATTCGGCACTGAAGTGGTGGCCCGGCTGTGCCAGCGCCTGATCGAAGGCGGCGCACCCGGCCTGCACTTCTACACCCTGAACCTGGCCAGGCCGACCACCTCGGTGCTGAAGCTGCTGCAGGGCTGAGAGCACGGCGCGCAAGCGTGATCGGCGCTACCCTGCGGGGATGATCCGGCTTTCCTTCCTGCTGTTGCTGCTGCCGCTGTGCGTGCTGCCGAGCGTCGCCCACGCACAATCCACGCGCCTGAACCGCTGCACCGATGCCCAGGGCCAGAGCGTGTATACCGACCGCCCCTGCGACAGCATGGGTGCGCAGTCGCGGCTGCCACCGCCTGCGCCCGCCGGCAATACCCTGCAGCGCGACACCCTGGGGGCACGCTGCCCGCGGCGGCTGAGCGAACTGGTGGATGCGCTGCGTACTGGCATCCTCAGCAACGACGTGAACCGGCTGTCTTCGCTGTACCTGTGGGGCGCGGTCTCTGATGCCGGCGCGCAGCGCATCCTCGGCCAACTGGAATCGTTGGCGCGGCGGCCGCTGGTGGACGTGGTGCCGGTGTATCCCTCGCAGGCGCTGCCGCAATCGGAGGATGAGGGTCAGAGCCCTGCTGCGCAGGGATCCGACCCCGAGCCGCCGGCCGTGCGCCATCCTGTCGGCCTGCGCCTGGAGCAGACCTTGCCCGGCAGCGCGTCGCGCGCTTCGACGGTGCTGGGGTTGCGGCGGCAATACGGGTGTTTCTGGATCACGTTGTGATCGGGAGGGGTTCATCCACGCATGGCGTGGATCTACTGCATCCGGTGAGGGGTCGGATCCCTTTCCAGCGGAAAGGGCTCTGACCCCGCGTGCACGGCATCACGCTGGCCACAGCCCACGAATCGCAGCGATGCCCTGCCCACCATGGCGACGCGCCTCACTAATGTGGCCACTGCCCATGCCACCCAGCGCGTAGATCGGCAGTGACACCTGCGCGCGCAGCTCGGCGAAGGCATCCCAGCCCAGCGGCACGGCTTCGGGATGGCTGGCCGTAGCCTGCACCGGACCCAGCACGGCGAAGTCGCAGCCCAACTGCTGTGCGGCCTGCAGCTGCTGCAGGTCGTGGCAGGACGCGGCCACCAGCTGGCCTTCGGGCAGCGGACGCTGCGACAGCTCCAGCAGCTGTTCGCTGCCCAGATGCACGCCCACGCCCAACGCGCGTGCCAGATCGATATCGCGGTTGAGCAGCCACTGCACCCCGCTGCGACGGTGGGCGCGCACGGCCTGTTCGACCATCGCCTGCCGCTGCGGATACGTCGCCGGCAACCGCAGCTGGATGCGCTGCTGGCCCGCCGACACCACACGCTGAAGCTGCTCACGCCAGTGCTGCACGCCGTCGGCGTCATCGGCCGGCGCCGGGGTGATCAGGTAGCTGTCGGGCTGGCGCAGGGCGGCCACCACCGGCAGGTCGGCCGGCGGCATCGAATAGCGGCCCAGCTTGTCCGGCGCCACCCAGGTGATCGCCTGCCCCTCACGTCCGCGGGGGGTGCCCTTCCAGCTGCGCACATGGCGCACCTCCAGGGTCAGGTGCTTGTCCGGATAGCGCTGCGGCACGTCCATCAGCCACTCGCCGACATCGGCCTCGATGCCCAGCTCCTCACGCAGCTCGCGCACCAGCGCCTGTTCGGAGGTCTCGCCGGATTCGCGCTTGCCGCCGGGGAATTCCCACAGGCCGGCCATGTCGCGGTTCTCGGTACGGCGGTTGAGCAGCACGCGGCCACGGGCGTCGGTGATGACGGCGGCCACAACATGGATCGATCGGGTGGGGGAAGGCATGGAGGAAGCATGCCCAGAACAGGGCGACCGGCGCAATCACGGATCCGGTGCAGCTCCCCCGCCACAAACGAAAAGCCCCGCTTCCGCGGGGCTCTTCGGGATCAGCTCAGCTGGCCGTGGCAGTGCTTGTACTTCTTGCCACTGCCGCACGGGCACGGATCGTTGCGGCCGATCTTCGGCTCGTCGCGCTGCGCCTGTGTAATGCCCTGCTGGGCAGCCTGCACCTGCGCGGCTTCCTCGTCAGCGCTGTAGCCGCCCACGTCCTGGTGCTGGAACTGCGACTGGCTCAGGCGCGCTTCGGCCTGCTGGCGCTCGGCCGCTTCCAGTGCCTGCACTTCCTCGTCGCTGCGGATGCGCACGCGCGACAGAAGGGTCACCACTTCGCGCTTGACGTTCTCCAGCATGTCCGAGAACAGCTCGAAGGCTTCCTTCTTGTACTCCTGCTTGGGCTGCTTCTGTGCGTAGCCGCGCAGGTAGATGCCCTGGCGCAGGTAATCCATGCGGGCCAGGTGCTCCTTCCAGCTCTGGTCCAGCACGGTCAGCATCACGTGCTTCTCCAGCGCGCGCATGGTCTCTTCGCCCACGCCGGCTTCCTTCTCGGCGAAGTGCTGGTTGACGCGCTCCTGCACCTTGGCGGCAATCGCCTCGGCGTCCAGTTCCTCGTGTTCCTTGACCAGGTCGGTCAGCGACATCTGCAGGCCGAAGTCCGACTCCAGGGTCGCTTCAAGGCCACGCAGGTCCCACTGCTCGTCGATCGAGTTCGGCGGCACGAAGCGGGCCACCACGTCGAAGATCACGTCGTCGCGGATGCCGTCGACGTTGTCCTTCACCGACTCGGCGTCCAGCAGTTCGTCGCGCTGGGCGTAGATCACCTTGCGCTGGTCGTTGTTGACGTCGTCGAAGTCCAGCAGGTTCTTGCGGATGTCGAAGTTGTGGGCCTCGACCTTGCGCTGCGCCTTCTCGATCTGGCGGCTGACCAGGCGGTCCTCGATGACGTCGTCTTCCTTCATGCCCATCATGCGCATGGCCTTCTGCACCCAGTCGGAGGCGAAGATGCGCATCAGGTTGTCTTCCAGCGACAGGTAGAAGCGGGACGAACCCGGGTCACCCTGGCGGCCGGAACGGCCACGCAGCTGGTTATCGATACGACGCGATTCATGGCGCTCGGTACCGACGATGTGCAGGCCGCCTGCAGCCTTGACGGCCTCGTGGCGCTTCTGCCATTCGGCCTTGACCGCGGCCTTCTGCTCGTCGGTGGCGCCTTCGCCCAGCTCGTGGATTTCCGCTTCCAGCGAACCGCCCAGCACGATGTCGGTACCACGGCCGGCCATGTTGGTGGCGATGGTCACGGCCGCCGGACGGCCGGCATTGGCGACGATGGTCGCTTCGCGGTCATGCTGCTTGGCGTTGAGCACTTCGTGCTTCACCCCCGCCTTGCGCAGGTGCTCGGACAGCATTTCCGAGGTTTCGATCGAGGTGGTACCCACCAGCACCGGCTGGCCACGCTTGGCGCACTCTTCGATGTCGGCCAGCACCGCATTGAACTTGCCCTTGCGGTTGAGGAACACCTGGTCCGGGCTGTCCTTGCGGATGGTCGGGCGGTTGGTCGGAATCACCACCACTTCCAGGCCGTAGATGCTCTGGAACTCGAAGGCTTCGGTATCGGCCGTACCGGTCATGCCGGACAGCTTCTTGTACATGCGGAACAGGTTCTGGAAGGTGATGCTCGCCAGCGTCTGGTTCTCGCGCTGGACCGGCACGCCTTCCTTCGCTTCCACGGCCTGGTGCAGGCCATCGGACCAGCGGCGGCCGGACAGGGTGCGGCCGGTGAACTCATCGACGATGACCACTTCGCCATCGCGCACGATGTAGTCCACGTCACGCTGGTAGATCGCGTGCGCGCGCAGTGCGGCGTTGAGGTGGTGGACCACGGTCAGGTTCTGCGGCGCGTACAGGCCTTCGGTCTCGCCGTCGAGGATGCCGGCCTCGACCAGCAGCTGCTCGGCGTGCTCCATGCCCGCTTCGGACAGGTGCACCTGCTTGCCCTTCTCGTCGACCCAGAAGTCGCCTTCGCCGTCTTCCACTTCCTGCTTGACCAGGTTCGGCACGACGCGGTTGACGCGGATGTACAGCTCCGGGGAATCATCGGCCGGGCCGGAGATGATCAGCGGGGTACGCGCTTCGTCGATCAGGATGGAGTCGACTTCGTCGACGATGGCGTAGTGCAGGCCGCGCTGGTAGCGGTCGGCCTTGGACAGCGCCATGTTGTCGCGCAGGTAGTCGAAGCCGAATTCGTTGTTGGTGCCGTAGGTGATGTCCGAGGCGTAGGCTTCACGCTTGTCGCTGTGCGGCATGCCCGGGTAGACCACGCCCACGCTCAGGCCCAGCCAGTTGTACAGCTTGCCCATCTGCGCGGCGTCGCGGCGCGCCAGGTAGTCGTTCACGGTGACCACGTGCACGCCCTTGCCTTCCAGCGCGTTGAGGTACACCGGCAGGGTCGCCACCAGGGTCTTGCCTTCACCGGTGCGCATTTCTGCGATCTTGCCCAGGTGAAGCACCATGCCGCCGATCAGCTGCACGTCGTAGTGGCGCATGCCCAGCACGCGGCGACCGGCTTCGCGGCAGACCGCGAACGCTTCCGGCAGCACCTTGTCCAGGGCTTCACCATCGGCGATGCGCTGCTTGAACTCCGGCGTCTTGGCCTGAAGCTGCTCGTCGGAAAGCTTCTCGATCTCCGGCTCCAGCGCATTGATCTTGGCGACGATGCGGTTGAGCTGGCGCAGCTGTCGTTCGTTACGACTGCCAAATACGCGGGTAAGCAGGCTGTTGATCATTGAAGGAACCGGGTTGGATGGACACGACGCCCGGCCTCCCCCTTGGGATCCGTCCGCCGCAAACGAAACAGGGCGCCTGGCGCCCTGTCGATGGCAACACCCATTGTAGCTTGGGACGGCCGCGAGGGGTTTCAACCCCGCGGGGTAGTGCCGGCCGCTGGCCGGGTACGCGTCAACGCATGCGCGCTGGCGCTCCCACGCTTTGCTGCGCGAACCGTGGGCCCCACTTACCTCGCCTCCACACCCCCGCGCCTAAGGCGCTGCCCCCGTACTCCGGGGGCCGTAGTGCCGGCCGCTGGCCGGCAACCTCTTTCTGTCGCATCAAGGGTTTGCCGGCCAGCGGCCGGCACTACCCAGAGCGGGATCAGCCGCGGCTGACGCGGCCGACCGGCGTGTTGCCGCCATCGCCGAGGAACTTGCGCGGGTTGACCACGTTGCCGTTCTCCCACACCTCGAAGTGCACGTGGGCGCCGGTCGAACGACCGGTGGAACCGGCCTTGGCCACTTCCTGCCCGGCACGGACCAGGTCGCCGACCTTCACCACCAGGCGCGAATTGTGCGCGTAGCGGGTGACATAGCCGTTACCGTGGTCGACGTCGACCACGTTGCCGTAGCCGCCCTTGACGCCGGAGAAGCTGACCACGCCTTCGGCCACGGCCATCACCGGGTCACCGACCTTGGCGTGGAAGTCCATGCCCTTGTGGGTGGCGGCACCGCGGCCGAACGGGTCGGCACGGGTGCCGAAACCGGAGGTCACATAGCTGTTGCGGATCGGCATGCGCGAGGGCACGGCGTTCTGCTGCAGCTGGTGGTCGAACATCAGCGATTCCATCACCGACAACTGGCGGCCTGAAGCAGCGAAGCGCTGCTCCAGCACCTGTAAGTCGGCGTTGACGTCCTTGACCGGGATGTCGCTGGTCGGGCCGCCGGCGTCACCGTCACCGAGACCGGGGGTCTCGTTGAAGTCGAACTCGCCGTCTTCCAGCTTGCCCATCTGGGTCAGCCGTTCGCCGAGGGCGTTGAGGCGGGTGGCCTGGGCCTGCAGCTCGCCGAGGCGGGCCGCCAGCGCATTGACCTGGGTCTGCGCATCGCGCTTGACCTTGGCCAGTTCTGCATCCTGGCGCTCGACCTTGGCCTGCAGCCGGGAATCATTCAGCGCGCTGGCGCCGATGCCGCCAGCAAGGCCGATAATGCAGCCTACCCCGAGCACGCTGCCCAGCAGGGCGCGGGGGCGGTCCTCGAAATAGAACCGCAAACGCGCGATGGGCGACGATTTGGCCTGTCCTTCACGCGTTTTGATTACGATCTTTTTGAATGCCATCAGTGAGTTTTCATGTCTGAGCCGAAATCCAGCGTTCGCCCCGCGTCAGTGCCGAAGCCGGCGCTGGATGCGGTGATGGCGGACAAAAGCGGGAACCCGCTGCGGCGTGCCTTGTGGCTCGACGCGCTGGACCGTCAGTTGCGCCCCCAGTTGCCGCCACCTCTGCGCAGCCGTTGCCGGCTGGCCAATGTGGACGGGGAACACCTCGTTTTTCTCGTCGAGTCCCCGGTCTGGCATGCCAAGTTGCGGCTTGCCGAAGCCCAGTTGCTCGACGCGGCCCGTTCCATCGGGCTGAAGGCCACCAGGGTGACCATCAAGACTGCGTCTCCCACTCCCACGCGCTCCCCAGCGCTCGACAACCGGAATGGACCCCACGCAGTTTCAGCCGCCACGCACAAAGGGCTACGCGACGCCTTGGCTTGCCTGCAGGACGTTCCTTCGAAGCCGAAGAAGCGGTCCTGACGACAACGGAGCATCCGGCTCCGCTCCCCGTCGCGCGTGTCACCACGGCGTGAAACATTTCGGGGGCCGGGTCGCATCCTAGCTGCCATCCGGGGGCCTGTCGTTAGATTGTTGTTAAAACTGCGTTAAATTCAGGCTTCCGATCCAACAGGTTCACAAAACCGTGACCTCGAACCGGCCTTGACGCGCGTCAAGCATGCTGAATGCGCCGAACACGCCTGAAACGACAACGCCGCCCTGGAAGGCGGCGTTTTTATCTTTCAATTCAACAGCCTACAGGAATCAGGCATAGGCCGGAGTGGCATATTCGACCGGGTCCGGCGTCGCCGGCGAGTCGAAGCTGACCCATTCCCAGGCCGTGGCGTCGGCCATGAGCGCCCGCACCAGCTTGTTGTTGAGGGCGTGACCGGACTTGAAGCCTTCGTAGGCACCCAGCACCTGGCCACCGGCCAGATAGAGGTCGCCGATCGCATCGAGGATCTTGTGGCGCACGAATTCGTCGGCGTAGCGCAGGCCGTCTTCGTTGAGCACGCGGAACTCGTCCAGCACGATGGCGTTGTCCATCGAGCCGCCCAGGCCCAGGTTGCGCTCGCGCATGTATTCCAGGTCGCGCATGAAGCCGAAGGTGCGCGCGCGGGAGATTTCCTTGGTGTAGGCCAGCGTCGAGAACTCGATTTCCTGGCGCGACTGCTTGGCCGGGATCATCGGGTGATCGAACTGGATGGTGAAGCCCAGCTTGTAGCCCTCGTACGGGGTGAAGCGGGCCACCTTGTCGCCCTCGGTCACTTCCACGGTCTTCAGCACGCGGATGAAGCGCTTGGGCGCCTCCTGTTCCACGATGCCCGCCGACTGCAGCAGGAACACGAACGGGCCGGCCGAACCGTCCATGATCGGCAGCTCGGCCGAGGACAGTTCGACGATGATGTTGTCCACACCCAGACCGGCCAGCGCCGACATCAGGTGTTCGACGGTCTGGATCTTGGCGTCGTTGCAGGTCAGGCCGGTGCACAGGGTCACTTCGGTGACCAGCTCGGCCTTGGCCGGCACTTCCACCACCGGGTCCAGGTCCACGCGGCGGAACACGATGCCATGGTTGACCGGTGCCGGGCGCAGGGTCATGTAGACCTTGTCACCGCTGTGCAGGCCAACGCCGGTGGCGCGGATCGTGTTCTTGAGGGTGCGTTGCTGGATCATGGGGGATGGACCGGAAGTGACACATTAGATTAACACGCACGGTCCCCTACCCCGACTGAAACGCCGGCAGGACACACCGGCGCGCCGGTAGGACACGCGTGAAGCAGGGCAGCCGGGCCCATCCTGGCCCGGCGCCCGCATTTTCAGGACATGGTGGCGCAACCCGGGGAGGACAAGCCCCGGGCCGCCCCGCTCAGTCCGCCTGGCGGCGCAGGAAGGCCGGGATGTCCAGGTAATCGTTCGGCAGTTCCGCCGCAGCCGGGGCCGAAGCCGCCGGGGCCGACGGGGTGGAGGCTGCGGCGGTGTCGCTGCTGGCGCGACGCAGGCCCAGGCCCATGCCGCCGACAGCCTTGGACACGGCGTCGCCACCATTGTCGAACTCGCCGAACTCCGGCTGGCCGGTGGTGGCGTTGCGGACCAGCTTGATCGGCGCACGCTCGCCCGGACGCTGGGTCTTGCTGGCCGAGATGCGGTTCAGGCCGGTGGCGACCACCGTCACGCGCACTTCGTCCTGCATGTCCGGGTCCAGCACGGTACCGACCACCACGGTGGCGTCTTCGGAAGCGAAGCCATCGATGGTGCGGCCGATCTCGTCGAACTCGGCCATGGTGAAGTCAGCGCCGGCAGTGATGTTGACCAGGATGCCGTTGGCACCGGCCAGGTTCACGTCGTCCAGCAGCGGGTTCTGGATCGCCGACTCGGCAGCGGCCTGCGCGCGGTCATCACCACGGGCGGTGCCGGTGCCCATCATCGCCAGGCCCATTTCGGACATGACGGTGCGCACGTCGGCGAAGTCGACGTTGATCAGGCCCGGACGCACGATCAGGTCGGCGATGCCCTGCACGGCGCCCTGCAGCACGTCGTTGGCAGCGCGGAAGGCCTGGATCATGGTCGCGTTGCGACCCAGCACGGTGATCAGCTTCTCGTTCGGGATGGTGATCAGCGAGTCGCAGTGCTGGCTCAGTTCCTCGATGCCCTTCAGCGCCACCTGCATGCGGCGACGGCCTTCGAACGGGAACGGCTTGGTGACCACGGCCACGGTCAGGATGCCCATTTCCTTGGCCAGCTGTGCCACCACCGGCGCAGCGCCGGTGCCGGTGCCGCCGCCCATGCCGGCGGTGATGAACACCATGTCAGCGCCCTGCAGCGCGTCCATGATGCGCTCACGGTCTTCCAGCGCGGCCTGGCGGCCGACTTCCGGGTTCGCGCCTGCGCCCAGGCCCTTGGTCACGTTGGTACCCAGCTGCAGCTGCAGCTTGGCACCACAATTCTTGATGGCCTGCGAGTCGGTGTTGGCGGTGATGAATTCCACGCCATCCACCGCCGAGTTGACCATGTGCGCCACGGCATTGCCGCCGCCGCCGCCCACGCCAACCACCTTGATCACCGCATTGGGTGCCATCTTTTCGATCAGTTCAAAATGCGCCATGTCCGTGTCCTCGTTGTATCCGCTTTGGCGGGCATGGGCATTCGGGCGTCCTGCCGTCCTGCTGCATGCCGACGTTGCGGCTGTGTGGGTTGTGTGTTGCCGGTGTTGCGTTGTGATGCGGGTACTGCGGGTGTTGCGCCCGGGCCAGGCCCGGGTTTACGGGTTCCGCGTCAGAACTCGCCGCGGAACCAGGTCTTGAGTTTCTTGAACATGCTTCCAGCGCGCCCGGTCGGCAGCGAAGGCCGCCGCGGGTGCTCGATCTGGCTGCCCATCAGCAGCAGGCCCACGCCGGTGGCGTGCACCGGGTTGCCGACCACTTCGCCGAGGCCGGTGACGTGCTGCGGGATGCCCACGCGCACCGGCATCTGCAGCATTTCCTCGGCCAGTTCGACCACGCCTTCCATCTTCGACGCACCGCCGGTCAGCACCATGCCGGCGCGCACCAGTTCCTCGAAGCCGGAGCGGCGCAGTTCGGCCTGCACCATCTCGAAGATTTCCTCGTAGCGGCCCTGCACGGCCTGCGCCAGCGAATGGCGCGGCATGCGGCGCGGCGGGCGATCGCCCACCGACGGCACCTGGATGCTTTCCTCGGCGGTGGCCAGCTGGGCCAGGGCGCAGGCGTAGCGCACCTTGATCTGCTCGGCTTCCGGGGTCGGCGTGCGCAGCATGTGCGCGATGTCGTTGGTGACGTGGTCGCCGGCGATCGGCAGCGAGGCCGTGTGGCAGATCGCGCCCTGCACGAACACCGCGATATCGGTGGTGCCGGCGCCCATATCGACCAGCACCACGCCCAGTTCGCGCTCGTCGGCGGTCAGCACCGCCACGCTGGAGGCCAGCGAGGACAGCACCAGGTCGTCCACCTGCAGGCCACAGCGCTGCACGCACTTGCTGATGTTGGCCGCAGCCGACTGCGCGCACACCACCAGGTGCGCGTGCACCTCCAGGCGCACGCCGGTCATGCCGACCGGGTTGCGGATGCCTTCCTGCGAATCGTCCAGCACGTACTCGCGCGGGATCGCGTGCAGGATCTTCTGGTCGGCCGGGATCGCCACGGCCTTGGCCGCATCGAGCACGCGATCCAGGTCGCCCCAGGTCACTTCACCGTCGCGGATCGGCACGATGCCCGGCGAGTTCTTGCACTGCACGTGGTTGCCGGAGATCGAGGCATACACCGAGCGGATCTCGCAGCCGGCCATCAGCTCGGCTTCTTCCACCGCACGCTGGATCGACTGCACGGTCGATTCGATGTCCACCACCACGCCGCGCTTCAAACCGCGCGACTCGTGCGAGCCGATGCCGATCACTTCGATCGGGTTGCCCGGCGAATACTCGCCCACCAGCGCCACCACCTTGGAGGTGCCGATGTCCAGGCCAACGATCAGCGATTTGTCACCCTTGCGATTCATGTCCTTTCCTGCGTCCTGCTGGCCGGGGTCGCCGGCGTTTTCGCCGACGTGGCCGGGGTACCCCAGCTCAGCGTGAAACCATTGGTGTAACGGAGGTCGGCGCGCTCGATCGGCGCGTCCTGACGGTTGAGCTGCGGCAGCACCTTGACGAAGCGCTGCATGCGAGAGCGCGCGTCGTCGCGGCCGACCACCACTTCGGTGCCGTTGCTCAGCACCAGCGACCAGCTGCCCCGCGCATCCATCGTCACCCGGCGCACGTCCACGCCGGCCGGTGCGAACAATGCACGTGAGTCGCTGTACAGCTTCATCACTTCTTCGGTCTGGCTGTCCGGGCCGTCCAGCTCGGGCAGCGCCAGGTCGGCCAGCTTCTTCGGTGTGGGGAACAACTTGCCCTGCTCGGAGACCAGACGGTCGTTGCCCCAGCGCGCGAACGGCTTGTGCTCGACCAGGGTCACTTCCAGCACGTCCGGCCACTGCTTGCGCACCTGCGCGCTTTCCACCCACGGCAGCTGTTCCAGTGCGTCCTGCGCATCCTGCAGCTTGACCGCGAAGAAGCCCGCGTGCGCGTACGGCAGCAGTACCTGCTGCAACTGTTCGGCCGGCACCCGCTTGAATTCACCGTGCACGCGCAGCTTCGCCAGCGGCCAGCGCTCGGCGCCGACCCAGCCATTGACCACGGCCACCACCGGCAGTGCAACCACCGACAGCGCCAACAGCCAGACGAAGATGCGCAGCACCGCGTTCATGCGTGCGAGGCCTCCAGGGTCTGTTCCAGCACGCGCCACACCAGTTCTTCGAAGCTGATGCCGGCCTGGCCTGCGGCCTTGGGCACCAGCGAGTGGCTGGTCATGCCCGGCGCGGTGTTCACTTCCAGCAGGAAGAAGCGGCCGCTGCTGCGATCGCGCATCACGTCCACGCGGCCCCAGCCGCGGCAGCCGGCGGCACGGAACGCGGCCAGCGCGATGCGCCGGATCTCGTCCTCGTCGTCACCCTCCAGGCCCGGGCACAGGTACTGGGTGTCTTCGGCGATGTACTTGGCGTTGTAGTCGTACCACTGGCCCTTGGGCACGATGCGGATCGACGGCAGCGCGACATCGCCGAGGATGGCCACGGTCAGTTCGTCGCCGACCACCATCTGCTCCATCAGCAGCTGGCCGTCGTAGCGCGCAGCCAGGGCCACTGCTTCGTCCAGGCCGGCGTCATCAGTGACCCGGCTGATGCCCACGCTGGAGCCTTCGTTGGCCGGCTTCACCACCACCGGCAGGCCGAGTTCGGCAGCATTGGTGTGCACGTCCTCGGCAGTGACCTTCCGGTACTGCGGCGTCGGCAGGCCCAGCGACAGCCACACCTGCTTGGTGCGGATCTTGTCCATGCTCAGCGCCGAACCCAGCACGTTCGAGCCGGTATACGGCACGCCGAAGGCGTCCATCAGGCCCTGCACGATGCCGTCCTCACCACCACCGTTGTGGCCGTGCAGGATGTTGAACACGCGGTCGACACCGCCGGCGGCGAGCGCCTTGGCCAGCGCCGGAATGCCGTCCACCGCGAACGCGTCGACGCCACGCGACTGCAGGGCTTCGAGCACGTTGCGGCCGGAGTCCAGCGACACCTCGCGTTCGCTGGAACTGCCGCCCAGCAGCACGGCGACGCGGCCGAACACAGCCGGGTCAGTCACGCGCAGCGGTGGGAAGGTCAGCGCGCTCACGCCTCGCCCTCCCCCTTGAAGCCTTCCACCGCGATATGGGTGGCCACGGCACCGATGTCGCCGGCGCCCATCATCAGCAGCAGATCACCGTCCTGCAGCACGTCCGGCAGCACGCTGGCCAGCTCGGCGGCCTTGCCCACCACCACCGGCTCGCTGCGGCCGCGCGCACGGATGGCGCGCGCCAGCGCATGCGAGTCGGCACCAGCAATCGGCTCTTCACCGGCCGGGTAGACCTCGCTCAGCACCAGTGCATCGACGCTGGACAGCACCGCGGCGAACTTGTCGAACTGGTCGCGGGTACGGCTGTAACGGTGCGGCTGGAAGGCCACCACCAGGCGCTTGTCGGCCCAGCCACCACGGGCGGCGGCGAACACGGCTTCCAGCTCGCTCGGGTGATGGCCGTAGTCGTCGATGATGCGCACCTTGGCACCAGTGGCCGTGGTCACTTCGCCCAGATCGTTGAAGCGACGGCCGACACCTGCGAAACCTTCCAGCGCGCGCGCGATCGCATCCGGGGCCACGCCCAGCTGCCAGCCCACCGCAGCGGCGGCCAGCGCGTTGAGCACGTTGTGCTTGCCCGGCAGCGCCAGCACCACTTCCTGGCTGGTGCCCTGCGGCAGGCGCAGGGTGAAGCGCATGCGCGAACCTTCCTGCACCACGTTCTCGGCGCGCACGTCGGCCTGCGGGCTCATGCCGTAGCTCATCACGTGGCGCGGGGTCTTGGCGGCCAGCGCGGCCACTTCCGGGTCATCGATGCACAGCACCGCCAGGCCGTAGAACGGCAGGCGCTGCAGGAACTCGGCAAAGGCCGCCTGCACGCGGGCGAAATCGTTGCCGTAGTTCTCCAGATGATCGGCATCAATGTTGGTGATGATCGACATCAGCGGGTTCAGGCGCAGGAAGCTGCCATCGCTTTCGTCGGCCTCGGCCACCAGCCACTGCCCACCGCCCAGCTTGGCGTTGGCACCGGCAGCCAGCAGCTGGCCACCGATCACGAACGTCGGGTCCAGGCCACCTTCGCTCAGCACCGCAGCGGTGAGGCTGGTGGTGGTGGTCTTGCCATGGGTACCGGCCACCGCGATGCCACGGCGGAAGCGCATCAGCTCGGCCAGCATCGCCGCACGCGGCATGATCGGAATGCGCTGGCTGCGCGCTTCCATCAGTTCCGGGTTGTCTTCGCGGATGGCGCTGGAGACCACCACGCAGTCGGTGCCCAGCACGTTGGCCGCGGAGTGGCCGCGCATGATGCGCGCACCCAGGCTGGCCAGGCGGCGGGTCGCCACGTTGTCGGCGTTGTCCGAGCCGGACACTTCATAGCCCAGCGTCAGCATCACTTCGGCGATACCGCTCATGCCGGTGCCGCCGATGCCGACGAAATGCACGCGCGGGAACGCGCGCACCAGGTCGTTGGTGTCGTGCAGGCGACGGATCATGCGCGGCCTCGCGCAGGGCAGGCGCGGTGGCATGCCTTCTTCATACAGCTTCCTCAAGAATGATATCGGCGATGCGCTCGGCGGCATCGACCTTGGCCAGGGCACGCGCGGCTTGCGCCATCTGCATGCGGCGGGCGGGATTTTCGGACAGATCGCGCAGCAGTGCGGCAATGCCGTCGGCCAGCGTTCCGTCCTGCTTCAGCAAAACCGCCGCGCCGCGCTCGACCAGGTACTCCGCATTGCGGGTCTGGTGATCGTCGACGGCGGCGGGGAATGGCACCAGCACGCTGCCGACACCGACCGCGCACAGCTCGGCCAGGGTCGACGCGCCGGCACGGCACACGACCAGATCGGCCCAGGCGAACGCGTCGGCCATGTTCGCGATGAACGGGGTGATTTCAGCCTGCACGCCGGCCTTGGCATACGCCTCGACCGCCTCGGCATGCATCTTCTCGCCACTCTGGTGGCGGACCTGCACCGGCACGCCGTCACCCAGCGCGGCAATCGCCTGCGGTACACCGGTGTTGAGCGCACGTGCGCCCTGGCTGCCACCGACCACCAGCACGCGCAGCGGGCCGTGGCGGTCGGCGAAGCGCTGTTCCGGCGGCGCGATGGCGGCGATTTCCGCACGTACCGGGTTACCGACAAACTCCTCGCCCTTGGCGAAGGTACCCGGGAAACCGGTCAGCAGCCGGCGCGCATAGCGCGACAGGATGCGGTTGGTCATGCCGGGAGCGCGATTCTGCTCGTGCACCAGCAGCGGCAGGCCATGCAGGCGCGTGGCCATGCCACCCGGGCCAGAGGCGAAACCACCGAAGGCGACCACCGCACGCGGCTGGCGCTTGCGGATGATCATGCCGGCCGCGCGCAGCGCGCGCATCAGCCGCCACGGCGCGCCCAGCAGGGCCAGCTTGCCCTTGCCGCGCAGGCCGGTGATGGCCAGCGTATCGATCGGAATGTCGTGCTGCGGCACCAGACGGGTTTCCATCGCACCATCGGCGCCCATCCAGGTGACCGGCACGCCGCGCTCGCGCAGCACGCGGGCCACGGCCAGACCGGGGAAGATGTGCCCGCCAGTACCACCGGCGAGGATCATCACCGGGCGCACGCTATCGGTGGCTGCGTTCATGACAGCCTCCCGAAGGTCGGTTCGATGCGCGACTGCAGGCGGCTGGTGCCGCGTGCAGCGGCCGGGACCGCTGCGGCGGCCGCGGCCGGCTCGGCACTCATCGGCACACTGGTCGACGCCGGCGCCACCGGCTCATCCATCGGCTCGGCAGCGGCGTCTTCGGCGCCTCCGATGCGCACGGCCTGGCGGCGCTCGGCGCGCTTGAGTTCATAGGACACGCGCAGCAGCAGGCCCATCGCCACGCAGGTCATCAGCACCGACGAACCACCGGAGGAGATCAGCGGCAGGGTCAGGCCCTTGGTCGGCAGGATGCCCAGGTTCACGCCGATCGAAACGAAGGTCTGCATGCTGATCCACAGGCCGATGCCGAAGGCGATGTAGCCGGAGAAGTGCCGCTTCATTTCCACGCAGCGCATGCCCAGCCAGAAGGTGCGGCCGACCAGCAGCGCGTACAGGGACACGATCACGCAGGTGCCCAGGAAGCCGAATTCCTCGGCGGTGACCGAGAAGATGAAGTCGGTATGCGCTTCCGGCAGGTAGTACAGCTTCTGCACCGAGTTGCCCAGGCCGACGCCGGTCCATTCACCACGGCCCACGGCCATCAGCGCGTTCGACAGCTGGTAGCCGTCACCCTGCTGGTCGGCCCACGGGTCCAGGAAGGAGGTGATGCGGCGCATGCGGTACGGCTCGATGATCGCCAGCGCGCTCATGCCGACCAGGCCGATGATCACCGGCATCGACATGCGCGGCATGTTCACCCCGCCCAGCACCAGCATGCCGGCGGTGATCGCCAGCAGCAGGGTGGACGAACCGAAGTCCGGCTGCAGCAGCAACAGCACGACCAGGGCACCGGCCACGCCCAGCGGCTTGAGCATTGCCGGCCAGGTCGCATTGACCTCGTCGCGGAAACGCACCAGGTAGCTCGACAGCCAGACGATGTAGAGCACTTTCACCGCTTCAACCGTCTGGAACTTGGAGATGCCCAGGTTGATCCAGCGACGCGCACCGTTGACCGTGCTGCCCAGGCCTGGCGTGAACACCGCCAGCAGCAGCACGAAGCAGCCCAGCAGCAGCATCTGGTTGTACTGCTCGATGGACTTCAGCTCGGTGCGGGCGGCGATGACCGCCAGCACGATGCCCACCGCCAGGAAGATCAGGTGGCGGTTGAGGTAGTAGAACGGGCTGCTCATCAAGGCGATCGAGCTGGACGCCACCATCACCACGCCGACACCGGTGAGCGCGATGATCGCGCCCAGCAACCACTTGTCGTAGCTGCCTTCGATGGCTTCAAGGCGTGTTGCCTGGCGGGACAGGTCGTTCATCTCAGCGCACCTTCAACGTGGCCAGGCCGATCAGCACGAGCACGACGGAGATGATCCAGAAGCGCACGATCACGCGCGGCTCCGGCCAGCCCTTCAGTTCGAAATGGTGGTGGATCGGCGCCATGCGGAACACACGCTTGCCGGTCAGCTTGAACGAGGCCACCTGGATCATCACCGACAGCGTTTCGATGACGAACACGCCGCCCATGATCACCAGCACCAGTTCCTGGCGGGTGATCACCGCGATCGTGCCCAGCACCGCGCCCAGCGCCAGCGCGCCGATGTCGCCCATGAACACCATGGCCGGATAGGTGTTGAACCACAGGAAGCCGAGGCCCGCGCCGGCGATGGCCGCGCAGATGATCACCAGCTCGCCGGCACCCGGAATCTGCGGGATCTGCAGGTAGTTGGCGAACACCACGTTGCCCGAGGCATAGGCGAACACGCCCAGCGCGCAGGCCACCAGCACGGTCGGCATGATCGCCAGACCATCCAGGCCGTCGGTCAGGTTCACCGCGTTGGAGAAGCCGACGATCCAGAAGTAGGCGATGGCCACGAAGCCGATGCCCGCCAGCGGCAGCGCGATCGACTTGAACATCGGGATGTAGAAGGTCAGCGCTGCCGGCACGTCGGCCGTGTAGAACAGGAACAGGCCAGCGGCCAGGCCGAAGATCGACTGCAGCAGGTACTTCCAGCGCGACTTCAGGCCGTTCGGGTCGCGGCGGACGATCTTGATCCAGTCGTCATACCAGCCGATGGCGCCGAAGCACAGCATCACCGCCAGCACCAGCCACACGTAGCGGTTGCGCAGGTCGGCCCACATCAGCACCGACAGGGCGATGGTGAGCAGGATCAGCGAACCGCCCATGGTCGGCGTACCGGCCTTGGAGAAATGGGTCTGCGGACCGTCCTTGCGGATCGGCTGGCCGCCCTTGAACTGGGCAAGCTTGCGGATCATCGCCGGGCCGAGCCACAGCGACAGGAACAGGGCCGTCAGCGCGGCAAGGATGGCGCGGAACGTCTGGTAGTTGAACAGCCCGAACAGGCTCTCCAACTGCTGCAACCATCGAGCCAGTTCATACAACATGCGGGGATTCCTCTCCTTGCGCCAGCAGCGCTTTGACAATCGTGTCCATGGCGCTGCCACGGGAACCCTTGACCAGGCAGCGCACGCCGGCGTGCAGCTCATCCTTCAACGCCTGCGACAGCGCGTCATGGGTGGTGAAATGACGGCCACCGTCGCCGAAGGCGGTGGCGGCAGCGGCGCTGAGCGGACCCAGCGCATACAGGCGCTTGAGGCCAGCGGCGCGCGCGCGGAACCCCGCCTGCGCGTGCAGCGCTTCGGCGTCCGGCCCCAGCTCGCGCATGTCGCCCAGCACCAGCCAGCCCTCTTCCGGCGCAGCGGCCAGAGCGTCGATGGCCGCAGCCAGCGAACCGGGGTTGGCGTTGTAGCTGTCGTCCACCAGCACCGCACCGTTGCGCAGCTGATGGGCAATCTGGCGGCCCGGCACTGGCTGCGCTTCGGCCAGGCCGGCGGCAATCAGCGTCAGATCGACACCGGCGGCCAGCGCCAGGCTGGCAGCGGCCAGCGCATTGCTGACGTTGTGGCGACCCGGCAGGCCCAGTACCACGCGGGCTTCGCCGCCCGGTGCGACCAGGGTGAACTGGCTGCCCTGCGCGCCGGCGCGGATGTCGCGCGCGGTGATGTCCGCGGTGTGCTCCAGGCCATAGCGCAGTACGCGGCAACGTGCCGGGGTGCCGACGAAGTGCTGTTCGAACCAGCGGCCGTAGGCATCGTCGACATTGATCACGGCCACGCCATCGGCCGGCAGCGCGGCGTAGATCGCGCCCTTGGTCACCGCCACGCCGAGCAGACTGCCCATGCGTTCCAGGTGCGCCGGGGCGATGTTGTTGACCAGCGCATAGCGCGGGCGGGCGATGTCGGTCAGGTAGGCGATGTCACCCGGCTTGCCCGCGCCCATCTCGTAGACGGCGTAGTCGGCATCTTCGGGAGCATCGATCACTGCCAGCGGCAGGCCGATCTCGTTGTTGCGGTTGCCCGGGTTGGCGTAGACCACCTTGTGCGCGTGCCGGGCCACCTGCTGCAGGATGGACAGCAGCAGGCTCTTCACGCTGGTCTTGCCATTGCTGCCGGTGATCGCGAACACCTCGGTACCGCGGTCGCGCTGCATGCCGGTGGCGATCTTCGCCAGCGCCAGTTCGCTGTCGGCCACCAGCACCTGCGGCAGTTCGATCGGCAGCAGGCGCTCGACCAGCAGCGCGCTGGCGCCGCGCGCCTGTGCGTCGGCGGCGAAGTCATGCCCGTCGAAACGCTCACCGCGCAGCGCCACATACAGGCTGCCCGGGCCGAGATTGCGGGTGTCATTGCTGACCGCATCGATGGCCACGTCGTCGCCGTGGATCTCGCCGCCGGCCCAGTGTGCGATCAGCGAAAGCAGGGTGCGCTTCATGCGGCGCCCTCCCCGGCCTGGGCCGCCAGGACACCGGCCTTGGCCGCCAGTGCAGCGGCAGCCACTTCGGTGTCGTCGAAGTCATGGCGCACGCCATTCACTTCCTGGTACGGCTCGTGGCCCTTGCCAGCAATCAGGATGATGTCGCCGGCACCGGCACGCTTCACCGCCAGACCGATCGCACGCGCGCGGCTGCGCTGCACGGTCACGGCGGAGGCATCGGTGAATCCGGCCAGGATGTCGGCCACGATCACGTCGCCATCTTCGCCACGCGGATTGTCGTCGGTGACGATCACCTGGTTGGCCAGACGCTCGGCGATCGCGGCCATCTGCGGGCGCTTGCCGGTATCACGCTCGCCACCGCAGCCGAACACGCAGAACAGCGCGCCGTGCAGGTGGCCATGCAGGCTGTCCAGCGCCTGTTCCAGCGCGTCCGGCGTATGCGCGTAATCCACCACCACGGTCGGCAGGCCATCCTCGCCGCCGAGGCGGTTCATACGGCCGCGGATCGGCTGCAGCGCCGACAGCACCTCGGCAATGCGCACCAGCGGCTGGCGCTGCGCGTGCAGGGTGCCGGCCACGGCCAGCAGGTTGTCCACGTTGAAGCGGCCCAGCAGCGGCGACTGCACCGCCGCGCGCTGGCCGTCGATGACCAGTTCGAAGGCAATGCCACGGCCGTCCAGCTGCAGCGCTTCGGCACGCACGCTGGCGCCGTCAGCACCGCGCGAGCTCAGACCGATCGGCTGCACGCCCGCCGGCAGGCCGGCGAACAGCTGGCGACCGAACGCATCATCCAGGTTGACCACTGCGGCCTTCAGGCCCGGACGATGGAACAGCCGCGCCTTGGCCGCGCCGTAGCTGGCCATGTCGCCGTGGTAATCCAGATGATCGCGGGTGAGGTTGGTGAACACCGCCACGTCGTAGTGCACGGCATCCACGCGGCCCTGGTCCAGTGCGTGCGAGCTGACTTCCATCGCCACGGCGCGCGCACCGGCGTCACGCAGCTGCGCCAGCAGCGCATGCATCTGCAACACCAGCGGCGTAGTGAAACCGGTCGGCTCAACCGAACCATAAAGTCCGGCGCCCAACGTGCCGATACTGCCACTGGGCGTTCCGAGCAGGTGCCAGGCCTGGGCCAGCAGCTGCACGGTGGAGGTCTTTCCGTTGGTGCCGGTCACGCCCACCATCGCCATCGCCCGCGACGGTGCGCCATGGAACTGGTCGGCCATCGCACCCATGCGCGCGCGCAGGCCCGGCACGGCGATCGCATCGCCCGGCGCCGGCAGCTCGGCAGGTGCCGGCGGTTCGAACAGGATGACACCGGCGCCAGCCGCACGGGCCTGCTCGACAAAGCCAAGGCCATGCGCGCCGAAACCGGCGATGGCGACGAAGGCATTGCCGGGGCGCACGGCGCGGCTGTCCAGCACCAGGCCGGTCAGAACGGGATCGTGGCCCGCCAGGGCCACATCCGGAAGCAACTGCGAAAGCAACATCGAAGGACTCATTGCGTGCCTCCCGTAGCGGGCGGCGTCTGGGCTTGCGCGCTGGGCAGCGCAGCGTCGAATTCAGCGGCGGCATCCACCGGCAGCGCGGCTTCGGCCGGCGGCGCGGGCAGGATCGAGGCCGAATGGCCGACCTTGCCAGACTGCTGTGCGGCCAACCACGACTGCAGGTCGTCCAGCGGCACGTCCATCAGCCGCAGGGTGCCTTCCATCACGTTGTGGTAGACCGGCGCCGACACCAGGCCGCCGTAGAACTTGCCGGCCTGCGGGTCGTTGATGACGATGACGGTGGCGAAACGCGGGTTGGTGGCCGGCACCACGCCGGCGAACAGCGCGTTGTAATGGCCACGCTCGTAACCACCCGGGCCGGTCTTGCGCGCGGTACCGGTCTTGCCGGCCACGCGGTAGCCCAGCACCGCCGCCTGCTTGGCGCCACCCTGGGTGACCACCGTTTCCATCATCGCCACCACCTGCCTGGCGACGCTCTCATCGATGATCTGATGCGCTTCGTTGCGCTGGCCCTTGACGAAGGTCGGCGCGATGAGCTTGCCGCCGTTGGCCAGCGCCGAATAGGCGGTGGCGATCTGCAGCGGCGTCACGTTCAGGCCATAGCCGTAGGACATGGTGGTCTTGGTGGCACCGTCCCAGTTGGCCGGGCGCCGCACCACGCCACCGGATTCACCCGGGAAGCCGCTGTGCGGCACCGAGCCATAGCCGAAGCGGCGCACGCCGTCATAGAACACCTGGTCCGGCATCTTCGCCGCAACCTTGGCCGCGCCGATGTTGGAGCTGCGGGTGATCACACCGGTCACGTTCAACACGCCGTTGTTGCGCGGCACGTCGCGGATGGTGAATCGGGCCACCTGCATGTAGCCCGGATTGGTGTCGATGACGGTGTCCTTGGTCACCGCACCGGCCTGCAATGCGGTGGCGATGGTCAGCGGCTTCATCGTCGAACCCGGCTCGACCAGGTCGGTCACTGCGCGGTTGCGGCGGGTATCAGGAGCCGCACCACCCACCGAGTTCGGGTTGTAGGTCGGCAGGTTGACCATGGCCAGGATCTCGCCGGTGGTCACGTCCATGATCACCATCGAACCGCCGGCCGCCTTGTTGGCCACCAGCGCGTTGCGCAGTTCCTTGAACGCCAGGTACTGGATGCGGCGGTCGATGCTGAGGGTCAGGTCCTTGCCCGGTTCGGCGGCGCGCAGCAGATCGCTTTCGACGGTCTCGCCCTTGCGGTTGCGGATCACCCGCTTGGCACCGGCCTTGCCGCGCAGCCACTCGTCGAACGCCAGCTCCAGGCCTTCCTGTCCGCGGTCGTCGATGTTGGTGAAGCCCAGCACGTGCGCCATCGCCTCACCCTGCGGGTAGAAGCGGCGGAACTCGCGCTGCGCGGCCACGCCCGGAATCTTCAGCGCGACCACCTTCTCTGCCTCGTCCGGATTGATCCGGCGGCGCAGGTACATGAATTCCTTGTCCGACTTCTGCGACAGGCGGCTGCTCAGTTCATCCACCGACATGCCGACCGCCTGGGCCAGCTCCGGGATGCGCTCGGGCGAACGCAGCAGGTCCTGCGGGTTGACCCAGATCGAGGCGACCGGGGTCGACACCGCCAGCGGCTCGCCGTTGCGGTCGGTGATCATGCCGCGCGAGGTCTTGATCGGCAGCTCGCGCAGGTAGCGGGCCTCGCCCTGGCGCTGGTAGAAGTCGCTGTTGATGATCTGCACGTAGGCCGCGCGGCCGACCAGCGACACCGAGCACAGGCCGAGCGCCAGGGCAACCCAACGCAGGCGCTGGCGCAGGTTGAAGGCGTTGCGCGGGCGGTTGCGACCGGCCTTGCTCATGGGCGCACCACCACGATGTCGGCGGCCTCGGGGAACTTCATGCCGAGCTTTTCGCGGGCGATGCGATCGACACGGTTGGCTTCGGCCAGCGTTGCCTGTTCCAGCTGCAGGCGGCCGAATTCCAGATTGATGTCATCGCGCTTGCGCTCAGCGCGCGACAGCTCGATGAACGTCTGCCGGTGACGGTGACGCACGAACACGACGCCGATCGCCGAGGCCACGGTCGAGGCCAACAGGATGATCAGCAGCAGCCGGCTCATGCATCGGCCTCCCGCTTCTGGGCCACGCGCAACACGGCGCTGCGGGCACGCGGGTTGGCCGCCAGTTCCTCGTCGGTGGCCTTGATGGCGCCGCCGATCAGATCCAGGGTCGGCACGAACACCTCCGCCTCGGGCAGGCGGCGGTTGGCCGGCGGCGCCTTGGCCAGGCGGTTCATGTACTGCTTGACGATTCGATCTTCCAGCGAGTGGAAGCTGATGATCGCCAGGCGGCCGCCGGGCTTGAGCCGTTCCACGGCCGCATCGAGCCCGGCTTCCAGATCGGCCAGCTCGCGGTTGATGTGGATGCGAATGGCCTGGAAGCTGCGCGTGGCCGGGTGGATCTTGTCCTTGCCGCGCGGCATCACCGAGGCGATCAGCTCAGCCAGTTCGGCGGTGCGGGTGAACGGCTGCTTCTCGCGGCGGGCCACGATGGCACGGGCGATGCGGCGGCTCTGGCGCTCTTCGCCGTAGGTCCACAGCACGTCGGCAATCTCGCGGTCTTCAACGCGGTTGATCCACTGCGCAGCGCTTTCGCCGCTGTCCGGGTCCATGCGCATGTCCAACGGGCCGTCCTTGCCGAAGCTGAAGCCACGTTCGGCCACGTCCAGCTGCGGCGACGACACGCCCAGGTCGAACAGCACGCCGTCCAGGCCTTCGGCCGTCGCATCCCACTGCAGCAGCTGGGCGAAGCTGCCACGGAAGATGGACACGCGCGGGTCCGGCGCGAAATCGCGCTCGGCTACGGCGATGGCTTCCGGATCCTTGTCCATGACCAGCAGGCGCCCCTCGGGACCGAGCTGGGTGAGCACGCCACGTGCATGACCGCCACGACCGAACGTGCCATCCAGATAACGTCCGTTTTCGATCACCCTCAGGCCTTCAAGGACCTGGGTGTACAGGACCGGCAGGTGCACCGCCGGCGACTGCGACACCGGAAGGTGACCGGCCTGCGCTTCTGGGCGCATCCGGGCACCCCGGCTCACAACTTCAGGTCGAGCAACCCATCACCCAGATCCTCGTCAGACAATGTCTGCTGGATCAGGGCCCGATGCGCCTGCTCGCTCCACAATTCGAACTTGTCGCCCATACCGAGCAATACCGCCTTCTTCTCAATGCCCACCGCACCGCGGTGGCTGGCGGGGATGCTGATGCGACCGTTGCCGTCCAGCTCAAGATGGGCGGCCGAGCCGACCAGCTTCTGCTGCAACAGGCGCACGACGCGCTGGGTGTTGGGCTTGGACATCACGTCGTCGCGGACCCGCTCCCATTCCGACTCTGCATACAGCCACAGGCAGCCGGCTTCGAACGGGTTGTAGGTCAGCACGAGACGGTTGTTGCTGGCGCGCGCGACGAGGTCGCGGTAAGCGGTGGGAACCGCCATGCGCCCTTTATCGTCAACTGTGATGGCCGTCTCGCCCTGGAACACGACGCGTGCACCTATCCTTCGCCCGGTGAAACATTGAACCACGAAAACCCACAAAACACCCGGATTTCCCTCTGATGCCCACCTTAGCAGCGGCCGAAGGGTTGTCAACAACTTTTCAGCGGGGAAATCGCCAGCCACATCAATGGCTTGCAACAACCTTTAGAGAATTGTTCAAGGCTTATCCACAAGTTGCTGATCCGTCTCAATTTTTGAGATTGAACGGAAGTTCAGGGCTGTGGACAGCGCGTGAAACATCGGCCGCGCATTCATCCAAAACGGGCCGGAAGCGGCGCCAGACTGCGCAAACCGTGCACAATGAGGCCATGTGCCTGCTCGCTCTTGGCTGGATGCACCACCCGCGCTGGCGACTGGTGATGACCGGCAACCGTGATGAGTTCCACGCCCGCCCGACGGCGGCGCTGGCCCCCTGGCAAGATGAGACCTCCGTCATCGGGGGGCGCGACCTGCGCTCCGGCGGCGGCTGGGCCGGCGTCGGCGCCTCGGGCCGGATGGCGGTGGTCACCAATGTCCGCGATCCGCTGGCCGCCCAGACCGGTCCTTCACGGGGCGCGCTGGTGGCCGACTTCCTGCGCGGCCGCGACCCGGCCGCCATGCATATCGACCGACTGGCAACGGTGGCCGGCGCCTACGCGCCATTCAACCTGTTGCTGGCCGACGGCCACAGCCTGGAGTTCCTGGGCAACCACCCCGCCGAGCGGCAGAGCCTGGGCCCGGGCGTGCATGGCATGTCCAACGGCGCGCTGGACGCGCCCTGGCCGAAGACCCGACGGCTGATGGCGGCCCTTGAAGCCTGGCTGCAGGAAGATGGGGTCAGATTCCATTCTCAAGGCGAAAGGGATCTGACCCCAGACCTGACCCCGCTCTGGGCCGCCCTGGCCGACGAACATCGCCCCGCCGACAGCGACCTGCCCGACACCGGCATCGGCCTGGAACGCGAGCGCTGGCTGAGCCCGGCGTTCATCCGCGGCGACGACTACGGCACCCGCGCCAGCACCGTGCTGTTGATCGACGCCGATGGCCACGGCCAGATCCACGAGCGCCGCTTCGGCCCGCAGGGCGTCGCCTTGGGCCAGAGCAAGGTCGATTTCTGACCCTGTACCTGTTTTCTGTGTCTATAAATGTCTGCACGCACGCCACACGATGATCTGGCGCGGTCCTGCCGCGCGCCTCACCGATCCACAGGGAGTCATCGATGCGCCGTGTTCTCGTACTTGTCGCCACCCACCTGCTCACCCTCGGCCTCGGCTTCGGCCTGGGGGTGTACTTCCTGCCGATCCTGATCGCCCCTGATGATCCGCCGGTGGCACAGGTGCAGGCCGCCATGAACAATGCCACCCATCACACTACGTTCCGCCGTGACCTCAAGGGCAGCGACGCGGTGCACTGGGCGGAAGGCAAGGTCAGCGTCAGCGCACGCCAGGTGGCCTTCGACGGAAAGATGGGACCGGGACCGGACTACAAGGTCTACCTGGTCCGCGATTTCGTCGACAACAAGGCCGACTTCCTGAAGATCAAGGCACAGGCCCGGCGCATCGGCGAGGTGAAGACCTTCAACCGGTTCCTGGTCGATGTGCCCGATGACGTCAACGTGGACGACTACACCACCGTGGTGGTGTGGTGCGAACGTTTCTCGCAGTTCATTTCGGCCGGGCAGTACCGTACGCCGGGTTGAACAACATCCCGAGCATCTGAACGGAGAGCAGCCGAGCATGGCTCGGCTCTACTGTAGAGCCGAGATCCTATGTTCGCGGTCAAGCCTGCTGGAAGCAGGTTTGACCCACCTTCAGCATGGCGGGATCGAAATCCTTGCCGCTCTTGAAGACGCCCCAGGCGATCTTGGCCAGCTTTCTGGCCAGGATGTTGAAGCTGGCGGTGCTGCTGTGTCCGCGCTCGCGGATGGCGAGGTAGAGAGGCTTGCCGCCTTTGGATCGGGTCAGGCCCATGGCGGCCATGTAGAGGATCTGGCGCAGGCTGGCATTGCCTCGTTTGGACAATCGGCGTCGGCCGATCCGTGCACCGGACTCGTTGGGTCGCGGATCCAGACCGGTGCAGGCGATCCAAGCGTCGGAGTTGGCCAGCGGCCAGCGGGTGATGTGATGGGTGACGAAGGCAGCCACCGTCGGCCCGATCCCGGGGATGGTCATGATCCGCCGGTACAGGTCGCGCTGTTGGCCGCTGCGACACAGCTGCTGAATCTGCTGGTCCAGCATGGCAATGGCCTCTTTCAGGCTACTGAAAATGCGCCCAAAGAGGGCGGACTCCGATGCCCCCGCGCCCAGAGAGAGATTCAACTTCGCCTTGCTCCGGACCAGACTGTCACGTTGCTGGAGCAGCACGTGCAGCCGCTCCTGCTCGGGCGAGCGAGCGACATGCTCGTGCAGATTGTCGGCCTCTTTGGCGATGTAGCGCGCAATGACCTGGGCATCGCCGGAGTCGGTCTTGCCGCGGCAGGCCACGCCCTTGGCGTAGTGCTTGATATCGCGAGGATTGAGCACGAAGACGGCGTGATCGGCCTTCTGGGCAGCGTGAACCACAAGCTCGTGGTAGCGGTTGGTTGCCTCAACGCCAATACGGGACTTCGCGGGCAGGCTGGACAGCCATTTGTTGATGGCCGAGGCTGAATTGGCGATTCGGATGCTGCCCTTGGTGCCGTGGCACGCCACCACCAGGGTCCTTGAATCGGTATCGATACCGACAGCGTGACGATCTGACATCTGCGCAACTCCCAGCTATTGTTGAAGGGCTGGGGTGGTACCGCACCACGTTGGCTTGCCTACATCGGCGGTCCTCAAAGGCCGCTAGATCCTTTATCGACGTTAAGGTGCGGGATGGGGATCGCTCGGCTCGTCTGTCGGCTGCTACCCGCAGATATCATGTTGACGGTCCCTCCACCCTGGCTCCTACATACCTCGTAGGAGCCGGAAGGAACATACAAGCCATGCTCGGCT
>NZ_JBJNRH010000018.1:56305-73618 GCF_045809185.1 Nocardiopsis yanglingensis | reverse complement strand
ACGGCTTCTACAATCCAGCCCGGCTACACTCGGCGCTGGGCTACCACTCGCCTAACAACTACGCCCGGCAGCTCCGGGCTGCCGCCTGAAACGGCTTCATGGCGTCCGTTTTCAGGGGGCCAGATCACTTTTGCCGTTGCCGTTGAGGTTGCCGGCCAGCGGCCGGCACTACCGCGGGTGCAGGGCGCAGCCCTGCAAAGCCCCCCTTCCCCATACCCCGCCGAATGGGTATACAGTCGACCCATACCGGCACCGTGCCGGAATGAACCCTGGGAGGGGACCATGCGCAACACCTTCAAGACCCTGCTGCTGGCACTGCCGCTGTGCCTGGCCGCCCTGTCGGCGCAGGCCGCCGACGGCGCCGCCGGCCGCTGGAAGACCATTGACGACAAGACCGGCAAGGTGAAGTCGATCGTCGAGATCAGCCAGGCCGCCAACGGCACGCTGACCGGCAAGGTGGTCGACATCCTGCACTCGGACAAGGGCCCGAACCCGGTCTGCGACGGCTGTGAAGGCGCCAACAGGAACAAGCCTGTGAAGGGCATGACCATCCTCTGGAACCTGAAGGCCGACGGCGCCAACAAGTGGTCCGGCGGCACCATCCTCGACCCGGCCAACGGCAAGACCTACAAGTCGAAGATGGAACTGCAGCCCGGCGGCACCAAGCTGGACGTGTCCGGCTGCATCGCCTTCATCTGCCGCGCGCAGACCTGGCAGCGCGAATAAGCGCCCCCGTTCCCGCTTCATCCCCGTGACCCGGCCCCGGCCGGGTCACCTCGTTGCGGGCATGCGATAATCTGCGGTTCCCTCGGCTTCACCCCGCGACCATGACCCGTACCGCGCTCGTCACCACCGCCCTGCCCTACGCCAACGGCCCGCTGCATCTGGGCCACCTGGTCGGCTACATCCAGGCCGACATCTGGGTGCGTGCGCGGCGAATGAGCGGCGGCAAGGCCTGGTTCGTCTGCGCCGACGACACCCACGGCACGCCGATCATGCTGGCTGCGGAAAAGGCCGGGGTTACCCCGGAAACCTTCATCGCCAACATCCAGGCCAGCCACGAACGTGACTTCGCCGCCTTCGGCGTGGCCTTCGACCACTACGACTCGACCAACTCGGCGGCCAACAAGGCGCTGACCGAGCAGTTCTACCTGAAGCTGGAAGCGGCCGGCCACATCAGCCGCCGTTCTGTGGCGCAGTTCTACGACCCGGCCAAGGGCATGTTCCTGCCCGACCGCTACGTCAAGGGCATCTGCCCGAACTGCGGCAGCCCCGACCAGTACGGCGACAACTGCGAAGTCTGCGGTGCCACCTATGCACCGACCGACCTGAAGGAGCCGCGTTCGGTCATCTCCGGTGCCACGCCGGAAATGCGCGATTCGGAGCACTTCTTCTTCGAGGTGGGCCACTTCGATGCGTTCCTGCGCGAATGGTTGGCCGGCGATGTCGCCCTGCCGGGCGTGAAGGCCAAGCTGGGTGAGTGGCTCAATGCCGAAGGTGGCCTGCGCGCGTGGGACATCTCGCGCGATGCGCCGTACTTCGGCTTCCAGATTCCCGGCCAGCCGGGCAAGTACTTCTACGTCTGGCTGGATGCGCCGATCGGCTACCTGTCCAGCTTCCAGACCCTGTGCGGCAAGCTCGGCGAAGACTTCGAAGCGCACCTGCGTGCCGGCACCAGCACCGAGCTGCACCACTTCATCGGCAAGGACATCGTCAACTTCCACGGCCTGTTCTGGCCGGCGGTGCTGCACGGTACCGGCCACCGCGCGCCGACCCGCCTGCACGTCAACGGCTACCTGACCGTGGACGGCGCCAAGATGAGCAAGTCGCGTGGCACCTTCGTGATGGCCCGTACCTTCCTCGATGCCGGCCTGGAGCCGGAAGCGCTGCGCTATTACTACGCCGCCAAGTCCGGCGGCGGCGTCGACGATCTCGACCTGAACCTGGGTGATTTCATCGCCCGCGTGAACGCCGATCTGGTCGGCAAGTTCGTCAACCTGGCCAGCCGCTGCGCCGGCTTCATCAGCAAGCGCTTCGACGGCCTGCTGGCCGCACAGCTGCCCGATGCGGCGCAATACCAGCGCTTCGTCGATGGCCTGGCGCCCATCCGTGAAGCCTACGAGCGCAATGACCCGGCCGCGGCGATCCGCCTGACCATGACCCTGGCTGACGAAGCCAACCGCTACATCGACGACGTCAAGCCGTGGGTCATCGCCAAGCAGGAAGGTGCCGACGCACAGCTGCAGGCCGTATGCAGCCAGGGCCTGAACCTGTTCCGTGTGCTGGTCACCGCACTGAAGCCGGTGCTGCCGACCACCGCCGCGCAGGCCGAGGCCTTCCTGACCGCGCCGGTGAACGACTGGACCGACCTGGCGCAGCCGCTGCTGGGCCACCGCATCACCGACTACACCCCGCTGTTCACCCGTATCGACCCGAAGAAGATTGACGCCATGATCGACGCCTCCAAGGACACCCTGCAGCCGGCCGCCGCTGCCGCCCCCGCCGCCAAGACCGACGCCGCCAAACCGGCTGCACCGGCCCCGGCCAAGGACGACGCAAAGAGCGCCGATGTGCCGGCCTACATCGGCATCGACGATTTCGCCAAGCTCGACCTGCGCATCGGCAAGGTGCTGGTGTGCGAGTTCGTGGAAGGCTCGGACAAGCTGCTGCGCTTCGAGCTGGACGCCGGCGAACTGGGCAAGCGCCAGATCTTCTCCGGCATCCGTGGCAGCTACGGCGAGCCGGAAGCCCTGGTCGGCCGCAGCGTGGTGTTCATCGCCAACCTGGCCCCGCGCAAGATGCGCTTCGGCCTGAGCGAAGGCATGATCCTGTCGGCCGGTTTCGACGGCGGCGCGCTGGCGCTGCTGGACGCCGACAGCGGCGCACAGCCGGGCATGCCGGTCCGCTGATGCCCGCAGCGGGCGTGGCCTCGGCCGCGCCCGCCGGCAGCACCGGCTACCGGAGGCAACGCGATGGGAAGCAACGGAATGGAACTGGCGCTGTTCGACTTCGACCACACCGTGACCACCTGCGATACCTATGGCCGTTTCCTGCGCCGCGTGGCCACCGCCGAACAGCTGGCGCAGGCGTGGTGGAAGGTCGGCCCGTGGCTGGCTGCGTACAAGCTGAAACTGATCTCGGCCGAACGCATCCGCGCGCGCGTCACCCGCCTGACCTTCAGCGACCGCCACAGCGATGACATCGCCACGCTGGCGGCCGGTTTCTCGCGTGAGTTCCTGCCCGACGTGGTCCGCCCGGAAATGCTGAAGCAGATCCGCTGGCACAAGGAACAGCAGCACACCGTGGTGATCGTGTCCGGCTCGCTGGACCTGTACCTGCGGCCGTGGTGCGAGCAGCTGGGCCTGCAGTTGATCTGCAACCGGCTGGAAAGCCAGGACGGCCGCCTGACCGGTCGCTATGCCGGTGGCGACTGCGGTCCGCGCAAGGTCGAGCACATCCGCCGCCAGTTCGATCTGTCGCGCTACGTGCGCATCCATGCCTACGGTGACAGTTCCGAAGACAAGCCGATGCTGGCGCTGGCCCACGAGCGCTGGTTCCGTGGCAAACCCCTGAAGTAACCCAACGCGCAGCCTTCGCCACGCATGAGCCTGATCCCGCCCCTGACCGAACGCCTCGACCGCCTGTTGCCGCAGACCCAATGCGGGCAATGCGGCTACGACGGCTGCCGCCCGTACGCGCAGGCGATGGCGCGCGGCGAGGTGGGCGTGGACCGCTGCCCACCGGGTGGCGATGCCGGTGCACGGGCGCTGGCGCAGGTGTTGGGCATCCCGGCGATTCCGTTCGATCGTTCGCGCGGCGAGCACAAGGCGGCTCAGGTGGCATTGATCGTGGAAGCCGACTGCATCGGCTGCACCAAGTGCATCCAGGCCTGCCCGGTGGATGCCATCGTCGGCGGTGCCAAGTACATGCACACGGTCATTGCCGATCTGTGCACCGGCTGCGAGCTGTGCATTCCACCGTGTCCGGTGGATTGCATCGAGCTGGTGCGCCTGTAACAGGGGGGCAGATCCCTTTCCTTCGGAGAGGGATCTGACCCCGTTCAATGATTACGGCACCGCTGCCGTCACCACGATCTCGACCTTCCACTCGGCGTGGGCCAGCTTGGCTTCGAAGGTTGCACGGGCCGGGGTCGCGCCCTCGACCACCCACTCGTCCCACGCCTTGTTCATGCCGTCGAAGTCGGCGATGTCGGCCAGGAACACTTCCGCGCGCAGCACGTGCTGGCGGTCACTGGCGACCAGCGCCAGCAGCTTGTCGATCTCCGCCAGCACCTGCCGGGTCTGCCCGGTGATGTCCTGGCTGGTGTCTTCCGGAATCTGGCCGGAGAGATAGGCGACCTTGTTGTACACGGTCATCTCGGACATGCGCGGTCCGACGTCGTAACGCTCCATCATGGGCGTGGCTCCTGCGGGTGATCAGGTCCGCATTGTCCTCCAAACCGGTCAACGGTGGGTGCATGGGTGACCTTCGCGTAACCCCACTACCGGGCTACGACACACCCGCTGGTCAAATGACGGCGACAGGCGCACGATGCGCCACGCCCCGCGTTGACACTGCCCTCGCCACCCCTGACGCACCCTTGCGCCGATGACCCCAGACACCGACCCCGCCACCGCTTCCTCCACCCCGGCATGGAAGCGGGTCCTGACCATCGTCGTTCCCCTGCTGATCCTCTCGCTGGCCCTGCATGGCCTGGCCGGTGAGTTCGACGAGCACGGCTACCGTGCCATCCGCCAGGCGTTCCGCCAGCTCAACGGCATGCAGATCGCGCTCACCGTGGTGCTCGGCCTGGCCAGCTATGCCTGCCTCATCGGCTTCGACGCCATCGGTCTTCGCCGCAGCGGCATCCGCGTACATCCGGCACGCATCGGCATTACCGCATTCCTGGCGCATACGCTGGGCCAGACCGTGGGCTTTGCGGCATTGACCGGCGGTGCGGTGCGCCTGCGCGGCTACCGCAGCGCCGGCCTGGACCTGGCGCAGATCGGCCAGGTGGTGCTGATGAGCACGCTCGGCTTCGTATTCGGTGCATGGCTGTTGATCAGCGTGGCGCTGTGCATGGAACCTGCGGCGGCAGCGTTGGCATTGCCATTGAATCCCGATGCTGTGCGCGTCGTTGGCATCGTCGCCCTGCTCGCCTATCTCGGCACCGTGCTGCTGGTCGGCCGCGAGGGACGGCAGTTCAGCGTGTTCGGCCATGCGCTGTGGCTGCCCGACCGCCGCACCATGATCGGTGTCACCGTACTCAGCGTCATCGAGCTGGTGCTGGCCAGTGCCGCGTTCTACGTGCTGCTGCCGGACTCCACGCCCACCGGCCTGCCGGGCTTCGTCGGCCTCTACCTGGTGGCGGTGCTGGCCGGCCTGGTCTCGACCGTGCCGGCCGGCCTGGGCGTGTTCGAATGGAGCCTGCTGAAGCTGCTGCCACAGGTGGCACCGGCGGCGGTGCTGGCAGCGGCGTTGATCTACCGCGTCACCTACTACGTGCTGCCGCTGGTGCTGGCCACCCTGCTCGCCCTTGCACCCGCCCTGCGTCAGCCGCTGCAGGCCAGTGCCGGTGCAACCCGCGCAGGCTGGAACGCGCTGCGCCCGTGGTTGCCGCAGATCATCGCGCTGGCGGTGTTCAGCATCGGCGCGGCGCTGGTGATCGACGGCACGCTGCCGACACCGCGCCGTCACCTGGTCAATGCCTCGCTGCCGATCCTGGAAACCTCGCACCTGATCGGCAGCCTCAGCGGCGTTGCACTGCTGCTGATCGGCCAGGGCCTGGCCCGGCGCAGCCACGCGGCGTGGATGCTGGCGATGGCGGTGTGCGTGATCACCCCGCTGCCGCTGTGGCTGCGGGGTGGGCAACTGTTGATCGCCGTCTCGGCAGTGCTGGTGGCGATGGCACTGTGGGCCGCACGTCGCGAGTTCTATCGCCAGGGTGCGCTGCTGGACGAAGCCTGGTCGTGGCCGTGGCTGCGCAATCTCGGCCTGGTTCTGGTGGCGGTTACCTGGCTGCTGTTCTTCACCTACAGCCATGTCGAATACCAGAACGAGTTGTGGTGGCAGTTTGCGGTGTCGGGCAACGCACCGCGCGCGCTGCGTGCATTGCTGGTGGTAGCCATCGCGCTGGTGATGTTCGGCCTGGCGCGGTTGCTGCACAGCACGCGCAGCCCACTGCAGCCCGCCGACGAGGCCACGCTGCAGTCATTGGCACCGGTGCTGGCCGGCGCTACCGATACCCAGGCCTGCCTGGTGCTGACTGCCGACAAGGCGGTGCTGCGCGACGAAGCCAAGCTGGGCTTCGTGATGATGCAGCGCTATGGCGGCTCGCTGATCGCAATGGGCGATCCGGTCGGTCCGCCGGACGTCGCCCGTGCACTGATCTGGCGCTTCCGCGAAGAAGCCGACCGGCTTGGCCTGCGTCCGGTCTTCTACCAGGTCGGCGAGACGTATTGGCAGACCTATCTCGACCTCGGCCTGGGGCTGGTCAAGCTGGGCGAAGAAGCAATGGTGCCGCTGCACGACTTCGGCCTGGAAGGCCGCGAACGTGCTGACCTGCGCCAGGCCTGGAACCGCGGCAAGCGCAGCGGCCTGTCCTTCCGCGTGGCACCGGTAGAAGAGATTCCCAGCCTGCTGCCGCGCCTGCACGCGATTTCCAACGCCTGGCTGGAAGACAAATCCGGCGACGAAAAGGGCTTCTCGCTGGGCAGCTACGACCCGGACTACCTGGTGCGCTTCCCGGTGGCGCTGGTCGAGGCCGAAGGCCAGATCGTGGCGTTTGCCAACCTGTGGCAGGCACCGGCCGGTGCCGAGCTGTCGGTGGACCTGATGCGCCACGTCAACGAGGCGCCGAAGGGCACGATGGACTTCCTCTTCATCGAGCTGTTCCTGTGGGGCCGCGCGCAGGGCTATGCACGGTTCTCGCTGGGCATGGCACCGCTATCCGGGCTGGCCCAGCATCGCCTGGCCGGTCGCTGGAACCGGCTGGCCGGCCTGCTGGCGCGGCATGGCGAACGCTTCTATGGCTTCAGTGGTCTGCGCCGCTTCAAGTCGAAGTTTGACCCGCAGTGGCGGCCACGCTATCTGGCTGCGCCGGGCGGCATGCACCTGCCGGCCGCACTGCTGGACGCGACGCGGTTGATTTCGTTGGACCCGCGGCGGAACTGACGCCCACGATCCGCCGGGCATGGCCCGGCGCTACCGGCTCGCTCTGGTGGGTGCGAACCGTTGGTTCGCACGCCCTCCGCTTTACGCGCCGCCCTTGAGGATCACTTCGGCCAGGCGGTCGTAATCACCATTGAAGTGATGGTCGCCCGGCAGCTTCACCTTCTGCACGCCGTCGTTGGCCGGCAGATCCGGGCACAGCGCGTCGTCATCCTTGTCGCCATACACGCAGAGGGTCTTCGCCGCCGGCAACTTCGCCACTTCCGGCGCGATCGGCAGGCCGTCGCCGCCGCCACCCAGCCAGTTGCTGACATGGAATTCGAAGTCAGCCTTCTTGCCTACCGACAGCAGCACGATACGGTCCAGCGCTGCGCGGGTATCGGCATCGAGCTGGTTGATGGTGGCCGGCAGCACGTCGGCGCCCTGCGAGAAACCGATCAGCATCACCTTGTCGCGGTGCCACTGCTGGCGGTAGTGGTCGATGATCTTCTGCAGGTCACCGGCAAAGCCCTTCGGTGTGCGCTCGCTCCAGAAGTAGCGCAGCGAATCAATGCCGACCACCGCCACGCCGTGTTCGTTGAGCGACGACGCCACGTCCTTGTCCAGGCCGGCCCAGCCACCGTCGCCGGAAACGAACACGGCCAGCGTGTCGCCGTTGCCGGCGGCTGGCACTTCCACCACCGGCAGGCCCTTCAGCGCGGCCGGCGGCGGTGCCAGGCTGACGCCGGCCTGCGCGCCGATTACCCGCGCTGCGGCCACCAGGCCCGGCGAGGCATCGCCGCGCGCGGTGCGTTTGAACTCACGCGCCATCGCCACCTGCTGCACGAACTGGCTGGCCTCCCCCACCTTGCAGCCGTGGTCACCGGACGCACTCAACCACGGAAAGTTCAGCTCGGCAGGCTGCAGTTTGTTGTGCTTCACACCATCGCCGCAGACCATGCGCTGGTGGTTGTGGTCCGGGCAGAAGCCGGTGGTCAGCACGCCGGCGAACACCTGGGTATCGGCCTGCGCTGCGAGCGAATAGGCCATCTCGGCACCTTCACCATCACCGCCGACCAGCGGCAGGTGGTAACCGGGCAGATGCAGCGACGCCTGCAACCAGCGCGAGAAGTTCTCGACGTCACCGGAGCCGAACGAACAGGTCGGGTCACCC
This sequence comes from Nocardiopsis yanglingensis, assembly GCF_045809185.1. Taxonomy (NCBI): domain Bacteria; kingdom Bacillati; phylum Actinomycetota; class Actinomycetes; order Streptosporangiales; family Nocardiopsidaceae; genus Nocardiopsis; species Nocardiopsis yanglingensis. Next base: position 65,295 of record NZ_JBJNRH010000018.1, on the reverse strand, counting down.
TCGCGCTTGAGCACCCCGCGCAGGTGCGCGATGTCCACGGCGGCAACCATGGCGCCGTCGGCACGCAAGGCCTCGATCGGCAGGCGGCTGGTGTCACCACCGGCGGTGGGCTCATGGAACCAGATCACCACCCGCTGCGGCGTGCCGGCCGGCATGTGCACCGGAATCTGCTCGAACCGTCCGTGGCTGAACTGCTGCACGCTGGCCGCCGCCATTGCCGGCAGCGCCGCCAGCGCCAGAACCACACCCATTGCCCTGCCCAGCCCTGCACGCTTCATATCGCATCCCCGATGGAATGCGCACACGATACGCCGCCGCCACGTGCACGGCACGTACCGGTGCAGGCCGTTGGGGATTCAGTGGGCCGTGGTACGCCGACTGCGCCGGTGCAGTGCCAGCGCCAGGTACAGCAGCCAGCCCACGATCACGACGATCACGGCCTTCTGGCCCAGCCCGCGGGGCGGACCGGCGCGCCACAGCACATGCAGCCACAACAGCACGAACGCCAGCCAGGCCCAGCCCCAGAGCAGGCCGGCGGCGGACTGCCAGCCCGGTTCGCGGCGCAGATACCAGGCCTGCAGCAGCATGCCGACACTGGCGCAGAGGAACGCGGTGTTGGCCGCCAGCCCATGGATGAACGGTGCCAGCAGCGGGGTTGCTTCCGGCAGCCAGCTGTCACCAATGGCGACCGTTGCCAGCCCCAGCGCAGAGACGGTGAACAACAGCGGCGCGGCCGCACTGCGCCGCGGACCGATGCTGCCGCGATACAGCGCAATGCCAAGCACCGCGATGGCCAGCGCCAGCAGGCAGTACGCAGCGCGCAGCGCCAGCCCCCACGGCCCGTGCAGGTAAAGGCTGAGCGTGGCCCGCACCCAGTCCAGATCGGTACGTGCGAACTGGGTCCACAGCGCGGTGGCCACGAACAGCAGCAACGCCACCAGCGCCAGCGCCGCCGCCGGGCGCGTGCGGCTCATGGTGCGGCCTCAGGATGCCGCGCCTTCCACTCGGCCAGCGCCTTGCGATAGCGCTGCAGTTCGTCGGCATACAGGTCAAGCACGCACAAGGGGCAGCCACTGCCGCAGCATTCGTTGGGACCGGGCTCTTCCGGCGGCAGCGGACGGGGATCGGGATCAGGGACGGACACGGTTGGAGGCGACGGACGATGGAAGCAGGCCACCAGTGTACCGGTCTGGCTCAGCGACCCAGCTGGCGGCGCAGGTTGTCGCGCGCGGCGGCGTCCAGACGCTGATGGAAGAAGTCGCTGAGGAAGATCCGTGGCGCACGCAGCAGGCCCTGCAGGAATCGACGCCGGCCGGCACGGTACAGGAAGCCCGGCACCACGCCCTTGTACTCCTCGGCCACGCCGCGGTCATAGGCGGCGAACACCGGCTCCGGCGCGGCCAGGATCGCCATGTCGCAGTCCAGGAACAACGCGGCCTCGGCATCGACATCGTCCGGGCCGAGCTCGCCATGCCGGGCGGTCAGCAGGATCAGCTGCTCCACCCGGGCCGCATCGACTGCGGCGAGTTCCGGCGCCTGTGCAATCGCCTGCAGGGCGAGCGCTGCCGAACGCGCCTCGTTGTCCTTTCGCCCCGCCACGTAGATCGCATCGTGGTAGAGCGCGGCCAGATAGACCTCGGCCGGTTGCTGCCAACCCGGGCCGTCGGCCACTTCCTTGCAGTGCCGCAGCACCGCGCGCACATGGCCGAAGTGGTGGTAGGCGCGTGACGGTGTGGCATAGGCATCCTGCAGCGTCTGCCACTGCGCCGGTGCAAGCGGGATCGGGGCGAAGTCCATGCTGGGATCATCCTGCCAGCGGCTGCGCCGGGCAAGCTGGACAATTTTTCACCAGTCACTCACATCGCTTGCGGGACAACGCTACGATGCGGTTGTCCACAGCTTTGTCGAGCGCTGGTCCACACCGCGTGTGGATGAACCAGCACCCGACCGGCGGTAGATGCGGGGCTCCTGGAGCGGGTCTACACTGCCGTCAGGCGGGAGCACCCGCCGTCGCCGGGAACCGCCATGCGCCGTCTTGCCGCTTGCTTCCTTGCCCCGTTGCTGGCGGTCGCCGGCACGCCCTTCACCCAGGCCCAGGAGCCTCCACCACCGGCCGCCTACGTGGCGCCCGCCACGCCGCCCAGCGTGGCCAACGTACCAACACCGGAACAGGTACTGGCCATTCCACCGCAACTGCGGGAGATGCTGCAGAGGCAGGTGATCGCCCGCCACAACGCGCGCGAACAGCGTCTGCAGGCCTTGGTCGAGATGATCTTCGGTGCGCAGGCACTGGACCTGCAGTACGACCCCAATGCGACCTACACCGTGTCTGAGATCTGGCAGAACCGGCGCGCCAACTGCCTGGCCTTCACCCTGCTGTTCGTGACCCTGGCACGCGAGGCACGCATCCAGGCGCGCGTGCAGGAAGTGGACCGGGTGGTGTCCTGGTACCAGGACCAGAACCAGGGCGTGGTCTACAGCGTGGGACACGTCAATGTGGGCGTGCTGGTAGAGGGGCGCAACGGCACCGTCGATCTGGACCGCAATATCCTGTACGACCGCCGGGGGCCGCACCCGATCAGCAGTGAGCGGGCGCTTGCGCACTTCTACAACAACCGCGGTGCCGAACGCATGGCCGTTGGCGACCTGGTGGGTGCGCGTGCGTTCTTCGATGCAGCACTGGCCCAGGATGCGGATTTTTCGGCAACGTGGAACAACCTGGGCGTGCTCGACAGCCGCCAGGGCAATCTGGCCGGCGCGCGTGCATCGCTGGAAAAGGCGCTGCGCGTGGACGGCCGACAGGACGCGGCGCTGACCAATGCCAGCGTGCTGTACCGCCGGCTGGGCCTGCCCGCCCAGGCGCTGGTACTGGAGCAGCGCCTGCAATCGGTACAGCGGGCGGATCCCTTCGTGCAGTACATGCAGGGGGCGGCGGCCGAGCGCCGTGGCGATCTGGCCACGGCCATCCGCTACTACCGGCGCGCAGTGCAGCTGTATGACAACGCGCACCAGTTCCATTTCGGGCTGGCGCGCGCGTACTTCCTCAGTGGCCAGGTGGCCCGTGCCGACCGCGAACTGCTGCGCGCGCGGTCGCTGGGCGGAACCACCGAACAGGCGCGTTACCAGGCCAAGCTGGACAGCCTTGCGCGTCTCCGCACCCAGCAGCAGGCCCGACGCTGAGGCCGATCAGGCCTTCTTGAGGAAGCAGGTCTTCAGCACCAGGCCCTTGATCTTGTCCGAGTTGCCTTCGATGTGCTCGGCATCATCCTCGACCAGGCGGATGTTGCGGATCACGGTGCCCTGCTTGAGCGGGATCGAGGAACCCTTCACCTTCAGATCCTTGATCACGGTGACGGTGTCGCCGGTCTGCAGGGTATTGCCGTTGCTGTCACGCACGACCAGGGTGGAACCGGCGCTTTCCTCGGCGGTCCATTCGAAACCGCAGTCGGCGCAGATCCACAGCGCGCCATCGGCATAGGTGTTTTCCAGGGTGCACTGCGGGCAGGCGGGAACAGAAGACATCGGCAAGTACCTCAAAATGAATCAACAGCGGCCATTGTAACCGCCCGGCCCTTTTCCCCTTTTTCCGGGCGGGTGCCCGGCCACCTCCTTGTCTCGTTCCACACCGGCAAGCGGCGGGAACTTGCAGTCGGCGGCGAACTGCAGCAGAGTGCGCGGCCCCTGATCGCCCCCGGAACTCCCCATGCGCCTCGGCATCGACTTCGGTACCAGCAACTCCGCCGCCGCCATCGTGCATGAGGGGAAACTGCTGCCGATCCGCTTCGGCGATGCCGAGCAGTTCCGCACCAGCGTGTATTTCCCCGGCGTGGTGCCCGATCCGGACGACTTCCAGCTCGATGACGGCCAGGAACACCAGCTGCAGCAGATGATCGACAGCGCCGCGCGCGCGGCCCGTGCCGCCGGCCAGGAACGCACGCCGCAGGCGCTGCGCCGCGAAGCCCTGCGCGCACTGCGCCGGGAATGGATGGAAGCCCGCGCCGGCAAGGAGCGCAGCGCCAGCGACCTGCTGCAGAACGCGGTCTACGGCGACGACGCGCTGGAAGCCTATTTCGAGGAACACGAAGGCAACCTGGTGCAGAGCCCGAAGTCGATGCTGGGCTACAACCTGCACCCGCGTGCGAAGCAGACCATCACCGGCATCGCCGCGCACATCCTCGAGCACATCCGCCTGACCGCCAGCGCGCAGCTCGGCCAGCCGCTGCGCGCCGCCCTGCTCGGCCGCCCGGTGCAGTTCCGCAGCTCGATCGGTGCGGCCGGCAACGACCAGGCGCTGGACATCCTGCGCGAAGCGGCCACCCAGGCCGGCTTCGACCAGATCGATTTCCTCGAGGAACCGGCCGCGGCGGCCATGCATTACCACGCTGAAAGCCGCGAACGTCACCAGGCGGTGATCGTCGACATCGGCGGCGGTACCACCGACATCGCCCACGCCGAGGTCGGTGGCGATGCTGCGCCACGCATCCACCGCGCGTGGGGTATCGCCCGCGGCGGCACCGACATCGACCTGGCCCTGAGCCTGTCCAGCTACATGCCGCTGTTCGGCCGCGGCATCACCCGCGTGCCCGCCCACCACTATGTGGAAGCGGCCACCGTGCAGGACATGACCCGCCAGCGCGACTTCCGCCAGCACAAATACGACCATGTCGACGAACCGTGGGGCGCGCGCCTGCAGGCCCTGCAGGACACCGGCAACACCGCCCGCCTGTACCGCGATGTCGAGCGTGCCAAGATCGCCCTCAGCGCCGCCAGCGAGCACCGCAGCACGCTGGACTACATCGCCCGCGACCTGCATGCCGACAGCAGCGCCGACGGCCTGGCCGCCGCCGCCCACGGCTACCTGGAGCAGATCCGTGAACTGCTGGCGCAGGTCCGCAGCGACATCGGCGGCGACCCGGACGCGGTGTTCCTGACCGGCGGCATGTCCCGCGCCGGTTACCTGCGCCAGGCCGTGGCGCAGGCCTTCCCGGGGGCCCGAATGGTCCACGGCGAGCCCTCGCTGGGCGTGGTCCAGGGCCTGGCATTGGCGGCAGCCAGCCAGGATTAACAAAACGTTACGCGGTCTAAGTTACTCTTGGTCGGCTAGAACCCCGCTGCACCTTCCACCGGCCACGCCGGTGTGTGTCCACGGTGCAGCCTGGCCCGCCCTGCGGGCCTAGCGGCCATGCCTTCCTGGCTCGTTCATGGTCCGCGCAGCACCTGAGCCGCCATCGAGACCCGCTTTGGGCACCCGCCAGGCCCCTGTGGCCTTACAACCTGACGCAGCACCTGCACCCATCGACTGCCGCCGTTGTGACGCGGTCTGTTGCCGGTTGCCCGTGCTGCTGCAGCCCGGCGACCACGTGCCTGGCCAGTTCCTGTCACGCGACACCCACGGCCGTGCCGTGATGGCGCGCAACGAGGAAGGCTGGTGCGCGGCGATCGATCCCTATCACCTGCGCTGCACGATCTATTCGCAGCGCCCGGCGATCTGCCGCCAGTTTTCGATGGGCGGCGATGACTGCCGCCGCGAGCGGCAGGACTACCTGCGCCAGGCCGATGCCTGGGCGCTTTCCTCCCCTTCCACCTGACAGGAGCAACCATGCCCCGCAAGGCAAAGACCCCCGCGAAGGCCAGCAACAGCATCCGCAGCGAACGCAAGGGCGCGGCCGCCAGCACCGTGGTCAGCAGCGATTCGATCGCTTCGGACCTGGCAGCGTTCCGCAAGGCCGGTGGCAAGATCGAAGTCCTCGGCACCACCTGGGCGCTGAAGAAAGCCAGCTGACCCAGCACCGACCGCGGCGGCGCTGCCGCCGCGGCCTGCCGGACCGTGCTCAGCGGTCCAGGCGTACCCGCACACTGCCCGAATGCGACTGGATGCGGATGTCACCGTCGCCGCCGCCCAGACGCGTATCGAGGTGGCTGCCCGGCCCATAGCGCGGCCGCTCTACCTGCCCGGCATCGCTGTTGATCGAGCCGCTGAAGCTGTTCACCGACAGCTGCGCCGACACCGCGCGCGGCAGGCTCAGCGTGACCGAGGCACTGACCGATTCGACGTTGATACGGCCACCGGGTGCCAATCCGGCTGCTGCCAGGTCGATGCTGCCCGAGACGGTTTCCACTGCCAGCCGCTGTACGCGGCCAGCGTCGACCTCGACCCGGCCCGACACCGTCTGCGCACCGATATCACCGGACACGCCGCCGCCGGCCTCAATCCGGCCACTGACCGTGTTCACATCCAACTTCGGCGTCTGCAGGCGCGCGCTCACGCTGCCGCTGACCGTGTTGAGCTTGCTGTCGCCACTGCGGCCCGCCGCGCTCAGGCTGCCGCTGACCGTGTCGGCCTGCAGCCGTCGCACGTCGATGCCACTGATATCCTGGCTGGCGCTGACCGTGCTCAGCAGCAGCTCCACCGAGCGCGGCACGTTCAGCACCAGCGTCGCGCCGCCGTTGTTGTTGCGGCGCGGGTATTCGATCTCCCAGCGCACACGGTTGGCGCTCTTCTCCTGGCGCAGCTGCAGGCCGTCGCTGAGCGTGCCGGTGAGCTGCACGTCATTGCGGTCCCAGCCACGCACGGTCACCTTGCCAGCAACGTTGCTCAGCTCGATGCGACCACCCGCGGCCAGGGTGTGGCGCTCGTCGATGCGGGTGTCGGCCAGCGCCACGGCAGGGGCCAGCAGCAGCGCGACACAGCAGGAAATCAGGGTTCGGGTCATGGGGGGTCTCCTCAGGTCGTCAAGCCGGACTCAGCGGCATAGGCCGCCTGCCGGGTCAGTTCCAGCCGCAGCGCGTAGGTGCGCTTGAGCTGGCCAAGCAGGTGCGGCGCACGCGGGTCCTGCGCCAAGGCGGCACGGATCTGCGCTGCGCTTTCATCCAGTTCATGCAGGGCCGGCTGCCATTCCGGCGCCCGTCCATCGGGCAGCGAAGCGACGGCCTGCTGGTACTGCTCGGTCATCACCGCCGCCTGCAGCTGCAGCGCTGAAGGTACCGGCACCTCCGGCTGCGCATGGCGCCACGGCGCAACGGCGTAGACCGCCAGGCTGGCCGCCAATGCCGCACCGACCGGTAGCCACCAGCGGCGCCGCGAACGCGCAGGCAGGGCCACCACGTTGTCCGTTGGGGCAGGTGCTGCCTGCGGTCCACGCGGCGGCAGCTGGACCGACAGGCGTGCCCAGCCATCGGTGGGCAGGCTGCGTTCGGGTGGCAGTGCGCGCAGTCGGGCTGCCAGATCGTGGTCGGAATCGTGGTCGTGTGTACTCATGTCATGTCTCCCAGCCGTGCGCGCAACAGGCCTCGCGCACGATGCAACTGTGCCTTGGAACTGCCGACAGCCATCTGCAGTTGTTCGGCGATTTCCTGGTGTTTCCAGCCTTCGATGTCGTGCAGCACCAGTACCGCACGCGCCCGTGGTGGCAGCGTCGACAGCGCCCGTTCGAGGTCGCGTTCAGTGCCGGCGCAACGATCGTGCACTGCCAGCTCCTGCAACCCTCCGTCCACTTCGTCGAGGCTGTCGTGATCCTGCCCGGCAGCCCGGCCGCGCAGTTCCATCAGCGCAGCGTTGACCCCCAGGCGATGCAGCCAGGTGGACAGACTGCTTTCAAAGCGGAACCCCGGCAGCGCTTTCCAGGCCTGCAGGAAGGCCTCCTGCAGCGCATCCTCGGCACGTGCCTGCTGGCCGCCACACAAGCGCCACAACACGGCGAACACGCGCGGCGCATGGCGCCGGTACAGCAGTTCATAGGCCGCGGTATCGCCGGCGGCGGCCGCCCGCACCAGGGCGGGTTCGTCGACGGCTTCGTTGGCGGCAGGCGGCGCGGGCATGGTGGTGTCGAGCATATCGCTTGGATGCGGCAACCCGGGAAAAGGTTTAGAGCCGATCGATGATCGATGCCATGCAACCTTTTGGATGGCTCCTGCATCCATGGATAGTCCTTCGAGAAAATGCCGTCCGGGAGTTCTGCCATGTCCAGTCCAACCTGTGCCGCCCTGCTGGTGATCGCCGCCTGCGTCGTGCTGCAGACCCTGGGCCTGTCGCTGCAGCTGCGCCCCGACAACGGACGCGCCTGCCTGCAGCAGCATCACCAGGAGCTGGTGTGCCTGGCCTGGGCTCCGGCGGTCGAATCCGCGGCACGCGCCGGGTAACATCGAAGGTCGCTATTGCCACCGTTGTCGCCCCCATGATGTTGTCGCTGAAGGATCACCTGCCGGCCTGGAGCCACCCGTGGCTGAACTACGCAGGCGTCGCCCTGCAGATCGTGCTGGTGCTGCTGGTTGCCTGGCTGTTGCGGGTACTCGCCCGTCGCCTGATCCGGCGCTTCGCCGAGCACTACACGCTGCCGCCTGAAATGGTGATGGGCGCGCGCCGGATCACCAGCTTCGTGGTCTATTTCAGCGCCCTGCTGTGCATCCTCAGCCTGCTCGGCGCGAAGCCGTCGGTGCTGTGGACCGCCTTCACCGGCTTCGCGGCCGTGGGCGCGGTCGCGTTCTTCGCCGCCTGGAGCGTGCTGTCCAACATCTTCTGCACGCTGCTGATCTTCACCACCCGCCCATTCCGCCTGCACGACTACATCGAAGTGCTGGAGAACGGTGAGAAGCCGGGCCTGAAGGGCCGGGTGATCGACGTGAACCTGATCTACACCACGCTGCAGGAAACCGGCGACGGCCACGAAGGCACGGTGCTGCAGCTGCCGAACAACCTGTTCTTCCAGCGCACGGTGCGCCGCTGGCGCGACCCGGCGCAGGCCCCCGGCGGCATCCAGGGCGACGGCTGAGGGTGGTTTTCGGCAGGGCTGCGCCCTGCACCTGCCGAAGCAACGTCAACTTCAACGTCAAAAACGGGCATTCCGTGGGATGGCGGGGTGGGTCCGGTTGAGGGGGGCGCCGTAAATACGTCCATGTAGGCTCGGTCGCCGCATCCATGCGGCTCACGCCCCCGCAACCGGCCCCACCCCGCCTTCGACAGATGGCCGCGCTCGGCCGGAACGATGCATTGC
>NZ_JBJNRH010000018.1:8678-56295 GCF_045809185.1 Nocardiopsis yanglingensis | reverse complement strand
GGGGGGGGGGGCCCCCCCCCCCCCCCCGGGCGGCGGGCGCCCCCCCCCCCCCCCCCCCCCCCCCCCCCCCCCCCCCCCCCCCCCACCCCGCCTTCGACAGATGGCCGCGATCTGCCGGAACGATGCATTGCCCTGGTGGGTGTCGACCTGGGTCGACACGGTAGATCCACGCCATGCGTGGATGACTCATTCGATATCTGACAGATGTGTCGACCAAGGTCGACACCTACCAACAGCCGCGGAAATCTGTCAGAGGCGGGGCGGTGTCGGATTGCGGGGTGTCAGCCGCATGGATGCGGCTGCCAAGCCTACAAGGACGTACTTGCGGCGTCCCCGCACTCCGACACCGCCCCGCCACCCCACGGAATGCCAGCTTTTGCTGTTGCTGTTGCCTTGGCTTGAAGGCTTCGGCAGGTGCAGGGCTGCAAGCCCTGCCGAACAACCTTTACCTCAACTGGCTGTCCTTGCTGCCACGCCGGTTGTAGCCGGCATGCGCCTGCGCTTCATCGTCCAGCGCCTGCTGGCACGCCACGCACAGCCGAACCCCAGGCACGGCCTGGCGCCGCGCCAATGGAATCGGCGCGTCGCATTCCTCACAGTGTTCCAGACCCGGCCCCTGGCGCAGCTGGCGCCGGGCACGCGCAATCGCATCGTCGACGGTGGCGTCGATCTGCTCCTGGACCGCGCCGTCTCCCGCCCAACCGGTGGCCATGGCCATCCTCCGCAGGTGTGTCGCCTGATATGGGGACGATACACCCGCGCACAAAGGAGCTGACCCGTGTTGAGCCGAGCCATGCCCGGTGGACCTTCAGCAAGCTGAGCAAGGGCAGACGGATCCGATCAGGTCAATCGCGACTTAATCCCCTCCGTCCCCTTTTTGCTTACCAGACCAGGTCGTCCGGCACCTGGAACTGGGCGTAGTAGGCGTCGTCCTCGGCGTTGCCGGTGGAGATCTCGGTGGTCGAGCCTGGCTGGCCGTGGTCGACGATGATCGCTTCCGGGGCGCGTTCACGCACCTTCTCGGCGGCGGCACGCGGCAGCAGGGCGTAGCCGTCGCCATGGGCGACGATGACCAGCACGCCCACCGACAGCGCCTTGCGCAGCTTGGGGTCGATCAGCAGGGTGCGGATCGCCGCGCCATCGCTGAAGCGGTACTCGTCGTCGCCCTTGTGGGGCACGGCATGGGCGGTGATGATCTGCTTGGCCTGCGCCTTCTGTTCAGCCAGCTTGGCCTGGGCGTTGCGCTCGGCAGCCAGCGCGCGGTCGCGCTCGACTTTCTCGGCACGGGCCCGTTCAGCCTCGCGCTGCACGTCGGCCGAGGTCGATTCGGCCTTGCCCTGGCGGGCCTTGGCCTGCGCGCTCGCGGCAGCGCTGGCCTGCGACTTCTTGGCCAGGCCGGCCTTGAGCAATTGTTCCTGCAGCGCGTTGGGCTTTGCCATGGTCGATGCGTACCGCGTGTAATCTTGGATGCTCCATTCTACCGACGCCCCGCCGCCCCTGCATGGCAGTCCTGAAGTACCTCACCGGCTATCCCGAACCCCTGGTCGCCCAGGTCAGCGACCTGCTGGCGCAGGGCAAGCTCGGCCCCTGGCTGCAGCAGCGCTACCCCGACCCGCACGAGGTGCGCAGCGACCGCCAGCTGTACGACTACACGCAGGACCTGAAGGACCGCTACCTGCGCAAGTCGGTGCCGCTCAACAAAGTCTGCTACGACAACACGCTGGAAGTGATCAAGCACGCACTGGGCACCCATACCGCCATCTCCCGCGTACACGGCGGCCGCCTCAAGGCCAGCCGCGAGATCCGCATCGCCACCGTGTTCCGCCAGGCACCGGCAGCGTTCCTGCGCATGATCGTGGTGCATGAACTGGCCCACCTGAAGGAAGCCGACCACAACAAGGCCTTCTACCAGCTGTGCCAGCACATGGAGCCGGACTACCTGCAGCTGGAGTTCGATACCCGCCTGTACCTGACCGAGCTGGCCAACCGCGGCCAGCGCTGACCGGCCGCAGCAGCTACACTGCGCGCCCCCTGCCTGACCTTTCCGCCATGGAACCGATCCGTCTCGACAAACGCCTGTCCGCCCTGCTCGGCATCCCGCGCGGCGAAGCGCGACGCTACATCGAAGGCGGCTGGGTCACGGTCAACGGCGACGTGGTGGAACAGCCGCAGCGTCCGGTCGATGACAGCGCCGAGATTGTCGTGGCCGAGCAGGCCAGCGATGAAAAGGCCGAGCGGGTCAGCATGCTGCTGCACAAGCCTGCCGGCGTTGCCGCTGAAACCCTGTGTGCGCTGGTCAGCAGTGGCAGCCGCAGCGAACTTGATGCCAGCGACATCCGTCCGCTTCAGCGTCACTTCCACGGCCTGCAGCTGGCCGCCTCGCTTCCGGCCAGCGACAGCGGCCTGGTGGTGGTCAGCCAGGATCCGGCCACGCTGGCCCATCTGCAGCGCAATCTGGGCCGCACCGAACAGGAATACCTGATCGAAGTGGCCGAAGGCGGCCCCGAGCGCGGGCCGTGGCTGATGGCGCGGCTGCAGCAGGAATCGGGCGGCGCCAAGGTCAGCTGGCAGAGCGAGCAGCGCCTGCGCTTCGCCGGCAAGGGCCTGACGGCCAAGGGTCTGCGCGTGGCGGTTACCGCTGCCGGCCTGCAGGTGACGGCCGTGCGTCGGCTGCGTATTGGCCGCGTGGCACTGGGACCGCTGCCTGCGGGGCAGTGGCGTTACCTGGGCAGCGACGAGCGGTTCTGACCCTTCAACCCCCGGGGTCGGATCCCTTTCCGCGGGAAAGGGCTCTGACCCTATCCACCCATGGTGTGCATCCACAGCAATGGGTCTGTCGGCTTTCATCCACGCACGGCGTGGCTCTACCATCGGGGCATGAGCCTGCCCAAGCCCCTGTGGCGACGCCTGCTGCGCGTCGCTGCAATCATCCTCGCCGCGCTGTTGCTGCTGGTCCTGTCCGGTCTGCTGCTGGCCGACCACCTCACGCCGCAGGCTCAGGGCGCACCCTCGCAGGTACTGCCACTGCAGCGGGCGCAGACCCGTATCGACCAGCAGATCGTGCCCTTGCAGGAGGCCCATCCGGGGCAGTCCGGCGTGGCCTTCCTCAGTGATGGCATGGACGCCTTCGCCGCACGCGCGATGATCACCACGCACGCAGGCCGCAGCCTGGACCTGCAGTACTACATCTGGCACGACGACCTGATCGGTCACCTGATGGCCAAGGCACTGTACGACGCCGCCGAGCGCGGTGTGCGCGTGCGCATCCTGCTTGACGACATGAACGCCAAGGACAAGGACGCGCTGATGATGGCGCTCGATGCGCACCCGAACATCGAGATCCGCCTGTACAACCCGTTCCGCAACCGCAGCGGCATCGCGCGCACGCTGGAGCTGGTGCAGCGCGCTTTCAGCGTGAACCACCGCATGCACAACAAGAGCTGGATCGCCGATGGCCGCATCGCCATCGTTGGCGGCCGCAACATCGGCGAGGAGTACTTCAGCGCACGCGACGATGTGAACTTCCAGGACCTGGATCTGGTGGTGGCCGGCCCCGCCGTGCAGCAGGCCAACCAGATCTTCGACGACTACTGGAACAGCAGCGCGGCGATCCCGATTTCCGCACTGGCCTCGTACACCGATGCGCAGTTGCAGCAGCTGGTGCGGCAGTCGGACCTGGATGCCATGCATGCCAAGGCACAGCCCTACCTGCAGCGCGTGGCCGAATCACGCGCCCTGCAGCGACCCAGCCCGGAGCCGCTGCACTGGAGCGCGAACGTACGCATCGCTTCGGATCCGCCGATGAAGCACCGCGATGACGATCGCCGCGACTGGCTGGTCAACACCCTCAGCGAGGAACTGCGCAGCACCCGCCGCAGTGCGCTGCTGATCTCGCCCTACTTCGTGCCCGGCAACGATGGGGTCGAGGCGCTGTCGGCGCTGGCCGCGCGCGGCGCGCAGGTGGGCGTGGTCACCAATTCGCTGGCCGCCAACGACGTGGCGGCGGTACACGGCGGCTACATGGGCTACCGGGTGCCGCTGTTGAAGGCCGGCGTGCAGCTGTACGAACTGAAGGCGCACGGCCAGCCGGATACCAGCCTGTTCGGCAGCAGCGGCGCCAGCCTGCACACCAAGGCGTTCGTGGTCGATGATCGCCGCGGCTTCGTCGGCTCGTTCAACCTCGACCCGCGCTCGGCCTACCTCAATACCGAGATGGGCGTGTTGTTCGACGACCCGGTGCTGGGGGCGCAGCTGCGCGTTGAATACCTGCGCCTGGCCGGCCCAGAGCACAGCTGGTGGCTGGCGCTGGGGCGCAATGATGACCTGCGCTGGCTGGAGCGCCAGCCACCGCCGCACTGGGTGGAGGCCGAACCCGGGGCCAGCCTGGGCAAGCGCTGGACCGCACGGGTGATCAGCTGGCTGCCGGTGGAATCGCAGTTGTAGCGCTCAGGGCGCTGCACCGGCCGGGTCCTGTCCGGCCTCATCCAGCGTTTCCACACTGCGCCCGTGCAGGCGCCGCCAGATCCAGCGCAGCGCATGCGGCGGCGCCGACGGCAGTTGTTCAAGCAGGGCCAGCATGCGGCTCTGGCTGGCGTGGCCATGGCGGCACAACAGACTGGCAGCGGCCGCAGCGCTGCCTAGACGCAGGCTGTCGGCCAGCGGGCCCTCGGCCTCCGGCAACAGCGCCTGATGCACCGGCTCGGGCAGCTCCCAGGCAGCCGCCACCCGTTGTGCCAGGGGCAACGACCACTGCTGGAGCAGCTGCAGGGCCAGCGCCGGCTCCACGGCTTCACCGCGCGCCTGGGCTTCCTGCAGCAGCTGGCGCATCACCAGCGCAGACCCCAGGCCCTGCACCAGTCCCAGCCACTGCGCGGCGAAGGCATCACCAAAGGTAACCGTGCGTGCGTGGTCTGCGGCCGCGCGCGAGGCCAGCAGTGCGTGCTCCCAGATGATCGTGCTGAACTGCGGAAACACCTCGCACTGCACCTGCATCACCGGCTGCACCAGCACCGCGCTGATGATCTGGCGCACGCCCTCGGTACCGACCAGGGTCACCGCCCGCTGCAGGCTTTCGACCGGGCGCTCATGGACCTTGTAGGCCGGGCTGTTGGCGATGCGCAGCAGGTTGCCGGTCAGCACCGGGTCCTGGCCGATGATCGCGGCCATCACCCGCGCGGAGGCGGCGTCGTCGTTGACGGTCTGGATCAGCTGCGGCAACAGCTGCGGACGCCGGGGCAGGTGCCGGGCCGCCCAGTCGCGGTCCTGCAGCGCGCGTGCCACCGCGTCCCCCAACGCCGGATCCTGTACCGGCGTCGGCTCACCGGCCAGTCGTGGATACAACGCCAACGCGTGCAGGCCGCGCTGCAGATGCGCGGCGATCTCCGCAGACGGCAGGGCCTCACCCTGCAGGCTCGCGGCAGCTGCCGCCACTGCCTGTCGCGATACAGCCGCCAAGCGGGACGGCGCAGCCTCGGTCGAGCGTGCCAGCCAGCCACACAGTAGTCGCCACCAGGCCGGCCTCATCGCCGCCCGCCCTGTCGTTGTGGAGCCCTTGCCGTCACTGACTGCCCTGCCTCTTCACACGAATCCGGCCACCCGCCGTCGTCGCAGCATCGGCCGCACTTTCATCTTCTTTAACCGGAAGGCCGCCGATGTCGACGGCAACGGCCGGGGGAATGGACTAGAATGGCGCCGCGCGACCCGTCACCCTGCACCGACGACGTCGCTTTTTTTGTTTTTGGGACCCTACCGTTCACTGGCCGTTCGCTGCAGTTCGCCGCTGTTCGCGCCATCGGAGACGCCATGCTATTCGAAACCCTCGCCACCACCGGCCACGAACAGGTGGTGTTCTGCCACAACCACGATGCCGGCCTGCAGGCGATCATCGCCATCCACAACACCACCCTGGGCCCGGCCCTGGGCGGCGTGCGCATGCGCCCCTATGCCAGCACCGACGAGGCGCTGGCCGACGTGCTGCGGCTGAGCCGGACGATGACCTACAAGAATGCGCTGGCCGGCCTCAACGTGGGCGGCGGCAAGGCGGTGATCATCGGCGACCCGAAGGTGGACAAGACCGAGGTGCTGTTCCGCGCCTTCGGCCGTTACGTTGACTCGCTGGGCGGGCGCTACATCACCGCCGAGGACGTCGGCACCGACGTCAACGACATGGAGAACATCTACCTGGAAAGCCAGTTCGTGACCGGCGTGCACCAGGTCCATGGCGGCTCCGGCGATCCGGCCCCGTTCACCGCCTACGGTGCGCTGCAGGCGCTGATGGCGGCGATGCGCTTCAAGTTCGGCCATGAGGAAGTGGGCAAGACCAGCATCGCGGTGCAGGGCCTGGGCCACATCGGCATGGAACTGGTCAAGCTGCTGCGTGACCGCGGCGCCAAGCTGTATGTCACCGACCTGGACAGCGCGTTGGTTGATCGCGCGGTCAGCGATTTCGGCGCCGAAGCGGTCAAGCCGGACGAGATCCACGAGGTGAACGCCGACGTGTTCGCACCGTGTGCGCTGGAAGGCGCCATCAACGCCGACACCCTGCCGCGGATCAAGGCGAAGATCATCTGTGGCACCGCCAACAACCAGCTGTCGAGCCTGGAAATCGGCGATGAGCTGCACGCGCGCGGCATCCTGTATGCGCCGGACTATGCGGTCAACGCCGGCGGCGTGATGAACGTGTCGCTGGAGATCGATGGCTACAACCGCGAACGCGCGATGCGCCTGATCCGCAGCATCTACCACAACCTCACCCGCATCTTCGAACTGTCGCAGCGCGAGAACATCGCGCCGCAGCGTGCAGCCGACCGCATGGCCGAAAGCCGCATCCTGTCGATCGGCAAGCTGAAGATGCCGCTGGGCCGCAGCACCCCGCGCCTGGGCAACCTGCGCGGCGGTTGAACCTGCTGATGTCGCGCCGGGGCTGACGTCCCGGCGCGACTGCCCACTCAGAACCCGGTGCTGTAGCGCAGCGCCGCCTGGCGCGCGCCCTCTCCACCGACGCGCTGGTCGAAGCCCAGGCTCAGGCGGCCATTGCGGCCCCACCACGATTCCAGCGCCACACCGAACAGCGCACTGCCGCGCGGCGCGTTCCATCCCGCCAGTGGTGCCCAGGCATCGACACCAACGAAGCTGGCCTGCCAGTCCGCATCCGCACCATCAAGCCGTTGCTGCCATTCGGCATGCCCACGCAGCGTCCAACGCCCCCAGCCACGCTCGCCGCGGACACCGGCCTGCATCTGGCTGCGCTGCACGCGATTGGCATCCCCCCGCAGGCCGAAGCCGAAACCGCCCAGCTCATTGAAGGCATCGGTATCCACACGCGTGGTGCTGGCGCCGAGGTACGGCGTCAACGACGCACCGGCACGCCCCAGCCGGTACCCGCCCTCCACGCTGGCACTGCTGAACCGGCCGCCGTAGCGTGCAGACACGCCATACGCGCCAGCGCCCAGCAGCAGCTGGCGGTCCAGCGCGCGGGTGAACTGGCCACTGCCGAACTGAGCCAGCGCGTAGCCACGCCCCAGATTCCAGCCGGCATACAGCTGCGCCTGCGCCTGGCGATCACGCCCACGATCACCAGCGAAGCTGCTGCCACCATTGCTGCGGGTCTCGCCAAAGGCCACGCCCATCAAGCCGTTGCTGCCCAGCGGCAGATCCTGGCCCGCCATCCAGCCACGGCTGTCGGCAGTATTGCCGGCGAAGCTGCCCTGCCCGGCCTCACCCAGCGCGCTCTGCCAGGTGCCGCGCAGGCGCGGCGCGGCCTGCACGCGGTCGAAGCGCTCGGCGATCGCGCGCCGCGACATGTCGATGCTGTCGAAGGTGGCCGCTTCAGCACGCGCATGCGCTTGACCGGACAGGCTCTGCAGGCTGGCGGCCAGACCGTCATTGCCACCGCCGGTCCATTGCAATGCACCGGCTGCCGCGCCGAACTGCGATCCCTGCAGGCCGGGATTGCCGTCGAGCACCGCGAATGCACCTTCCACACGCTGCGCGGCCGCCTGCGCCGAGGTACTCAATCCACTGGCCGCGGCAGTGACGCTGACCTGTGTCAGGTTCAACCAGGCATTGTTGCTGTCGTAGCCATAGCTGCTCTGCAGCAGGGACACTCCCTGCAGGCCAGTAGACGTGGCCGGGGTGCTGAAGGTGCCACTCAGTCTGCCCGCCGCATGGATCAGATCCTGGCGGGCGCCGTTCTGCGGCACGTAGCCGGTGACCATGCCGTGCACGCGCACACCGCCGTCGATCGCAGCATTGCCGGTGACCTGCAGTGCATTGGCGCCGAGGGCGATCATCAGCTGTGCACCGGCCTGCTGGGTGTAATTGCCCACGATGGTGCCGGTGGTATTGGCCGTGGTGAGGAACACACTGCTGCCGTTGGTCACGTCCCCGATCACCCGTGGCGTGCCACCGTTGAACTGCAGCCCAGTGGAGTCCGGATCGGGCTGACCGAGGATGGTCACGTTGGAACGGATGACGCCGCCGTTCTGCAGCGACAGAATGCCGCGTTCGATGCGGGTGGCGCCGGTATAGCTGTTGTTGCCGACCAGCACCAGCTTGCCGCCGCCCTGCTTGACCAGGCCACCGCCGCCGGTGATGTCGTTGCTCCAGATCGAATTGGTCGAGCCCGCATCCACGTTGGCGACCACATCCCCCCAGTCGAAGCGACCCGGACCGTTGATCGCACGACCGATGTCGAGCAGGCCATAGCCGAACACCGGATCCACGCCCGCGGCGCCGATGTCCTTGGCGGTGCCCAGCAGGGTCTGCCGGACCAGATCGTTGCTGAAGTACGGGAAGCGCTGCCAGACCAGGGCCGCCGCACCGGACACCAGTGGCGCAGCGAAAGACGTGCCGTAGTTCCAGTAGTAGCTGCCACCATTGGCATCCGGGTAGACCGCGCTGCCCGGCGCCGCCAGACAGTAGCGGGCCGCCTGCCCGCAGGCATTGGCATAGCCGGCCAGTGCTCCGGGCGTATACGGATCCACCGCCGTGGCCACCAGCCAGCCACGCTCCAGATCGGCCGCAGGCAGTGAACCGGCCACGCCCTTCTGGCTGGGCAACGCAGCCAGGCTGCTTGGCTCGCTGCGCCCATCATTGCCGGCGGCGAACACCACCAGGCCACCGTGATTGATCACGAACGGCCGGTACTCCGCGGCCACCTGCGCGGTGGTTGGCAGGTCGGTCCAGTACAGGCCGCCCCACGAGTTGTTCATCACCTTCACGTTGTAGTTGATCAGGTCCTGGTGGACCTGGGCCACGCCCAGCGGGCCGCTGAAGGCATTGCCCTTGCCACTGCCGTCATCGGCCGGCGGCTTGTCGGAAATGATCCGTGCCGACACGATCTGCGCGCCCGGCGCGATGCCGCCCGGCCACGACCCCACTGCCGCACCGGCAGCAAGGCTGGCGACGGCAGTGCCATGCCCGACCACGTCGTCGACGCCCAGGTTGTTTTTAGCCGGGTCGATGTAATTGAGGTTGGCGACCACCCGCCCGTTCAAGGCCACCGCATTGCGCTGCACGCCCGAATCGACGATGCCGATGCGTACGCCCTGCCCGGTCAGGCCGGCAGCCTGTGCGGCACGCGCGTTGGTGACTGACAGATGCGCATCGAAAGCCGGCTCCTGCGGCTTGGCCGGCGGCGGCGGGGTGGGAGGCGGCGTGGTCGGCGGCGTAGGCGTGGTCGGCGGCGGATCGATGCGCACATTGCTGCCGCCACCACCTCCACCACAAGCCGTCAGCGCCAGCGCCAGCGCGGTTCCCAGGGCAGACCTCACCATCGTCGTGCGTTCCATCGATTCCTTCCCATGAACGTTGTCCTGCCTTCATCCCGGCAGGCGTGCGGCCGCGCCCAGCGGCGGCCCTCCCCGACCCTCTATACTTGGGCCGACCCCCACGCAGTCTGCCGGGAAACCGGGGCACATCCAACGGCCCCCGGTCTCCTTTCCGAACATTGCTTACGCATCAACGAGATTGCCATGTCCAACATCGTCATCGCCGCCGCCAAGCGCACCGCCATCGGCTCCTTCCTCGGCCAGTTCAACGGCGTGCCGACCCCCACCCTCGGCGCGGCCGCCATCGCCGCCGCCCTGGAGCAGTCGGGTGTCCCGGCCAGCGACGTTTCTGAAGTCCTGATGGGCTGCGTGCTGCCGGCCAATCTCGGCCAGGCGCCGGCCCGCCAGGCTGCGATCGCCGCCGGCATCCCGCTGTCGACCGGTGCCACCACGCTGAACAAGGTGTGCGGCTCGGGCATGAAGACCATCATGCTTGGCCATGATCTGATCAAGGCCGGTTCGGCCCGCATCGTGGTCGCCGGCGGCATGGAATCGATGTCCAACGCCCCGCACATGCTGCCGAACTCGCGTACCGGCAACCGCTTCGGCAACTTCCAGGCGGTCGACCACATGGCCCACGACGGCCTGGTCAACGCCTACGACGGCAAGGCCATGGGCGAATTCGCCGAGTGCGCCGTGGACAAGTACAAGTTCAGCCGCGAAGAGCAGGACGCCTACGCCATCGAATCGGTCAAGCGTGCCCAGGCCGCGCAGGCCAACGGTGCATTCGCCGATGAAATCGTCGCGGTGAAGGTCGCCACCCGCAAGGGTGAGGTCGAGGTCACCACCGACGAGCAGCCCGGCCGCTCCGACATTGCCAAGATCCCGACCCTGCGCCCGGCCTTCAAGAAGGACGGCAGTGTCACCGCCGCCAGTTCCTCCAGCATTTCCGACGGCGCCGCTGCAGTGGTCCTGCTGACCGAGGAAGACGCAGCCGCGCGCGGCATCACCCCGCTGGCCCGCATCGTCGGCCACGCCACCCATTCGCAGGAGCCGGAGTGGTTCACCACCGCCCCGATCGGCGCGCTGCACACGCTGCTGGAGAAGACCGGCTGGTCGCTGGACCAGGTCGACCTGTTCGAAATCAACGAAGCCTTCGCCGTGGTGGCGATGGCGCCGATGCGCGAACTGGGCATCCTGCACGACAAGCTCAACGTGAATGGCGGTGCCTGCGCACTGGGCCATCCGATCGGTGCCTCCGGTGCGCGTCTGGTGGTGACCCTGGTCAACGCCCTGCGCACGCGCGGTGGCAAGCGCGGCATTGCCACCCTGTGCATCGGTGGCGGCGAAGCAACCGCAATCGCCATCGAATTGATTTAAAAAGATTTAACGATGGTTTCGCAAAAATGAATGCGGGATCGCTTGACACCCAATCTTGGCTTGTCATCATGTTGTCGGCGCGCAGCATGCGCGTTGCCTAATTCTAACGACGAGGATTTACACAATGAGCATCAACAAGCTGCTGGTCGCGATGTCCCTGGCTCTGGCCCTGGCCGCCTGCTCGAAGCAGGAAGCTGCCCAGGACGCCGCTGCTTCGGCCAACGAAGCCGCCACCGAAGCCCAGGCTGCTGCCGACCAGGCCGCCGCTGCTGGCGCCCAGACCGCCGACGCTGCCCAGCAGGCCGCTGACACCGCCGCCACCGCTGCTGACGCTTCGGTTGACGCTGCTGCCCAGGCTGGCGCTGCTGCCACCGACGCCGCTGCCGGCGCCGCTGCTGACGCTGCCAAGGCTGCTGAAGGCACCGCTGAGAAGGCCAAGGACGCTGCTGAAGAAGCCAAGAAGTAATAACTTCTTTCTTCACGCTGTTCTGGAAAAGCCGCTGGTTCGCCAGCGGCTTTTTCTTTTCCCGAATGCGCGCGACTGAGCCGCTGCATCGCGACCCCGTCTTCACAACGGCATGAATAGGCTGGCGTCCCCATCCATTGCAGTACCGGAGACCGCCATGAAGATTCGTCCGATCACCACCACCCTGCTGGCCGCCTCCCTGCTGCTGGCCCTGGCCGCCTGCAAGGGCCCGGAAGCCGAACAGGCCAAGCAGGACGCACAGCAGGCCGCCGACAGCGCAGGCGCTGCCGCCCGTGACGCCGTGGACAAGGCCGCCGAAGCCACCCGCGAAGCCGCCGACAAGACCGCCGCCGCCTCCGAGCAGGCCGCTGCCGATACCCAGCACGCGCTGGACAAGGCCGCCGACGCCACCGCCACCGCCGCTGACAAGGCCAAGGACGCCGCAACCGACGCCGCCGCACACGCCAGTGACGCCACCGCCAACGCGGCACAGAAGGTTGCCGACAAGGCCCGCGATGTCGCCAATGACGCCAAGGCCAACGCCGCCAAGGAAGAAGCCAAGCACTAACGGTTCGTTCGCCGGGCATGGCCCGGCGCTACCGACCAGCCGAGCATCGGCTCGGCTCCACAGGAAAAGCCACGGCATTGCCGCGGCTTTTCTGCTTTTTGCTCTCTGCTCTTTCTGTTGATTCCGTGGTGGACGCGTACGGAAAGTGTCCACGGACGCGCGGGTAGGTTGCGCAGGGGCGTAAGCGCCATGGATGGCGCGCCCGAGCCTATAAGGACGTATTCACGGCGCCCCCTGCGCAACCCACCCGCGCGGCCCGCTCACGACGCAGACTCCGCGCCGCCCACCACGAGGGGCTCCGCCGTTGGCCGCCTCCTACGGCAGCGCGCGCGCCAGCATCGCCGACAGATCCACGCCCACCGGCAGCGTCCCGAACACCAGCCCGTGCTCCCCTTCCAGCCGGCTGCGCACGAACGCCTCCGCCATCGGGCTGCGCGCACGCAACAGCAACGCGGCCTGCAACAGCAGCGCAGTACGCTCGCAGAACAGCCGCGCCTGCGATTCTTCCGGTGGCGGCGCCGATGCCCAGCGCTGCAATGCCGCTGCGAAGCGCGCATCACGGTCGGCCACCGCCGCCAGCTCACCACGCAGCGCCGCCAGCGCTTCCGGCTCACGGGCCAGCGCACGCAGCACGTCCAGGCACTGGATGTTGCCGCTGCCCTCCCAGATCGAATTCAACGGTGCCTGCCGGTACAGCCGCGGCAGCATCGACTCCTCCACGTAGCCCGCCCCTCCCAGGCACTCCTGTGCTTCGTTGACGAAGGCCGGCGCGCGCTTGCACAGCCAGTACTTCCCGAGCGCCGTCCCCACCCGTGCCAACGCAGCTTCGTTGGCGTCCACACCGGCACGATCCACGGCGCGTGCGATGCGCATCGACAACACCGTGGCCGCCTCCGACTCCAGCGCCAGGTCGGCCAGCACGTTGGCCATCAGCGGGTGCTCCACCAGCAGCTTGCCGAACGTGCGCCGATGGCGTGCATGGTGCAGCGCCTGCGACAAGGCCATGCGCATCTCCGCCGCCGCGCCCAGCATGCAGTCCAGGCGGGTCATCATCACCATGCCGATGATGGTGGGCACGCCGCGCCCCTCCTCGCCCACGCGCCATGCCTGCGCACCGCAGAACTCGACCTCGCTGGACGCGTTGGCCCAGTCACCGAGCTTGTCCTTCAGCCGCATCAACCGGAACGCATTGCGGTCGCCATCGGCCAGCCGGCGCGGCATCAACAGGCAGGTCAGTCCGCCCGGCGCTTGTGCCAACACCAGAAAGCCGTCGCACATCGGGGCAGAGAAGAACCACTTGTGGCCCACCAGGCGGTAGCGTTCGCCATCGATTGGTTCGGCACGCGTGCTGTTGGCACGCACGTCGGAACCGCCCTGCTTCTCGGTCATGCCCATACCCAGGGTGATGCCGGCCTTGTCCGCCACCGGTACATCGCGCGGGTCATAGACCGGGGCGGCGGCCTTGCGCGTCCACTCTGCAAGATGTGGTTGTGCCTGCAGCACCGCCACCGCGGCATGGGTCATGGTCAATGGACAACTGGTGCCGGCTTCGGCCTGGTGGTGCAGGTAGCTCAGCGCCGCCCGCGCGACGTGTGCGCCGGGCTGCGGCTCGTGCCAGGACAATCCAGCGACACCGTGCGACTTCGCCGTACCCATCAGCTGGTGGTAGGCCGGATGGAACTCCACCGTATCGATGCGGTGGCCCTGCGCATCGTGCGTGCGCAGGCGCGGACGATCACGGTTGGCATCGAAGCCGATCCGGTACAGCTCATCCCCCGCCAGTGCGCCATAAACCGCCAGGCGTGGCGCGAAGCTGCCGGCCCCCTCGCGCTGCACGGCGTCCATCAACGCCACGTCGTCGGTCCACAACTGTCGCCCGGCAAACGGCGGCGGCTGGTTCAGCACCACATGGGTTTCATACGGCGCGTTGCTGCTGAAGCTGGGTCCACTCATCCGGTCCGTCCTGGCGGCAAGAGGTCTGCGGCCCGATTGTGCCGCATCGACTGCCAAGCCCGTGTTCAGGCCGGTTCTCACCCCGTGCACGAGACGCAGGCCACAGTGACCACATGGCAGGCAACGACGATCTGGTGGTGCTGCGCCCGGAGGGGCTGTACTGCGCCGCCGGCGATTTTCATATCGACCCGTGGCGACCGGTAGCGCGTGCGGTCATCACCCATGGCCACGGCGATCATGCCCGCCCGGGCATGGGCGAATATCACTGCAGCGAAGGCAGCCTGCCGATCCTGCGCTGGCGGCTGGGTGACGTGCCGGTGCAGGCGCATGTCGAGGGCGTGCCGTTCCGCCTGGGGCAGGTGCAGGTATCGCTGCATCCAGCCGGTCACGTGCTCGGTTCTTCGCAGGTGCGCATCGACGACGGGCGACAGGTCTGGGTGGCTTCCGGCGACTACAAGCGCCAACCTGATCCAACCTGTGCGCCATTCGAAGTGGTGCCCTGCGATACCTTCATCACCGAGGCCACGTTCGCACTGCCGATCTACCGCTGGCCGGACACGTCGGCGGTGGCTGCGGAGATCGTGGCGTGGCGCCGCGAATGCGAACAACGCGGCGAGGCCGCGATCCTGCTGTGCTACGCACTGGGCAAGGCACAGCGGGTGCTGGCCGAGCTGCTGCCGCTGGACGATCGCCCAGCCTGGCTGCACGGCGCCATCGCCAATGGCGTGGCGGTCTACCGGCAAGCCGGCGTGCCGATGCTGGAGACGCTCACCGTGGCCGAGCAGGGCCGCCAGCCTGATGCCGCCGGCCAGCTGATCCTCGCCCCGCCGTCGGCTGCTGGCACGCCCTGGATGCGCCGCTTCGGCCGCCACCAGCTGGGCTTCGCATCCGGCTGGATGCAGCTGCGCGGCAATCGGCGGCGCCGTAATGTCGATCGCGGTTTCGTCATTTCCGATCACGCCGATTGGCCAGCGCTGCTGCAGACCATCGAACAGACGGG
Source organism: Nocardiopsis yanglingensis (assembly GCF_045809185.1). Classification (NCBI taxonomy): domain Bacteria; kingdom Bacillati; phylum Actinomycetota; class Actinomycetes; order Streptosporangiales; family Nocardiopsidaceae; genus Nocardiopsis; species Nocardiopsis yanglingensis. Next base: position 41,158 of record NZ_JBJNRH010000018.1, on the reverse strand, counting down.
CGCCCAGCGGGTGATCGCTACCCATGGCAATACCGATGCGTTGATTCCGTTCCTGCGCGAGCGCGGCGTGGCTGCCGAAGCCTTCCGTACCGATTTCGGGAGCGAGGAATGAAGGCCTTCGCTGCGCTCTACCAGCGCCTGGATCGCAGCACTGCCACGCTGGACAAACGTGCAGCGCTGGTCGACTACTTCCGCCAGGCGCGCGCGCACGACGCCGCATGGGCGCTGTACCTGCTCAGCGGTGGCAAGGTGGGCGGCGCACGCCGCAAGATCGCCGCCAGCGGCGAGCTGCGCGCCTGGATTGCCGAAGAATCCTGCTTGCCGCCCTGGTTGGTGGAAGACAGCTATGCGCAGGTGGGTGATCTGGCCGAAACGCTGACCCTGCTGTTGGATGATCCATCGCAGCCAGCTGCCGACCGCCCATTGGCCGAATGGATCGAACAGCATCTGCTGGCAGTGGCCAATCAACCCGAAGCAGTGCGCCGTGCGGCGGTTGTCGCAGGCTGGCAGCAGCTGTGCAGCAGCGAACGCCTGGTGTTCAACAAGCTGCTGACCGGTGCCCTGCGCGTAGGCGTTTCGCAGCGACTGGTGCAGCAGGCGCTGGCCGAATGGTCCGGCCTGGACATCGCACGCATCGCCCAGCGCATGCTCGGCGAGTGGGTTCCCTCGCCTGGATTGCTGGCTGAGCTGCTGTCGTCGGACGAACTGCCATCGGACCGACAGCAGCCCTACCCGTTCTTCCTCGCATCGCCACTGGAAGGTGAACCTGCCGAGCGGCTCGGCCCGGTCGATGACTGGTTGCTGGAATGGAAATGGGATGGCATCCGCCTGCAGCTGCTGCGCCGGCGTGGCGAGGTCGCATTGTGGTCGCGTGGCGAAGAGCGGCTGGATGGCCGCTTCCCCGAAATCGAGCAGGCGGCGATGGCGCTTCCCGATGGCTGCGTGCTGGACGGCGAGCTGCTGGCCTGGGACGAGGCCACCGGCCTGCCGCGTGCCTTCACCGCGCTGCAGACCCGCATCCAGCGCCGCAAACCCGGTGCGGCCACCCTTCGCAACACGCCGGTGCGCGTGCTCGCCTATGACCTGCTTGAGCTCGATGGCGCGGACCTGCGCGAACTTCCGTTGCAGCAGCGGCGCGCGCAGCTTAACGAGGTCATCGGTGCGCTGGACGATGTGCGGATCCAGCTGTCGCCCGAGGTTGACGCCGATGATTGGCGACGGGCAACAGCGATGCGCGAGGTGGCACGCGAACGCGGCGTGGAAGGTCTGATGCTGAAACGGCGTGTCTCGCCCTACCAGACCGGGCGACGCCGCGGCGACTGGTGGAAATGGAAGGTCGATCCACTCACCATCGATGCGGTGCTCTTGTACGCACAGGCTGGCCATGGGCGGCGCAGCACGCTGTACACCGACTACACCTTCGGCGTCTGGGATGGCGACACCCTGGTGCCGGTGGCCAAGGCGTATTCGGGCTTGGACGACAAGGAGATCCTCGTGCTTGACCGCTGGATCCGCGCCAACACCCGCGAGCGTTTCGGGCCTGTACGCAGCGTACGCGCCGAACAGGTGTTCGAGCTGGGTTTCGAAGCAGTCAACCGCAGCAGCCGGCACAAATCGGGGATCGCCGTGCGCTTTCCGCGCATCCTGCGCTGGCGCCACGACAAGCCTGCCAGCGAGGCCGATCAGCTGGCCACCCTGCAGGCGCTGGCGCGATGACCCGCAGCCAGGCACTGCGCCGGCTGGAAGACTGGTTCGCGGCACGTGGCTGGCGCTCACTGCCGTTCCAGCGCGCAATGTGGCGGCACTATCTCGCCGGCGAATCCGGGTTGCTGCATACACCCACCGGCAGCGGCAAGACGCTGGCGATGTTCGGCGGCCCGCTGCTGCAGGCCATGATCGACCCACCGCCGTCGCCCCGCCGCGCCAGTTCGGTGCGCCCGCTGCAGGTGCTATGGGTGACGCCCTTGCGCGCATTGGCAAGCGACACCGCACGCGCACTGCAGGCCGTGGTCGATGGATTGGGGCTGGGATGGCGGGTCGGCCTGCGCAGTGGTGACGCCAGCAACCGCGAGCGACGACAGGCGCGCGAGGGCCGCGTCGACGTGCTGGTGACCACGCCGGAATCGCTGGCGCTGCTGCTGAGCTATCCGGATACGCAGCCGCGCATGCGCCAGCTGCGCTGCGTGGTAGTGGACGAATGGCACGAGCTGCTGGGCAACAAGCGCGGTGTGCTGCTGCAGTTGAATCTGGGCGTGTTGCGCGATGCCGCGCCTGCACTGCAGCTGTGGGGGCTTTCGGCAACGCTGGGCAATCTGGATGAGGCGCGCGACGTGCTGCTGCCCGGGCAGCCCGACGCGCCGATCGTTCAAGGGGTACGCCCACGTGCGATCAGCGTGCGCAGCCTGCTGCCGGAACCCGGCGAACGTTTCCCCTGGGCGGGGCATCTGGGTCTGGCGCAGCTGCCGCGCGTGCTGGACGCGTTGATGCAGGCACGCAGCAGCCTGTTGTTCACCAACACGCGTGCGCAGGCGGAACTATGGCATCAGGCACTGGCCGCGGTCTGGCCCGAGGACCAAGATACACTTGCGCTGCACCACGGCTCGCTGGATCCGGCGCTGCGCCAGCAGGTGGAAGACGGACTGCGCGCGGGCGCGCTGCGCTGCGTGGTGGCAACGTCCAGCCTCGACCTCGGCGTGGACTTCCCCGAGGTTGAACAGGTGCTGCAGCTGGGCAGCCCGAAGGGCGTGGCGCGCCTGCGCCAACGCGCCGGACGTGCACGCCACCACCCGGGTGCCAGCGGCGCAATCCTGTGCGTGCCCAGCCATGCGCTGGAACTGGCCGAGTACGCCGCGGTGCGCCGTGCGTTGGCCGAAGGCGTGGTCGAAGCGCGCAGGCCGCCGACGCTGTCGCTGGATGTGCTGGCCCAGCATGCGGTCAGCCGCGCCCTGGCCGGTGGCTTCGACAGCGATGCACTACTGGCGCAGGTGCGGCGCACCCACGCCTTCGCATCGCTCGGCGACGGCCCATGGCAGGCAGTTCTGACCTTCATCGTGCAGGGCGGCCAGGCGCTGGCCCAGTACCCCGATTTCCACAAGGTCGTGCGCGATGACGACGGCTACTACCGCATGCACGATCGCCGCCAGGCACTGCGCCATCGGTTGTCGATCGGCACCATCAGCAGCGATGGCAGCGTGCGCGTGCAGTTCCTGCGCGGTGGTGGCCTGGGCGCCGTGGAGGAGCAGTTCGCCAGCCGACTGCGCCGCGGTGATCGCTTCCAGTTCGCCGGGCGCCTGCTGGAACTGGTGCAGCTGCGCGACATGACCGCCTTCGTGCGCCTGGCACGAGGGCGCGGTGAGGGTGTCGTGCCGCGATGGCAGGGAGGCCAGTTGCCGCTGTCGATGCCGCTCGGTCGCGAGCTGGAGTGGGTACTGTCCGGCGCCGACGACAGTGCCGAATCACGCTGGTTGTCACCCTTGCTGGCATTGCAGCAGCAGTTATCGGCGCTTCCCGGCCCAGAACATCTGCTGGTGGAAGAGGTGCGGCGCCGCGAAGGCCAGTTCCTGTTCGTCTACCCCTTTGCCGGCCGCCACGTGCACGAGGCGCTGGCCGCCTTGCTGGCACTGCGCTGTACCCGCCGGCAGCGCAACAGCATCGGCTATGCGGTGAACGATCATGGCCTGGTGCTGGCACCAGCGCAGGCGATCAATCTGGATGCGGCGCAATGGCGCGCATTGTTCACCACCGATCAGCTGCTGGACGATCTGCGTGCCGCGGTGAATCTTGGCGAGCTGGCGCGGCGCCAGTTCCGTGGCGTCGCACGCGTAGCGGGCCTGCTGGTCCCCAGCCCGCCTGGCGGCATGCCGCGATCGCTGCGCCAGCTGCAGGCCTCGGCGGGCCTGCTGTACGACGTACTGCGCGAGCACGATCCCGACCATCTGCTGCTGGCCCTGGCCGAGCGCGAAGTACTGCACGACAGCCTGGACCTTCCCGGACTGCAGCAGGTACTGGAACGGATCGGCACGCGGTCGCTGTCGGTGCAGCGCCCTTCATCGCTCACGCCACTGGCCTTTCCACTGTGGGCAGAGCGGCTGCGCGGGCAATTCAGCAACGAAGACTGGCGCACCCGCGTGCAGCGCGCCGCACAACAGCTGGAGCGCCGCCATGGCCGATGAACTTCCCCTGCTGCTGGCAGGTGAGCCGCTGACGCTGCTTGGCGCGCGCGCCATCTACTGGCCCGCACGGCAGGCACTGCTGATCGCCGACCTGCACCTGGGCAAGGCCGATGTCTTCCGTCGTTCCGGCATCGCGCTGCCCGCTGGCGGTACCCGTACAGACCTGCAGCGCCTGCAGTCACTGCTGGACACTTACACCTGCCGCGAACTCTGGATCCTGGGCGACATCCTGCATGGGCCGGCACATCGCGCCGCGTGGTACCAGCAATGGTTGGCATGGCGCGAGCGCAATGCCGCGCTGGACGTGCATGTACTGCGCGGCAATCACGATCGGCAGCTACCGCATGCGCAGCTGCAGGTACATATCCACGATGAGGTACGGCTGCAGCCGTTCCTGCTTCGCCATGAGCCGATGCCCGATGCGGCATTGCACGTGATCGCAGGTCATCTGCATCCGCAGATCGCCTTGCCGTCATTGCGGCGGCGCTTCCCCGCGTTCTGGCTGCGCGAGCGCATGACGATCCTGCCAGCGTTCTCCGCGTTCACCGCTGGAATCATGCCCGTACCTGCCCACAGCGAGCGGATGGTCGCCTGTGTGGAGGAGGGCCTGGTGGACCTGCCCGTACGGTGAATCAGGCCGGGCGTACGTCCAGCGCCGGCATCAGGCGGAAATCAGGCGTGTCATCGTCACGTCGCCGCGGCAGCGCCTGGATGGCCACCAGCATTTCCTGCGCACAGGCCCGGATGCGTGCGTGGTGCTCGGGCGATGTATGACTGATCAGGCTGCCGACATGGAATTCGAATACGTCCTCCAGTACGTCGGGCTGGTCCTCGTGCAGCATCTGCAGCAGACCGCGCAGCTTGCAGATTTCCGATTCCAGCTCCTCGACCGCGAACAACATGGCGTCCTCCTCTTCAACATCAGCGGCACATCCGGGCCGCAGCAGGCCGCAACGGCGGCGCCACCCGGGCCACGCGCGATATTGATCACGGAAAGGAAAACGGGCGACGCGGCTGTCGCGTGCTCCCCCCTTCTCGCATATCCGCGGTGAGGCAACCGTTAATTCACGTGACGGCGAGCTTCACGCACCGGCGGTTGCGGCAACGATGCGGGGCGGTTCGGCGGCAGTTGCCAACGCGTCGATGAAGGCCGGATCCAGTGCCAGCGAGCCGAACCAGCCATGCTGCGTGCCACTGAGCACGCGCAGCATGTGGCCACGACCACCGGGCAGGCGCCCCATCGGCCCGAGCAGTACATCACGCGCCTTCGCCCACACATCACGATCGGACTGGAACAGCGGCGTCAGCCAGCGGCTCCAGCGCTGATACACCGCCACATGCGCACGTCGCTGCGCCTGGTAGGCCTGCAGCGCGACCGTGCTGCCGCCGTAGGTGCGCACCGCGTCACGCAGCGCCAGCGCATCCAGCAGCGCCATGTTCACCCCCTGCCCCAGCTGCGGGCTCATCGCATGCGCGGCATCTCCGGCCAGTACCATGCGGCCCTGATGCCAACGCGTCATCACTGCATCGCGATAGATCGCGCGCGCCATCTGGCCGGGGCCGCGCAGATGGGCGAAGCGCGCAGCGGCCTGCGGCCACAGCGTGTGCAGTTCCTCCAACCAGGCGGGCATGCCATCGCTCTGCCAACGTTCGAAGTCGGCGCGTGGCAGGCTCCAGAAGAAGCTCAGGCGCGGCGTGTCATCACCGGGGCGCGTGCCGACCGGCAGCAGCCCGATCATCTTGCGCGCGGCCACGTAACGCTGCCGCAGCTCCTGCACGTGCGGCCAGTCCTCGGCCGGCAGCAGGCACCACAGCGCCCCCCACGGATACACGCGGTCCAGCCCGGCACCACCGGCGATCGTTCCGCGCAGCGTTGATGCAGCGCCATCGGCGGCCACCACCAGATCGAACGGGCCATGCGTGCGCCCGTCGCTGTCGCGCAGACGGCCGTGTTCGGCATCCACCTCGGTAATGGTGGTACCGGCATGCAGCTGGCCCTCGCCTGCACGCGCCTCGTCCAGCAGCGAGAACAAGGCCCCGCGCTGCATGCCCAGGCCGTGCAGGCGCGCATCCAGTCCGTCGTAGCGCATGTCCATCACCGCGCGCTCGCACGGCGTGTCGCCATACAGGCGGTGCACCGGCGCGGCATGTGCGCGCACGGAATCAAGCAGGCCCATCTGCCACAGCACCTGCAGGCCACTGGGCTGCAGCAGGAAGCCTGCCCCGACCGGCCCCGGCGTGGGCACGCGTTCGAAGATCTCCACCTCGTGGCCATCACGGGAAAGCAGGATGGCCACCGCCTGGCCAGCGGTGCCGTAGCCGATCACGGCGATGCGCAGTCGTTCCGTCATGGGCGCATTGTGCCCGAGGCGGGTTGCGAATGCAGAAGGGAAGCCGCGCACGGCATCCACGCATGGCGTGGATCTACTGCGCAAAAAAAAACCCCGCCGAAGCGGGGTTTTCAACGCACTGTCGAGTGGATCACTCGGCCGGCGTGATGTTCGAAGCCTGGGCACCCTTCGGGCCCTGGGTCACGTCATAGGTGACACGCTGGCCTTCCTGCAGGCTGCGGAAGCCCTTGGAGTTGATGGCGGAGAAGTGCGCGAACACGTCGGCGCTGCCATCCTCCGGCGAGATGAAGCCAAATCCCTTGGCGTCGTTGAACCACTTGACGGTACCGTTCGGCATGGTGATGCGAGACCTTATGCAATGAATGGGTGGTGTACGCTGAACCCGCGCACAAGCTGAGTATGCAAAGCTTGCTCGGGGAAGACAATCACCCCCGTGCCAATTCGCCCACCAGTTCCGGAAGTCCGTTGCCGGCCGCCTGCACGTTGGCCAGCACTTCGGCCATCGTAATCTCCTCGCCATCACCACACCCGGCAGCCCAGTTGGCGATGATCGCCAGGCAGGCGTAATCCAGCCCCAGCTCACGTGCCAGCGCGGCTTCCGGCATGCCGGTCATGCCCACCAGGTCGCAGCCGTCGCGGCGCATGCGGGCGATTTCAGCGATGGTTTCCAGGCGCGGCCCCTGCGTTGCGCCGTAGCAGCCACCGTCATGGACCGTGACGCCGGTCACTTTGGCCGCAGCCAGGATCTTGCTGCGCAGCATCGGCGTGTACGGATGGCCGAAATCGACGTGGACCACGTCGGTGCCTTCTTCTTCACAGATCGTGCTGATGCGGCCCCAGGTGTAGTCGATGATCTGGTCCGGGCAGGCCAGCACGCGCGGACCAAAGTGTTCGGTGATGCCACCGACCGTGTTCAACGCCAGCACGCGCTGCGCGCCCAGCTGCTGCAGCGCGGCCAGGTTGGCGCGGTAGTTGATCTTGTGCGGCGGCAGCGAATGCCCCTCGCCATGGCGCGCCAGGAACGCCACGCGGTGGCCGAGCAGCGTACCGACGCGCACCGGGCCGGACGGACGGCCAAAGCGGGTGTCGATCTCGTGGGTCTGCACGTCGTCAAGCTTGGCCAGGTTGTAGACACCGGTACCGCCGATCACGGCCAGGGCGATCTGTTGCATTCGAAGCACTCCATGAAAAGACGAACGCCGGCACCCGAGGATGCCGGCGGCAGAAGAAGACGCGCCGCGGGCGGCTGCGCCGTTATTCCTTCATCGCGTAGATGGCCGGCACGCAGCGCAGGGTTTCGTTGACGTCCATGCCGAAGCCGAACACGTAACGGTCCGGCAGTTCGATGCCGGCGTAGTCGGCAGTGACGTCCGGCAGCGCGCGGTCGTGCTTCTTCACCGTCATCGCGGCGATACGCACGTCGGTCGCGCCCTGTTCCAGGCACCAGGTGCGCACGCCCTGCAGGGTGTAGCCCTCGTCCAGAATGTCGTCGACCAGCAGCACGCGGCGGCCGAACAGCGACGTGGCCGGCTTGTGCTTCCAGACCAGGTCGCCGCCGGTGGTTTCACCGCGGTAGCGGGTGGCGTGCAGGTAATCGAACTGCACGTCCTGGCCGCGCGCGCCCAGTTCCAGCGCCAGCTGGCCGGCGAACGGCAGCGCACCGTGCATGATGGACAGGAACAGCGGCACCTCGCCCTTGTAATCGCGCGCGATGGCGTCGGCGATACCAGCGATGGCCTTGTCGATGGTGGGGCGGTCGACCAGCAGGTCAGCCTGGGCCAGGGCCTGGGAAATGGTGAGGTTGGGCATCAGACGGTTCTTCCAAGGGTTTCAAGCAGACGGGATTGGGTGTCGCCATGGCGGGCATCGGCCAGCAGGCCGTCCCAGCCAAGCGCGCCGCGGCCGAGCAGGCCCAGCAGCGCAGCAGTATTGAGGGAACGGCCCTGCACCGCGTGCAGGGCTTCATCGACCAGTTCCGGGTGGCAGACCAGCACCACGTCGCAGCCGGCATCCAGGTGCGCGTGCACGCGTGCCGGCACGCCACCGGCACTGTGCGAGGCGGCCATGCCGATGTCATCGGAGAACACCACGCCGCGGAAGCCGAGCTCGCCGCGCAGGATGTCCTGGATCCAGCGCGGCGAATAGCCGGCCGGTTCAGGCGCAATCTGCGGGTAGATCACGTGCGCCATCATCACCGCGTCGGCACCGGCGGCGATGCCTGCCTGGAACGGCACCAGGTCCTGCGTGCGCAGCTCGTCCAGCGCGCGCGGATCGATCGCGGTATCCACATGGGTGTCTTCCAGCACCGTGCCGTGGCCGGGGAAATGCTTGAGCGTGGCGGCCATGCCGACCGCATGCATGCCGCGCACATAGGCGGCAGTGAACGCAGCCACCACCTGCGGATCTTCACTGAAGGCGCGGTTGCCGATAGCGCGGTTGCCACGGCCCAGGTCGACCACCGGGGCGAAGCTAAGGTCCAGGCCGCTGGCGCGCACTTCGCTGGCCATCAGCCAGGCATGCTGCTCGGCCAGGGCCAGGGCCTGCTGCGGATCGGTGGCGTACAGCGCGCCAATGTCCTGCAGCGGCGGCAGCTCGCTGTAGCCTTCGCGGAAACGCTGCACTCGGCCGCCTTCCTGGTCCACGCAGATCAGCTGCGGGCGCGGCGCGGCAGCGCGGATCGCCGCGCTCAGATCGGTCACCTGCTGGCGCGAGGCGAAGTTGCGCTTGAACAGCACCACCCCGGCCACGGCATCGTGCTGCAGCCAGTCACGTTCCTGGGCGGTCAGTTCAGTGCCGGCAACGCCGATCAGCAGCATGGTCGATCTCCACAACACGCGCCCGCATGGCGCAGTGCCGCATTGTCGCAGAACCGGCCGACAGGCGCAGTGGTCAAGGCAAAAGGGAAGCGTGGGGTCAGAGACGCTGCGGGGATCTGACCCCGGGGTCGGATCCCCGCGGGGGCTCTGACCCCGATCTGCTCAGACCTTGCAGCCGTCCGGGCCGCAGGCCTCGTCGCCGTCAGCCGAAGCTGCCGGGGCGCCCTGTTCGGCCGCGATCTGTCGCAGGGCGTTGGCGAAGGCCTCTGGGGGCTGGGCCCCGGAAATGGCCCACTTTCCATCGATGACGAAGGTCGGCACCGAGGAAATGCCCAGCGCATGGGCCTGCGCCAGCTTGGCTTCGACCTCGGCCAGGCCGCGGTCGGAGGCCAGCATCTGCGCGATTTCACCCGCGTCGAGGCCGCCTGCCACACCGGCCTTGATCAGCACCGAGGGGTCCGCCAGGTTCTGGCCATGCTCGAAGTGGGCGCGGAACAGCGCTTCGCCGACCGCATCCTGCACGCCGTGCTGGCCGGCCAGCCACAGCACCCGGTGCGCCGGCAGCGTGGTCACCCGCACCTGGCCCTGGCCGAAGTCCATCGGCAAGCCTTCTGCACGCGCAGTGGTCTGGGTCTGGCCGAGAATCTGCTCGGTGCGCTCGACGCCGCCGAACTTGCGCACGTAGGCCTCGCGCAGCGGCACCGGGGTGGCGTCCGCGTCCGGATCCAGCTGGAACGGCTGCCAATGGATGTCGAGTTCAGGCGCGTCCGCGCCCAGCAACTGCACACCCTGCTGGAAACGATGCTTGCCAATCCAGCACCAGGGGCAGACCACGTCGGAGTAGATGTCGATTCTCATCCCCCCGACATGGGGGCCGCCCCCCTCGATAAAAGGGGACGGAGGGGATTAAGTCGTTTTCAGCACAGGTGGGGTAAAGACGACTTAATCCCCTCCGTCCCCTTTTTGGCGGTTTCACCACCCTGAATACGGGTGGCTGGCCAAGGCAACGTTGTAGTAGCGGGCATCATCGGTGACTTCAGCGCCCACCCAGTCCGGCAGGTCGATGACCTGGTCGGCACTGTCCAGCTCGACCTCGGCCACGACCAGGCCGGCGTTGTCGCCGAGGAACTCGTCCACTTCCCAGGTCAGGCCGGCGTGTTCGACCAGATGGCGGCGCTTGTCGATCAGGCCACCCACGCACAACGCCAGCAGCGCGCGCGCGTCCTCCACCGGAATCGGGTAATCGAATTCCTGCCGGGTGTGGCCGATGGTGCGCGACTTCAGGTTCAGCGCGGCGTGGTCGCCCTCGATGCGCACGCGCACCGAGGCGTTCTGGGTGCCGCGGTCGAGCGCGCCCATATCGTTGATATAGCCCTGCGCCATCGGAATCACCCGATGCGCGGCGGTGCGCCAGCGATCACTGCTGACGAGGAATTTGCGTTCGATTTCGATGCCCATCGCGCCATTATGCGCGAAGGGCATGACAGCCGATCAGCGCTTCTCGAACACCGCGATGCTTTCCACGTGTGCGGTGTGCGGGAACATGTCCATGGCACCGGCGCTGACCAGGGTGAAGCCCTGTTCGTTGACCAGATAGCCGGCATCGCGGGCCAGCGAACCCGGGTGGCAGCTGACATAGACGATGCGCTTGAACTGCTTCAGCGGCAGCTGCTGCAGCACTTCGATCGCGCCCGAGCGCGGCGGGTCCAGCAGCAGCTTGTCGAAGCCCTGGCGCATCCACGGGGTGCTGCGCTGGTCCTGGGTCAGGTCGGCGCTGAAGAACTGCGCGTTGGCCAGGCCATTGCGCTCGGCATTCTCACGGGCACGCGCGACGAGGCCAGCATCACCTTCCACACCGACCACTTCGCGCACGCGGCGCGCCAGCGGCAAGGTGAAGTTGCCCAGGCCGCAGAAGAGGTCCAGCACGCGCTCGTCCTCACCCGGTTCCAGCAGGTCCAGGGCGTGGGCGATCATCTTCTCGTTGAGCTTGGCATTGACCTGGATGAAGTCCAGCGGGCGGAACGCCAGTTCGACATCCCACGGCGCCAGACGGAACGACAGCGGTACGCCCTGCCCGTCCAGCGGCTGCACGGTGTCCACGCCACCGGACTGCAGGTAGATCACGAAGCCATGCTGCTGGCCGAAGGCGGCCCAGGCCGCACGATCAGCGTCGCTGAGCGGCTGCAGGTGGCGCACGGTCAGGACCACGGCCTGGTCACCGGCGATGAATTCGATCTGCGGGATGTCGCGCTTGCCATCGAGCGACTCGATGAAGGTCGACAACGCCTCGACCTTGGTGCCGATTTCCGGAATCACGGTCAGGCACTGGCTGAGATCGGCCACGAATCGCGGGTCCTGTTCACGGAAACCGACCAGGGTCTTGTCCTTCTTTTCGACCCGGCGCACCGAGAAGCGGCCCTTGCGCCGGTAGCCCCAGCTCTCGCCGACCAGCGGCGCCAGCACGGTTCCCGGCTTCACGTGGCCGATGCGCTCCAGGTTGTCCATCAGCACGCGCTGTTTGGCGACGATCTGCTGGTCTTCGTCCAGGTGCTGCAGCACGCAGCCGGCGCAGGTGCCGAAGTGCGGGCACTTCGGGGTGACGCGCTGCGGCGAGGCCTTCAGCACTTCCACCGTTCGCGCTTCGTCGAAATGGCGGCTGCGGGCGGTCTGTTCGGCCATGACCAGCTCGCCCGGCAGGGCGCCGCTGACGAAGGTGACCTTGCCGCCCTCGCCTTCACGGCGGGCGACGCCGCGACCATCATGGCTGAGGTCGAGGATCTCGGTCTGGAACGGGGTACGGTCGATGCGGGAGCGGGATCGGGCCACGTGGCAACAGGCTGCGGGCAAAAATGGGGGCGTATTGTCGCAGATCCTGACCGGCAGGGTCCGGACCCGCTTGCGCCCGCCGCCGCCGTGCTTGATGATTGTGGCCAGCTGACATGGAGGCAGCCCTGATGCAGATGACCCCGCGGGCCAGCCGGCCCCGCTTCCTGCTTGTCGAGGACGACATCATCAGCCGCGGTTTTTTCAAAGCGGCGTTGGAAACGTTACCGGCGGACGTGGACACCGCAGATTCACTGGCCAGTGCGCTGGCGAGCGCCGAACCCGGCGCGCATGACCTGTGGCTGATCGACGTCAACCTGCCTGACGGCAACGGCGCGCAGCTGCTGCGTGAACTGCGCCGTTCACATCCCGATACCCCGGCGTTGGCGCATACCGCCGACGGCGATACCTCGATCCATGCGCGCCTGCGCGAGGCCGGCTTCAGCGACACCCTGGTCAAACCCCTCGGCCGCGACCAGCTCCTGAAAGCGGTACGCCGCGCACTGGTCAACAGCCCGGCCGGGATCGTCATGGCACAGGTGCCGGCGGCGGTCGAACTGCAGGTCCAGGACTGGGACGAGACTGCGGCACTGGCCGCGCTCAATGGTCAGCGCAACCACCTGATCGCCCTGCGCGAGCTGTTCCTGGCCGAGCTGCCGGGCGTACGTGACGCGGTCGAGCAGGCGGTGGACCAGCATGACGAGCGCCAGCTGCGCAGCCAGTTGCATCGGCTGCAGGCGAGCTGTGGCTTCGTGGGCGCGGCACGCTTGGCCCGTGCGGTGCGCCAGTTGCATCATGCGCCGGAGTCCGGGCAGGCCCAAGCGGGGTTCCGCGACGCGGTGGCTGCCCTGCTGCATTGAGGGGTGTTCGGCAGGGCTGCGCCCTGCACTGCCGAAGCTGACGTCAAATTCAACGTCAAAAGCGGGCATCCCGTGGGATGGCGGGGCGGTGTCGGAGCGCGGGGACGCCGCAAGTACATCCGTGTAGCAACTGTGTTGAGAGAGGGGCCTCGGCCCCTCCGACAGTCGCGCACGGTAGTGCCGGCCGCTGGCCGGCAGCCTCTTGCAGCGCGCACGGGGCTGGCTTCAGGCGGGGATCGATCCACCTTGGGCGTCGCGCACCCGGGCGTTGAGAATCACCAGCATCTTCCGCATTACCGCCACGATGGCTACTTTTCCTTCCTTGCCTCGGGCTCGCAGCGACTGGTAGAAGTCGCGCAGTCGAGGTTCATGCCGCATGGCCGACATACTGGCCATGTAAAGCACCTGACGGATCTCGGCCCTGCCGCCATGGATGCTTCGTTTGCCACGCATGGTTCCGCTGTCGTGGGACATCGGGGCCACCCCGACCAAGCTGGCGATGCGCTTGCCGCTGATCCTGCCAAGCTCTGGCAGATAGCTGGCCAGTACCGCCTGCAAGCCCGGGCCAACGCCCTTCATCGACTTCAGGACAGCCAGTTGAGGCTGCTGGGCAACCTGCTCGGCAATCTGCTTTCCCAGGCGCCCAACTATCCCCTGCAGGCGACTGATGTTGGCTTGCAGCAGTCGGCGCAACTCGCGATCGGTCACCATCTCCTGCTGCTGTCGCGCTACGGTCAGGGCTTCCATCGTCTGTCGACGTGCCCGTACGAATTCCCGCATTTTCTGCTGCCAAGGCTCCAGCGGTTGGTAGGCGGGCAGTTTGACCAGGGCCGCCATCTGCGCCAATGCATAGGCATCCAACCGGTCGGTCTTGGCCAGCTGACCCAACCCCTGGGCCAGCCTACGGGCCCGCAGGGCATTGGCGCGGACCACCGGATGGCCCGCTACGTGCAGAAAATCCAGCACCGGCCGCTCGTAGCCACCTGTGGCTTCCAGCACGATCTGGCTCGCCGGATGTTTCCTCAGCCAGAGATCCAATTCAGCAAAACCCGAAGCGCTATTGCTGACCTGCAGGATCTCTCCGTCCGTCGTGCCGACATCCAGTTGGCGCTTGCTGACATCAACACCGATCCCGTTCATCACCGGACTCCGTATAGTCTGGAAGGGTCGAGAGCTCCCCCGCTTGCCCAGTCTTATCACTGCGAGTGTCAGCTCCAGCAACTGTTCGGGCGGATCAAGGGAGATTCCGGCGTGGGCGCCAAGCTACATGGCGATCGTCGAGATCCAGGCTTACACGGCGGCCCACGACGGCTCTCGGCACCTACGCTGCCAGATTCCGATCAGATAAGGCTTGGCAGCCGCATCCATGCGGCTGACACCCCGCGCTCCGACACCGCCCCGCCCCGCCTCTGACAGATTTCCGCGACCTGGTAGATCCACGCCATGCGTGGATGAGTCTCTGTCAGATATCGAAATTCAAACTGGGGGTCAGATCCGTTTTCCGAAGGAAAACGGATCTGACCCCATGCCATTCCGACAGATCGCGGGAATCTGTCCAAGGCGGGGTGGGTCCGGTTGAGGGGGCGTGAGCCGCATGGATGCGGCGACCGAGCTTACATGGACGTACTTGCAGCGCCCCCCCTCAATCGGACCCACCCCGCCTACCCACGGAATGCACGCTGTTGCTGTTGCTGTTGCTGTTGCTGTTGCTCGTGCCTTGGCCTCGGCAGGTGCAGGGCTGCAAGCCCTGCCGAACACCCCTCAACGCCGGGGCGCGAGCTGCTCGAGCATTTCCCAGGATTTCAGGCCGCGCGGCCCGAGGTGATGGGCCAGCACCCGCCGCATCGGCAGGCGCAGGCTGGCCAGGTCGGCCGCATCGGGCTCTTCGTCCGCTGCCAGCGCCAGCAGCGCCGAGCCAGTGGCCGCCGCCCGGCGTTCCCCACCACGCTCGCTCAGCAGGCGCTGCGCGCCTTCCTGCGGATCCAGTTCGTAGCGCGCGGCCGGGTCGATCGGCTGGCCGTCGCTGGCGCTGTCCAGCTCGAAACCCAGGCCCAGCGCGGACAGCAGCTCGCGTTCGAAGCGACGCAGGGTCCAGGCCAGGCCGGCGCCCACGGCCAGCCGCGCACGTGCCTCGCCGTAGGCCAGGTACAACTCCGGCAGCGGGTCCTGGCGCGGGGCCAGGCGCAGGGTCAGTTCACTCAGGTAGAAGCCAGCCAGCATCGCCTGGCCGACCAGGCGTGGGGCCGCGTCCAGCGCTTCCGCGCCGCGCAGCTGGGCCAGTTCGCCACGCTGCAGGGCACTGAAGCGGATCCACTGCAGCGGCTGCAGGGCCGCGCGCAGCACCTGGCC
The DNA here is from genome assembly GCF_045809185.1 of Nocardiopsis yanglingensis. Lineage (NCBI taxonomy): Bacteria > Bacillati > Actinomycetota > Actinomycetes > Streptosporangiales > Nocardiopsidaceae > Nocardiopsis > Nocardiopsis yanglingensis. Next base: position 25,787 of record NZ_JBJNRH010000018.1, on the reverse strand, counting down.
CTTGGCAGTGGACACGCCACGCGCGAGCAGGCCAATGCGGCCATGCTGCGCGCTCAACACTTCGACCAGCAGGCTGGTCTCGCGATAGGCCCGTGCATGCAGCACGAAGCCGGTGTCGTCCTCGATCAGCATCGAAGCGACCGTCGCGGCTTATTCGTAGCCGAAGGCCTTCAGCGCGGCCTCGTCGTCAGACCAGCCTTCACGCACGCGCACCCAGGTCTCCAGGAACACCTTGGCCCCGAACAGACGCTCCATCTGCAGGCGGGACTTGGCCCCGATCTCCTTCAGGCGGGTACCACCCTTGCCGATCACGATGGCCTTCTGGCCCTCGCGCTCGACCCAGATCACCGCACCGATGCGCAGCAGGTTGCCATCTTCGGTGAAGCGTTCGATTTCCACGGTGGTGGCATACGGCAGCTCTTCGCCCAACTGGCGCATCAGCTGCTCACGCACCAGTTCGCCGGCCAGGAAACGCTGGCTGCGGTCGGTGATCTCGTCTTCGCCGAACATCGGCGGCGCTTCCGGCAACAGTGCCAGCACGTCGCGTACCAGTGCTTCCAGGCCGTTGCGCTTCTGCGCCGAGATCGGATGCACGGACGAGAAATCGCGGCCGGCCGTGACTTCCTGCAGGAACGGCAGCAGCGCGCCCTTGTCCTTCAGCCGGTCGATCTTGTTGACCACCAGCACCACCGGGATACCGGCGTCGCGCAGAACATTGAAGGCCAGGCTGTCCTCTTCGTCCCAGCGACCGGCTTCGATCACCAGCAGGCCGGCATCGACGCCTTCCAGCGAGCCGCGCGCGGCGCGGTTCATCACCCGGTTCATCGCCCGCTTCTGCACCTTGTGCAGGCCGGGGGTGTCGACCAGCACCAGCTGGCCTTCCGGATAAGTGGCGATGCCCAGCAGGCGATGGCGCGTGGTCTGCGGGCGGTTGGAAACGATGCTGACCTTGGCGCCGACCAGGGCATTGGTCAGGGTCGACTTGCCCACGTTCGGGCGGCCGATGACGGCCACGCTGCCGCAATGATGGGGAGTTTGTTCGCTCACTTGGAATCCAGTTGTTCTAGGACGGCCGCAGCCGCCTGTTGTTCGGCAAGCCGCCGCGAGGCGCCTTCGCCCTCGGTGCTGGCGGCCGGGTCGGCTACGATGCAGCGTACCCGGAAGTGTTTGGCATGGTCGTCACCGGATTCTGACACCAGTTCATACTGCGGCAACGCCTTCTGTCGGGCCTGCAGCCATTCCTGCAGGCGGGTCTTGGGGTCCTTCTCGGGCCGGCCGGAGGCCGGCAGTGCCTCGATCGAAGCGCTGAACCAGGGCAGCACCACCGCCCGGCAGGCCTCGAAGCCGGCGTCCAGATAGATCGCGGCCACCACGGCTTCCACCGCGTCGGCCAGGATCGAGTCGCGACGATGACCGCCGGACTTCATTTCGCCCGGGCCCAGGGTCAGCCGCTCGCCCAGTTCCAGGGTGCGCCCGATCACCGCCAGCGCGCCTTCACGCACCAGCTCGGCACGGGCACGGGTCATCGCGCCTTCGTCAGCCTTGGGCCAGCGTCGGTACAACGCCTCGGCCGCCATCATGTTGACGATGCTGTCGCCGAGGAACTCCAGGCGCTCGTTGTGTGGCGCACCGGCACTGCGATGCGTCAGCGCCTGCTTGAGCAGGGCCGGATCGCGGAAGGGATGACCGATCAGGTCGCCACGTTGGATGAATTTACTGGGCACCGCTTCGTGTCAGGTCCTGGGAAGAATCGAATTTGCCAACCACATCGAGGTTGCCGATCAGCGGGCGACGCACTTCGTAGTTGACCTTGAGGGTCCAGCCATTGTCGCGACGATCGAACTTCACGTTGGCCGGCTTCACATTGTCCGAGTAGTTGATGTACAGGCGCTTGAAGAACAGGTCCTGGATCCGCGACGGCTCCATGCTCCCCACGCCCGGCTCGTTGGCCAGGCTCTTCATCGCCGAGCGCACGGCGTAGTACTCCTGGTACATCGGGAACAGCTTCATGCCGATGTAGAGGAAGAAACCGACCACGATCAGGACCGTCAGGAACGACGTCAGGGTCATGCCACGCTGCGTGTTCATCGTCTTCATTGCGTTCTCCCCAGATACGCGTTGGATGTGAAAATACTCAGTTGATGCCCGATCAGTTGATGCTCGAGCCGATCCGCGACGGCTCGAAGCCATCCTTGCAGAACCAGCCCTGGCAGTTCAGCCAGATCAGGAAGGCCTTGCCGCGCAGGTTCTCTTCCGGCAGCAGGCCCCAGAAACGGCCATCGTCGCTGTTGTCACGGTTGTCGCCCATCACCAGGTACTTGCCGGCCGGCACGGTCCACTGGCCCTGGCCACGCGGATAGTCGGTCTCCAGCACGGTGTGGGTACGGCCCGGCAGGTGCTCGACCAGCAGGTTGGCGCCCTCGCCCTGGCCCTTGTGGCCGGCGTAGATGCCCTTGTTGTCGTACTTCAGCGGTTCGCCATTGAGGATCACGCCGTCGCCTTCGAAGACCACGGTGTCACCCGGCACGCCGATCACGCGCTTGATGAAGTTCTCGCCCTTGGCCGGGTCGTTGTCGCTGTGGCCGGGGAAGTGGAACACCACCACATCACCACGCGACGGCTCGCCGAACGGCACGATCTTGGTGTTGCTGATCGGCAGGCGCAGGCCGTAGGAGAACTTGTTGACCAGGATGAAATCGCCGATCAGCAGGTTCGGCATCATCGAGCTGGACGGAATCTTGTACGGCTCGGCGATGAAACTGCGCACGATCAGTACGATCGCCAGCACCGGGAAGAACGCACGCGAGTAATCCACCAGCACCGGCTCGGAATCGAGCAGGCCCGCGCGCTGGGCGCGACGCTTGGCGAGGTACAGCTTGTCCGCGAGCAGGATCAGGCCCGAGGCCAGGGTCAGCACGACCAGGAGGATCTCAAACAGTTTCATTCAGGGTCCTTTGCAACGTCACCAGACGACCGGCCCCGCAGGGCCGGTGCGGGCTTACTTGTTGTCCATCTGCAGCACGGCCAGGAACGCTTCCTGCGGGATCTCCACGCGGCCGACCTGCTTCATGCGCTTCTTGCCTTCCTTCTGCTTTTCCAGAAGCTTCTTCTTGCGCGAAACGTCGCCACCATAGCATTTGGCCAGCACGTTCTTGCGCATGGCCTTGACCGTGGTACGGGCGATGATCTGCGAGCCGACAGCGGCCTGGATGGCCACGTCGAACATCTGGCGCGGGATCAGGTCCTTCATCTTCTCGCACAGCTCGCGGCCGCGACGGTCGGCATGGCTGCGGTGCACGATCAGCGACAGCGCATCGACCTTGTCGCCGTTGATCAGCACGTCCACGCGCACGAACGGACCCGCGTCGAAGCGCACGAAGTGGTAGTCCAGCGAGGCATAGCCACGGCTGACCGACTTCAGCTTGTCGAAGAAGTCCAGCACCACTTCGGCCATCGGCAGTTCATAGCTGATCTGCACCTGGCTGCCCAGGTAGTTGATGCCGATCTGGCTGCCGCGCTTTTCTTCGCACAGCTTGATGATGTTGCCGATGTACTCCTCGGGGGTGAGCACGTTGGCACGGATGATCGGCTCACGGATCTCCTCGACCTGGTTCACCGCCGGCAGCTTGGCCGGGTTGTCCATGTTGATGATCGAGCCATCGGTCTTCAGGACTTCATACACCACCGTCGGCGCGGTGCTGATCAGGTCCAGGTTGTATTCGCGTTCCAGGCGCTCCTGCACGATTTCCATGTGCAGCATGCCGAGGAAGCCGCAGCGGAAGCCGAAGCCCATCGCCTCGGAGCTTTCCGGCTCGAAACGCAGCGCCGCATCGTTCAGGCGCAGCTTGTCAAGCGCTTCGCGCAGGTCCGGGTAGTCCTCGGCATCGACCGGGAACAGGCCGGCGAACACGCGCGGCTGCATTTCCTGGAAGCCCGGCAGCGGCTTCGGTGCCGGGTCGCCGGCCAGGGTCAGGGTGTCGCCGACCGGCGCACCGTGCACGTCCTTGATGCTGGCGGTGACCCAGCCCACTTCACCTGCACGCAGCGCCGGCAGCACCTTGCGCTTCGGGGTGAACACGCCGACGTTGTCGACCTGGTGGTTGCGGCCGGTGGACATCACCTGCAGCTTGTCACCGGCCTTGATCTCGCCCTGCATCACGCGCACCAGCGAGACCACGCCCAGGTAGTTGTCGAACCAGGAGTCGATGATCAGCGCCTGCAGCTTGTCGGTGTCGCGCGGCTTCGGCGGCGGGATGCGATGCACGATCGCTTCCAGCACGTCCTGCACGTTCAGGCCGGTCTTGGCACTGACCGGCACGGCGTCGGAGGCGTCGATGCCGATCACGGCCTCGATCTCGGCCTTGGCGCGCTCGATGTCGGCGGTGGGCAGGTCGATCTTGTTGATCACCGGCACCACTTCCAGGCCCTGTTCCACGGCGGTGTAGCAGTTGGCCACCGACTGCGCTTCCACGCCCTGGGCCGCATCGACCACCAGCAGCGCGCCTTCGCAGGCGGCCAGCGAGCGGCTGACTTCATAGGAGAAGTCGACGTGGCCGGGGGTGTCGATGAAGTTCAGGTGGTAGGTCTGCCCGTCCTTGGCCAGGTACGGCAGCGACACCGACTGCGCCTTGATCGTGATGCCACGCTCGCGCTCGATCGGGTTGGAGTCGAGCACCTGCGCTTCCATCTCGCGGGCCTGCAGGCCACCACAGAGCTGGATGATGCGGTCGGCCAGCGTGGACTTGCCGTGGTCGACATGGGCGATGATGGAGAAGTTGCGGATGTTCCGCATCGAATCAGAAGACATAGGTGGCGGCGGCGCGCGGCGTCGTCAGGGTAACGGTCGATTATCGCACGCCCGGCGCCCCGCCGCGAAAACGGCCTGATCGGCCCGGGCCCGGAATGGCCGAAGCCCCGCCGGGGCGGGGCTTCGGGGGGATTGACGGGGCCGCCGGAACGGCTTGGGCAGGCCTTACTGGCCGGCCTTCACCGCCACGAACGCGCTGTTGCCATTGCCGGTACGCACCAGCAGCATCACTACGTCGTCCTTCTTGTAACTGGACAGCGCCCGGTTCAGGCCATCCACGCTGCCGACCGGAGTGCGGCCGACCTGCAGGATCACCATGCCCGGAGACAGGCCGGCATCACGCGCCGCCTGGCCCTTGACCCCGGTGATGCGCACGCCCTCGTTGCCGTCCAGGCCGAACTGCTTGCGCTGCGGTGCGGTCAGGTCGCTGACGTCCAGGCCCAGCAGGGCATTGGCGCCGGCCTGCGGCGCCGCATCGGGCTTGGCCGTAGCCGCCGCGCGGGTATTGCCCTGGCCGTCTTCGCTCAATGCGGTCAGCGTGGCGCTGAGGTCACGCGGCTTGCCGTCGCGGATCACACCCAGGGTGACCCGGCTGCCCGGCGCCATCGCGCCGATCAGCGGCGGCAGGTCGGACCAGCTGTTGACCGGGCTGCCATTGACCGAACGCACCACATCGCCGATCTGCACACCGGCCTTCTCTGCCGCACTGCCGGGTACGATCTGGTTGACCAGCGCGCCACGGCTGTCCGGCAGCCCCAGGCCTTGTGCCTTCAGTGAATCGATCGGTTCAACCACCGCGCCGAGCTGGCCACGGGTGACCTTGCCGCTCTTCTTGATCTGCTCGACCGCGCTCATCGCCAGGTCGATCGGGATCGCGAAGCTGATGCCCATGTAGCCGCCGGAGGCGGAGAAGATCTGCGAGTTGATGCCGACCACTTCGCCACGGGTGTTCAGCAGCGGGCCGCCGGAGTTGCCCTGGTTGATCGCCACGTCAGTCTGGATGAACGGCACATAGCGCTGGTCTGCACCACCGGTGCTGCGGCCCAATGCGCTGACGATGCCGGCGGTGACCGAATGATCGAGGCCGAACGGCGAGCCGATCGCGACGACCCACTGGCCGGGCTTCAGCGTGTTGGAATCGCCCACGCGCACGGTCGGCAGGTTCTTGCCTTCGATCTTCAGCAGGGCTACGTCGTATTGCTGGTCGCTGCCCACCACCTTGGCCTTGAACTCGCGGCTGTCGCCCAGCTTGACCTTCACCTCGCTGGCATCGGCCACCACGTGGTAGTTGGTCAGCACGTAGCCATCGGGCGAGATGATGAAGCCCGAGCCCATGCCACGGCCCTTGATGCTGGGACCGCCATCCTGCCCACCCGGACCCTGCCCCGGCATCGGGAAATCCGGGCCGAAGAAGCGGCGGAAGAACTCCGGCATGTCATCGTCGCCGCCCATCGGGCCCCGCGAGGCCTGGCGGTTGTTGCGGACGATGGTGGTGTCGACGTTGACCACGCCCGGCCCGACCTGTTCGACCAGATTGGTGAAGTCGGGCAGCCCACTGACCAGCGGCTGGGCCGGCGCCCGTGGCGCGGCGGCCGGCGCGGCCTGGGTCTGGGCGGCCGGGGCCGGGGCCTGCGCGCAGGCCATCAACGGCAGGGTCAGGGCCAGCAGGCCCATGGCCTGCGTGCGGAGTCGGGGAGTCATCGGACGGCAACCTCCGGATCGGATGGAAAGAGGAATACGGGCCCCGCCGACGGCGGGGCGTGAAAGCGCCCGGCTCAGTCGCGCGGGCGCGGCGGCACCGGCAGGTCATCCTGCAGGCGCGGCTCGAACGGGTAGAACGCGGCGCCCCCGGCATGGGCCGGGAAGCTGGCATTGAGCGCGCTGCCGGCAGCGGGCGTCAGGCTGGAGCGCGGCCACGGTCGCGCCTGCAGGCCACCGACCTCACCGAACGGCAGGTTGCGGCTGGCATTGGCCGGCACGATCGGGGTCAACGGCGCCTGCGCGGAGGCCACGGCCCGCTGCGGCACATCGTCACGCTGGGCGGCGCGCGCGGCCTGCTGGCTGCGCGTCGCGCTGGCACGGCGGGTGTCCTGGCGGCGGCCTGCAGCGGCCATTGCCACCGCTGGCGCCGCTGCCACGGCCATTGCCGCGGTATCCACCGACGCTTCGGTGACGGGCGCCGGGGTGGCCGGTGCCGGCGCCAGTTCGGCCTGGCTGGCGATCACCTGCGGTGCCAACGGCTCGCCTGGCGTGGCTTCCTGCAGCTTCTCGCCGCCCATGAACAAGGCCACCGCCGCCACCGAAGCGGCCAGTGCGGCACCACCGCCCCACGCTCGCCAGCCCGTACGGCGCACCTTGCGGCGCGGCTCGGCCTGTGGCGCGGGTTCGGCCGCGATGGCGGCAGCCACGGCAGCACTGAATCCGGCCGGTGCCAACGCCGAGGCCTGCCCGCGCATCACATCGCCCAGCAGCTGCCAACGTTCCTGGCAACCCGCCAGTTCGGGATCGTGTTCCATGCGACGCAGCAGGAAGCGTGCCTCATCGGCACCCAGCTCGCCATCGACCAGGGCCGACAGCTGTTCGCGGTGGCGCTGGTCCAGGCGCTGCCCGGCGGGCGAGTGGTGGTTCTGCGATTCGTTGAACGGATTACTGGTCATACGCGGCTCTTCTCACGGGTGGCGCTGCCGATGTCCAACAGCGGCCGGAGTTCGGTGTCGATCGCCTCGCGCGCCCGGAAGATCCGTGAACGCACGGTGCCGATCGGGCACCCCATTTTCTGCGCGATATCCTCGTAACTCAGGCCTTCCACCTCGCGCAGGGTGATCGCCAACCGGAGCTCTTCCGGCAGCGCGTTGACGGCCTTCATCACCGTCTGTTCCAGTTCCTGGCGCATCAACTCGCGTTCGGGCGTGTCGGTGTCGCGCAGGCGCGTCCCGCTGTCGAACTGTTCGGCGTCACCGATGTCGATGTCATCGGTCGGCGGTCGGCGATTGTGTGAAGCCAGGTAGTTTTTGGCGGTATTCACGGCGATTCGATGCAACCAGGTTGAGAACTGGGCATCGCCACGGAAACTTCCGATCGCGCGGTAGGCACGGATGAAAGTGTCCTGGGCGACGTCCTGACATTCGCTCCAGTCGGCGATGTAGCGACCGACCAGGGCCACCACGCGATGCTGGTACTTGCGCACCAGGACATCGAACGCGGCGCTCTCGCCGTGCTGCACGCGCCGGACCAGTTCCAGATCCAGCTCCTGAGGTGTATCAACATCGGCCATGAGGGGCCGCACTCCTGTCAGCCCAACCGACGTCGGGCAATGAGACTGCCAATCCCGGGAAAAGTTCAGTCGCCGATCACCTGGCGCCGCACCAGCTTTTAACCACCGTTCCGTTAGCGTTCCGGTCCACGGCCATGGATCCGGGGTCGCCACTCCCCTGCTATTGGGATTTGACGCGGGGGAAACAACCTCTGGATCATAGCCGCTTCTCCATACACAACCGGATGGAACGTCCATGCTCTCAGGCTTCGATGGTCTCCGCTTCAGCCACTGGCACCCCGAGATCCGCGACGACGGCGTGGTGGTTCTCTCCCTGGATCGTCAGGACAGCAGCGTCAACGCCATGTCGCAGGACGTACTGCTGGAACTGGGCGACCTGCTTGAGCGCATCGCGCTGGACCCGCCCAAGGGCGTGGTGATCCAGTCGCTGAAGAAGGCCGGCTTCATTGCCGGTGCGGACCTGAAGGAGTTCCAGGAGTTCGACCGCCGCGGCACCGTCAACGACGCCATCCGTCGCGGCCAGGCCACTTACCAGAAGCTGGCCGAGCTGCCCTGCCCGACCGTGGCGGCCATCCACGGCCACTGCCTGGGCGGCGGCACCGAGCTGGCGCTGGCCTGCCGCTACCGCGTGGCGTCCAATGACAGCAGCACCCGCATCGGCCTGCCGGAGACCCAGCTGGGCATCTTCCCGGGGTGGGGCGGCAGCGCGCGTCTGCCGCAGCTGGTCGGCGCACCGGCGGCGATGGACATGATGCTGACCGGCCGCACCCTGTCGGCCTCGGCCGCGCGTGGCATCGGCCTGGTCGACAAGGTGGTGGCACCGGCGGTGGTGCTCGATACCGCGGTGGCGCTGGCCTTGTCCGGCACCACCCGCCCGTTCAAGCAGCGCGCGACGGCCTGGGCCACCAACACCTGGCTGGCCCGCACGCTGCTGGCACCGCAGATGGTCAAGCAGGTCGCGCGCAAGGCCAAGAAGGACCAGTACCCGGCGCCCTACGCGCTGATCAGCACCTGGCAGCGCAGCGGCGGCAAGCCGATCCAGGCGCGCCTGGATGCCGAACGTCGCGCGGTGGTGAAGCTGGCCAGTACACCGACCGCACGCAACCTAATCCGCATCTTCTTCCTGACCGAGCGCCTGAAGGGCCTCGGCGGTGGTGATTCCGGCATCCGCCACGTGCACGTGGTCGGCGCCGGCGTGATGGGCGGCGACATCGCCGCGTGGGCCGCCTACAAGGGCTTCGACGTGACCCTGCAGGACCGTGAGCAGCGCTTCATCGACCCGGCCATGGAACGCGCGCAGGCGCTGTTCGCCAAGAAGGTGCGTGACGAGAGCAAGCGCCCTGCCGTGGCCGCGCGCCTGCGTGCCGACCTGGAAGGCAACGGCGTGGGCGAGGCCGACCTGGTGATCGAGGCGATCATCGAGAACCCCGAGGCCAAGCGTGCGCTGTACCAGACGCTCGAGCCGAAGATGAAGCTGGATGCGCTGCTGACCACCAACACTTCGTCGATTCCGTTGGTTGAACTGCGTGACCACATCCAGCGTCCGGCACAGTTCGCCGGCCTGCACTACTTCAACCCGGTCGCGCAGATGCCGCTGGTGGAGATCATCCATCACGACGGCATGGCGCCGGAAACCGAGCGTCGCCTGGCCGCGTTCTGCAAGGCGCTGGGCAAGTTCCCGGTACCGGTGGCCGGCAGCCCGGGCTTCCTGGTCAACCGCGTGCTGTTCCCGTACATGCTGGAAGCCGCCACCGCGTATGCCGAGGGCATTCCAGGCCCGGTGATCGACAAGGCCGCAGTGAAGTTCGGCATGCCGATGGGCCCGATCGAACTGATCGACACCGTGGGCCTGGACGTGGCCGCCGGCGTCGGCCGCGAACTGGCGCCGTTCCTGGGCCTGCAGATTCCGGCCGCGCTGCAGACGGTGGAACCGGACAAGCGTGGCAAGAAGGATGGGCAGGGCATCTACACCTGGGAAAACGGCAAGCCGAAGAAGCCGGACGTGGCCAGCGATTACCAGGCCCCGGCCGATCTGGAGGACCGCCTGATCCTGCCGCTGTTGAACGAGGCAGTGGCCTGCCTGCACGAAGGCGTGGTGGCCGACGCGGACCTGCTGGATGCCGGCGTGATCTTCGGCACCGGTTTCGCACCGTTCCGCGGCGGTCCGATCCAGCACATCCGTGCGGTGGGTGCCGACGCGATCGTCGAGCGGCTGAAGGCACTGCAGCAGCGCCACGGCGACCGTTTCGCCCCGCGCCCGGGCTGGGACAACCCCGCCCTGCGCGAACCGGTGGTGTGAGTTGATCGGCCGGGCCTGCGGCCCGGCACCCGCTGGATCAACAGCCAAAGCCAAAGCCCAAAGCCAGAGCCGGAGCAACAGCCGGCTCTGGCTTTTCTGTTTGGTGGGCGGGGCGGTGTAGGTGGGCAGGACACGCCGTAAACCCGTCCATGGGGGCTCGATGGCGCCATCCATGGCGCCAACGGTCCTGCCCACCCACACCGCCCCACCCCTGACAGTTTCCCGGTGGCGGTGGGTGAACTGCGAATCTGGTTGATGACTACTGCGAAGCGGTGGGTGAACTGCGAATCTGGTTGATGACTACTGCGAAGCGGTGGGTGAACTGCGAATCTGGTTGATGACTACTGCGAACTGGTGGGTGGCAACCTTGGTTGCCACCAGGAGCGAAGCGCCCGGCGTTTGATTTTGATTTTGATTTTTTTTTCTTCTCCGTGGCTGGACAGCACACGGAAACCGTCAGAGGCCGGGCGGGGTGGGTTCGCGGGGGTGTCCGCGGCATGGATGCCGCGGCCAAGCCTCCAGGGACGGATTCACGGCGTCCCCCGCGAACCCACCCCCCCCGGCCAAGCGCGGCTTTTGCTTTACACGACCAAGCAACCAGCCACGAGGGGCTGCGCCGTTGGCTGGAACAACCTGTTACCCATACGGGGCATGTCCCCGTCACAGCTGCATGCGATGCTGCCCACCTGATCCCTGCCAGCGAGAACGCCCGCATGACCACCATCATCGCCCCGCGCGTGCACGACATCGGCGGACTCGAAGTCCGTCGCGCCGTCCCCACCCTGCAGGCGCGCAGCATCGGCTCGTTCGTGTTCGTCGACCAGATGGGCCCGGCACTCATGCATCCCGGCACCGCCATCGACGTGCGCCCGCATCCGCATATCGGCCTGGCCACGGTCACCTATCTGTGGTCAGGCGCCATCGGCCACCGCGACACGCTGGGTTCGGACCAGGTGATCCGCCCCGGTGACGTCAACTGGATGACCGCCGGCCGCGGCATCGCCCATTCCGAGCGCACGCCGCAACCGGACCGCGACCATGACAACCCGATCCACGGCATGCAGACCTGGGTGGCACTGCCGAAATCGCATGAGGAAATCGAACCGGCGTTCTACCACCATGCCGCAGCCACCCTGCCCGAGCAGCGCCGCAAGGGTGTCTGGCTGCGGGTGATCGCCGGCCGCGCCTATGGCGAGGAATCGCCGGTGAAGGTGTTCGCCGACACCCTCAACGTAGCGATCGATCTCGACCCGGATGCGGAGATCGATATCGACAATGGCCACCGCGAGCGCGCGTTGTACATCCTCGAAGGTGAGGCACAGCTGGATGGCGTGGATATTCCCGCCCAGCACCTCGTGATCCCCGAAGCTGGTGCGATAGGTCGCCTGCGTGCGAAGACACCGGTGAAGGCGATGCTGTTCGGCGGCGAGCCACTGGATGGCCCACGTCACCTGTGGTGGAACTTCGTCTCCAGCTCGAAGGAGCGTATCGAGCAGGCCAAGCACGACTGGGAAGCCGGCCGCTTCGGCACCATCCCGGGCGACGACAAGGAGTTCATCCCGCTGCCGCAGTACTGAACATCGCGTGTTGCACACATCCGAGGGTGTATCCCTGCACCCGGCGTTGACGCTACAGTCACCCGCTGATCACTGAAATGTGACATAAATCACACTTTCGACCGTCAAAGGAGTGCAACACATGAGCATGGGTAAACGCTTGTCCGCCGAGTTCCTCGGCACGTTCTGGCTGGTTCTGGGTGGCTGTGGCAGTGCGGTGCTGGCCGCCAAGTTCGGAGGTGACGGCAATCCGCTGGGTATCGGTTTCCTCGGCGTGGCGCTGGCCTTCGGCCTGACCGTGGTAACCGGCGCCTATGCGTTCGGCCACATCTCCGGCGCGCACTTCAACCCGGCGGTCAGTGTCGGCCTGTGGGCCGGCGGTCGTTTCCCGACCAAGGACCTGATCCCGTACATCATCGCCCAGGTCGCCGGCGGCCTGCTGGCCGGCTTCATCCTGCTGCAGATTGCCTCCGGCGCCAGTGGCTTCGCCATCGATGGGAGCCAGGCCGGCGCGTTCGCCAGCAATGGCTATGGCGCGCTGTCTCCCGGCGGCTACAGCGTGGCGGCCGCCTTCCTGTGCGAAGTGGTGCTGACGGCGGTGTTCCTGATCGTGATCATGGGCTCCACCCACGGCAAGGCACCGGCCGGGTTCGCGCCCCTGGCGATCGGCCTGTCGCTGACCCTGATCCACCTGATCAGCATTCCGGTCACCAACACCTCGGTGAACCCGGCCCGCTCCACCGCCGTCGCGTTCTTCGCCGGCATCGGTGCGGTCAGCCAGCTGTGGCTGTTCTGGGTCGCCCCCCTTCTGGGCGGCGCGATCGGCGGCATCATCTACAAGTGGATCGGCAACGACCGCTGAGGCCTGTGCGGACCATTGCGGCCGACCTTCGGCCGCAATGGTTACGCTTGTAACCGCAATTTGTGCGATCACTCACGTTCCGTTAAGGTTGAGTTGACCGTCCGTGCACATGCCGGTCGGGGTGGCATCCGGGGATGGGATGCCAACGCTGCCCGTCCATCTGGCGGCGCCAAACGACACACCACCTTGGGGGATGCATGAAGTTCGCGCCTGTAGTGTTGTCGAGCCTGCTGTTCGCCGTGGCCCAGGCCGCCGCCGCACAGGCTCCCACCGAATGTCCTTCGCTGCCGGCCAGCAGTGGCCTGCAATGGCAGCAATTGGTGCAGACGGACTTTCTGATCTGTCGCGCCAGTACCGGGGATGGCCGTGAAGTACTGAGCCTGATGCTCAGTGCACGTGACCCGTCCATTCCGTTGAACCGCTCGCTGCGCCAGGAAAAGGGCAGCTTCGGCGGTGAATCACTCTACTGGTACCAGCCAGACCTCGGTGGCCAGCAGCCTCCGGGCTATGCCGAACGCCGGATCAGCGTGGTCAAGCTCGACAAAGGGCGTTACGCGCAGATTTCGCTGTATCCGGACAGCCCGCAGGAACTGGGCTCGCTGCAGCAGTTGGCGCAGGGCATGAGCCTGACGCCATCGGCCGTGGCCGCCGGGCGCTGACCATGACGGGGATGCCTGCCTGGCAGCATCCCCGCAATGCGGCCCGATCACAGGGTAGTGCCGGCCGCTGGCCGGCACCTCGATCCGCCGTGACCGCAGGCAGTTACCGGCCAGCGGCCGGCACCGCCTCAGAACTTGCCTTCCTGGAAGTCGACGAAGGCCTGCATCAGTTCCTGCCGTGTGTTCATCACGAACGGACCATGCCGCATCACCGGCTCGCGCAACGGACGGCCAGCCACCAGGATCAATCGCGCGCCTTCGTTGCCGGCCGAAAGGTGCAGCTGTTCGCCGCCGCCCAGCACCGCCAGTTCCTGGCGCGCCACGTCACGCGCAGCGTCCTGCTCACCTACGGTCACCGCACCTTCGAACACATAGGCAAACGCGTTGTGCCCTTCCGGCAGCGCATAGGTCCACGCGCGATCCGGCGCCAGCGTGATGTCCAGGTAGAGCGGATCGGTGGCCGGCTGCACGATCGGCCCGTGGGTGCCGTCGACCGTGCCGGCAATTACCTTCACTTCCACACCGGCATCCGGCTGCACCACGGGAATGCGCTCGGGCGCGAACTCCTGGTACTTCGGCTCGGTCATCTTCTCCTTCGCCGGCAGGTTCACCCACAGCTGGAAACCGCGCATCTGCCCGCTTTCCTGTTCGGGCATCTCCGAATGCACCAGGCCACGGCCAGCGGTCATCCACTGGACGCTGCCCGGGGTCAGCAGGCCTTCGTTGCCATGGTTGTCGCGATGCCGCATGCGCCCGTCGAGCATGTAGGTGACGGTCTCGAAACCACGGTGCGGGTGCTCGGGAAAGCCTGCGATGTAGTCTTCGGCACGGTCGGTACCGAACTCATCAAGCAGCAGGAACGGATCCAGGTCCGGCAGCGTCGGGCCGCCGATGACGCGGGTCAGGCGCACGCCGGCACCGTCGGAGGTGGGCATGCCACGGATGGTGCGCAGTACGCGGACCGGTTCGGGAAAGCTCATGGCGACTCCTGTTGGATGGATGCCACTGAAGATGGACGCCACACGACCGTAGGCCAATGGATGGCTCCGCAACCGATTGTTCCATCCCTGATGTTCGCTGCACGTCAGCGCGCCCTGCGTACGACCAAAGTACTACCGCCGATTCGTCCTGTGCCAATTGACCCTGTCGAGGGCACGCGGGACTCTTTGTCTGTCTTTCCGGGAGAGAGCACCTCATGAAAGGGTTTTCCAAACTGGGCTGGGCGGTACTCGCCCTGCTCGGCGCGTTCTGTCTGGGCACCGTGGCGCTGCGCCGCGGCGAACACATCAATGCCCTGTGGATCGTCGTCGCGGCGGTGTCGCTGTACCTCGTCGCCTATCGCTTCTACAGCCTGTTCATCGCCAACAAGGTGATGCAGCTCGATCCGACCCGGGCCACCCCGGCTGTGATCAACAACGATGGTCTGGACTACGTACCGACCAACAAGCACGTGCTGTTCGGCCACCACTTCGCCGCCATCGCCGGCGCCGGCCCGCTGGTCGGCCCGGTCCTGGCCGCGCAGATGGGCTACCTGCCCGGCCTGCTGTGGCTGGTGGTGGGCGTGGTGCTGGCTGGCGCGGTGCAGGACTTCATGGTCCTGTTCCTGTCCAGCCGCCGCAATGGCCGCTCGCTGGGTGACCTGGTAAGAGAAGAGATGGGCCAGGTGCCTGGAACGATCGCGTTGTTCGGCGCGTTCCTGATCATGATCATCATCCTGGCAGTGCTGGCGATGGTGGTGGTCAAAGCGCTGGCCGAAAGCCCCTGGGGCATGTTCACGGTGATCGCGACGATGCCCATCGCGATCCTGATGGGCGTGTACATGCGCTACATCCGCCCGGGCAAGATCGGCGAGATCTCGGTGGTTGGCCTGATCCTGCTGCTCGCCGCGATCTGGTACGGCGGCAAGGTCGCCGCCGACCCCGTGTGGGGCCCTGCGTTCACCTTCACCGGCACCCAGATCACCTGGATGCTGATCGGCTACGGTTTCGTCGCCTCGGTGCTGCCGGTGTGGCTGCTGCTGGCGCCACGCGATTACCTGTCGACCTTCCTCAAGATCGGCACCATCATCGCACTGGCCATCGGCATCCTGGTGGTGATGCCGGAACTGAAGATGCCGGCACTGACCCAGTTCGCCGCCAGCGGTGATGGCCCGGTATGGAAGGGCGGCATGTTCCCGTTCCTGTTCATCACCATCGCCTGCGGTGCGGTCTCCGGTTTCCATGCACTGATTTCCTCCGGCACCACGCCGAAGCTGCTGGCCAATGAAGCGCACATGCGCTACATCGGCTACGGCGGCATGCTGATGGAATCGTTCGTGGCGGTGATGGCGCTGGTGGCCGCATCGATCATCGACCCGGGCATCTACTTCGCAATGAACAGCCCGGCGGCGGTGATCGGTGCCGATGCGGCCTCGGCGGCGCACTACATCACCAACACCTGGGGCTTCACCATCACGCCCGAGCAGCTGACCGCGACCGCGGCGGCGATTGGCGAGCCGACCATCCTGCATCGTGCAGGTGGCGCGCCGACACTGGCGGTAGGCATCGCGCAGATCCTGCACGAAGCCATTCCCAGCAGCAGCGACGCGATGATGGCGTTCTGGTACCACTTCGCGATCCTGTTCGAAGCGTTGTTCATCCTGACCGCGGTGGACGCCGGCACCCGCGCCGGGCGCTTCATGCTGCAGGACCTGCTGGGCAACTTCGTGCCAGCCCTGAAGAAAACCGAGTCGTGGACCGCCAACATCATCGGTACCGCCGGCTGCGTGGCGCTGTGGGGCTACCTGCTCTACACCGGCGTGGTCGATCCGTTCGGTGGTATCCAGACGCTGTGGCCGTTGTTCGGCATCTCCAACCAGATGCTGGCCGGTATCGCGCTGATGCTGGGCACGGTGGTGCTGTTCAAGATGAAGCGTGACCGCTATGCGTGGGTTACCGCAGTACCGGCAGTGTGGCTGCTGATCTGCACCACCTACGCCGGCTTCATCAAGATCTTCGACAGCAACCCAGCGCAGGGCTTCCTGGCACAGGCACACAAGTTCCAGGCCGCGCTCGCCAGCGACACGATCACCGCACCGGCCAAATCGGTGGCGCAGATGAAGCAGATCGTGGTCAACGCCTACGTCAACACCGGCCTGACCGCGCTGTTCCTGCTGGTGGTGGGCGCAGTGCTGGTGTATTCGATCAAGACCATCCTGGCGGCCCGCCGCAACCCGCAGCGCAGCGACCGCGAGACCCCGTACGTGGCACTGAAGCCGCATGAAATGGTGGATCTGTGATGAGCACGCAACTGGTTCCCGCCGGCCAGTACCAGGCGCACCGCCGCATCTGGCGGCGCCTGGTGCAGACCGCACGGCTGTGCTGTGGCATTCCTGATTACGACAACTACGTCCGGCACATGCTGGAAAAGCATCCGGACCAGGAGCCGATGGACTACAAGACGTTCTTCCGCGAGCGCCAGGAAGCGCGTTACGGTGGGCGCAACGGTGGACGCTGCTGTTGAGGGTTGGGTTCAACAGCTCTCGATTGACGTTGAGTAGATCCACGCCATGCGTGGATGAAACCTGGCAGACATCGAGTTGAATCCGGGGTGGGGGGGGGGGAGTAAGGGGCAAGGGGACGAACCCCCCCCCCAGGAAGTAGT
Source organism: Nocardiopsis yanglingensis (assembly GCF_045809185.1). Classification (NCBI taxonomy): domain Bacteria; kingdom Bacillati; phylum Actinomycetota; class Actinomycetes; order Streptosporangiales; family Nocardiopsidaceae; genus Nocardiopsis; species Nocardiopsis yanglingensis. The sequence goes on along the minus strand of NZ_JBJNRH010000018.1, from coordinate 8,688 downwards.
GGCGAAAGAA
>NZ_JBJNRH010000018.1:0-8668 GCF_045809185.1 Nocardiopsis yanglingensis | reverse complement strand
CTCTTCTTGTTTTTGTGGGGGGGGCCCCTGGCTTCCCCCCGCTCACCCGCCCCCCACCCCTCCCTTGTTCATGGAGACCCATGAAATGCATCCACGCATGGCGTGGATCTACGGGAGCGTGACGCCAGGACGGCCCGAACTCAGCCGGTCGCCATCCACTTCAGGATCAAACCGGTGACGTAGGCCAGCCCGGTGCCGGTGGCATAGCCCACCGTGCCCAGCAGCACGCCCACCGGCGCCAGTGTCGGATGGAAGGCTGCGGCCACTACGGGGGCCGAGGCGGCGGCACCGATGTTGCCCTGCGAGCCGATCGCGAAGAAGAACAGCGGCGCGCGCAGCAGCTTGGCCACCACCCACAGCACCAGCACGTGCGTGGCCATCCAGATCGCGCCAAGCAGGAACAGCCATGGCCGATCCAGCAGCGACAGCAGGTTCATCTGCATGCCGATGCAGGCGATCAGGAAATACAGGAACACCGTGCCCAAGCGCGAGGCCCCTGCCGCTTCCAGCCGGCGTGCGCGGGTAAAGCTCAGGCCCAGGCCCATCGCGGTGGACAGCAGGATCACCCACACGAACTGACTGTCCAGACTGAACTGGCTGGCCCAGCTGACATTGGTCTTGAACCAGCCTGCCAACGGCGCGGCAATGGCATGGGCAAGGCCCACGCCGCCCAGTGCCACGCCAACGATCACCATCAGGTCGGTCATGCTGGGAATGCGCGCGTTCTGCGCCTCGTAGGCACTGATGCGCGCCTTCATCTCGTCGATGGCACGGGTGTCGGCACCGTTGCGGGTATCGATCTGCTGCGCACGGTTGGCCAGGAACAGCAGGATTGCCATCCACAGGCTGGCGCAGGCCACATCGACCACCGCGAACTGGCCGAAGGTAGTGGCATCGGTACCGAACACTTCGCGCATGGCGACCATGTTGGCGCCGCCACCGATCCAGCTGCCGGCCAGCGCCGCCATGCCCGCCCAGGTATCACCGGCCACGGTTTCCGGATGGATCAGCTTCATCAGCTGGAACGAGACGATGGCGCCGAGCATGATGCCGGCGGTACCCGCACAGAACACGATCAGCAGTTTCGGGCCAAGCTTGATGACGCCCTTCAGGTCGATCGACAGGGTCAGCAGGACCAGTGCGGCCGGCAGCAGCACGTCACGCGCGACCGGGTTGTACAGCGAGGTGTTGTGGCCATCGATGACACCGGCGGTGTTGTAGATGGCGGGAATGAAGTAGCACAGCAGCAGCGCCGGTACCCAGGCGAAGATCTTCTTCAGCAACGGGGTCGGACCACTGGCGGCCCAGAAGATCAGGGCCAGGGTGGCGGCAATCAGGCCCAGTCCAACGATGTCGTTGCTGATCAGGGCAGTAGTAGCGGGTTCGGTCGGCATGGGATCCTCTGTCGATCGAAAGAGCGGGAAAAAAAAGCGCCGCATAAAGCGGCGCAGGTCGAGATTAACATTGTCTTCACGCCGGGTCATGCTGCAGTGCCGACCACGCCCCATTCCCCTCAAGGAGCCCACTCATGCTGCTTGGCGCCTTTTCGGTCAGCCTCTCGGTGAAGGATCTCGCAGCCTCCCGTGCGTTCTACGAAGCCCTGGGCTTCTCGGTGACCGGCGGCGATCCAGCACAGAACTGGCTGGTACTGCGCAGCAACGGCACCGTGATCGGCCTGTTCCAGGGCATGTTCGAGGGCAACCTGCTGACCTTCAACCCCGGCTGGGACCAGCACAAGCAGGAACTGCCCCACTTCCAGGATGTGCGTGAGCTGCAGGCCGAACTGGATGCCAAGGGCATCGAACTGGCGGTCCGCACCGATCCTGATGGCCAGGGGACCGGCTACCTGCAGCTGGCCGATCCCGACGGCAACGTGATCCTGATCGACCAGCACGTGGCGCGATCGAACGGGCGTTGAGGGGGACAGCATGCCAACCCGGGTTGGCATCCAGCAGGACAGCCGGTTCAGGCGGGACGTGACGCGCTGAAGTCGAGGGTGACGCGCGTGCCACGCGGCTCGCAGGGCTGCAGCTGCAGGGTCCAGCCCAGGTGCTCGCACAGCCGCGCGATCAGGTCCAGGCCGATACCGCCGCCCCGATCAGCGCGTTCACCGCGGGCCATGCGCGCGTGGATCGCGGCAATCTCCTCCGGGCTCATGCCATGCCCCGGATCCTGCAGGGTCAACACCGCCGACGAGCTCAGGCGCAGCTCGATGTGGCCGCGCCCGCTGTTCTCGATGGCGTTGCGCAGCAGATTGCCGATCGCCGCCTGCACCACCGCCAGCGGCGCGATGATGTCAACCGGCGCCGCCTGGATGCCGATGCTCAGGTCCTTGTCGCCCAGCAGGTGGCGATGGTCGTCAACGATCTCCGGCAGCAGCTGGTCCAGCGCGATGCGCTCGGCACGTGCGGCCAGGCGCGCCGGATCACGCGCCAGCACCAGCAGCAGTTCAATCAGCTGCTCCACGCTCTGCGCCGTTCGCAGCACCCGCTGCATCTGTTGGCGTGCGCGATCAGGCAGGCCCGGTTGTTCCAGTGCCAGCTCGGCGGCACCGGTCATCACCGCGATCGGCGTGCGCAGTTCGTGGCTGGCGGTGCTGATGAAGACCCGCTCGCGCTCGACGAACTGTTCGTTGCGGTCCAGGTAGTCGTTCAGTGCATCGGCGATGGTATGCAGCTCGGAGCTGCCACGCGGGTCGACCTCGATGCGCTGGCCCTGCACCCCAGGTCGCAACCCGGCAATGCGCTGCGCCAGCAGGCTCAACGGACGCACCATCCGCTCCATGCCGAACGAAGCCATCAGCACGGTGACGAAGATCATGATCACGCCGGCCAGCATCACCCAGCGCGTGGCGAACTGTTCCAGGTCATGGAAGTCGGAGATGTCCAGCGCCAGCGCCACCCGCCCCATCGAGCCGGTATCACGCACCATCACCGCAGTCTGCCGGCCCTTGATCGGCACCCCGTCATGCAGCCCCGGGTGCAACGTGCGCACGCTTTCGGGCATGTTGCCTTCGTCGAAGCGGAACAGACTGAGCGTATCCGAGTCCTGCCAGCGGTAGTGCGGCTCGTGCTCGGTATGCTCGACGATGCTGTCCAGTTCGGAATTGAGCAGTGCACGCCAGGCGGCGTGCTCGGCATGCTCATGCACGTAGTTGCCAACGCTGAACACCGCGACCGACAGCAGCGCCAGGTAGCCCAGCAACCACCACACCACCCGCCGGTACAGCGGCCCCGGCTTACGCGCCTTCATCATCATCCTTGCCGGCATCGCTGGCCGTGGTCACGGCCAAGCGGTAGCCAACCCGCGGCAGGGTATGGATCAGCTTCTCGGAAAACGGTCCATCTACACTGCGGCGCAGTTCGTAGACATGCGAACGAAGCAGGTCGCCATCCGGCGGCTCGTCGCCCCAGAGCGCGAACTCCAGCTGCTGGCGGGTGACCGCGCCCGGGCTGGCCCGCATCAGCACTTCCAGCAGCTTGCGGCAGGCCGGGTACAGGTGCAGCACCTGATTGCCGCGCTGGGCCTCAAGGGTGGCCAGATCCAGCACCAGGTCGCCCACCTGCAGGCGCTTGCGCGGATTGCGACCCTGCGCGCGCAGCAACAGGGCCTCCAGCCGCACCTCCAGCTCGGGAAGCGCGAATGGCTTGGTCAGGTAGTCGTCGGCCCCGGCGCGGAAACCGGCGATCTTGTCCGGCAGCTCGTCACGCGCGGTCAGCATGATCACCGGCACCTCCGACGCATGTTCGGCGCGCAGCCGGCGCAGCACCTCCGGCCCCTCCATGCGCGGCAGCATCCAGTCCAGGATCACCGCATCGTAGGGGTGGCTGCCGGCCAGGTGCAGGCCGGTGATGCCATCCGGAGCCACGTCCAGCACATGCCCGCGCGACTCGAAATAGTCGAACAGGTTGGCCACCAGCTGGCGGTTGTCCTCGATCACCAACAGACGCATGCACGAAACATCCACGGAAGTTCGTAACATGGTAGCGCTGCCCATGTCGGAATGCGGTCGCCTTGGCCACCTCTGACGCTTTTCCCACCCCCGCCACCTCAGAATGGCTGTTTTGCTCCCGGAGCCTGCCGTGCCCGTAGCCCTGCCCCGCCGTTGGCGCCTGCCCCTGTTGTGGCTGCTGATCATTGCTGCGTTGGCGGCCGGTATCGGCCTGCGTCAGCCGCAGCCGCCGGACGAACCGCGCTTCGTGCTGGCGGCGCGGACCATGGTCGAGAGCGGGCAATGGCTGCTGCCGCACCGCGGCGTGGAGCTGTACGCGGAAAAGCCGCCGGTCTTCATGTGGCTGCAGGCCGCGGCCTACGAGATCGTCGGCAGCTGGCAGTGGTCGTTCCTGCTGCCGTCGTTGCTGGGGGCCCTGCTCAGCCTGTGGCTGATCTCGGACCTGGCTCGCCGGCTATGGTCGCCCCGGCATTCCGTCTATGCCCTCGCAGCGCTGTTCTGCACCCTGCAGTTCGGGCTGATGGCCAAGCGCGCGCAGATCGACATGGTGCTGGTGGGGATGACCACCGTGGCCCTGTGGGGGCTGATGCGCCACCTGTGCGAACGCCGCAACCTGCCCGCGCTGTGGCTGGCCGGCTTCGCCGCAGGCGTCGGCACGGTGACCAAGGGCGTGGGTTTCCTGCCGCTGCTGATGGTGCTGCCCTGGTTCGGCTGGTGGCTGTACCAGCGCCGCCGCGGATGCACAGTGGATGGCCCTCACCCGGCCACCCTGCTGTGGCTGATTCCCGCCTTCCTGCTGGGCGTGGCGGTATGGCTGGCACCGCTGGGCTGGGCGCTGCTGCACACGCCCAGCGCCGAGCTGCAGGCCTACGCGCACGAGTTGCTGTTCAAGCAGACCGGTACCCGCTACGCCAACGCCTGGCACCATCGTCAGCCGGCCTGGTACTACCTGCAGGTGATCCTGACCCTGTGGCTGCCGGGCAGCCTGCTGTTGCCGATGCTGTTCAAGCCCTGGTGGCGCCGCCTGCGCCGGGGCGACCGCCGGCAGTGGCTGCTGTTGGGTTGGGCCGTACTGGTGCTGGTGTTCTTCAGCGCCAGCCCGGGCAAGCGCGAGGTGTACCTGTTGCCGATGCTGCCGGCAATGGCGCTGGCCGCAGCGCCGCTGCTGCCGGGCCTGCTGCGTCGGCTGTGCGTGCGCCGCTATCTGTTCGGCTACAGCGTGGTGCTGATGCTGGCCACCGGCGTGCTCGGCGTGATGTTGATGACCGAGCATCCGTGGGCCGTGGCCCAGCTGGAGCGCCGGGCCATGCCCGACACTCTGCTTCCGGTGCTGGGCGACGGCCTGCTGACCTTCGCCATCGCCCTGGCCACATTGATCGTGTGGCTGCGGGTACGCCGCGCCGCAACGCTGGTGCTGCTGACCCACGGCATGCTGTGGATGCTCTACGGTCTGGTGCTGATCCCGGCGCTGGATCCCTACGCATCGGCGTCTGCACTGATGCGCCGGGTAGGCGCGCGGATCGGTCCCGACGCCGAACTGGCGCTGGTGGCCTGGCGCGAGCAGAACCTGCTGCAGGCCGACCGGCCGGTGCGCGAATTCGGCTTCAAGCGCCCCTGGGCCGAGCAGTGGCACGATGCCGGCCCGTGGCTGGCCGCGGCACCGGACAAGCGTTGGCTGCTGGTGCTGGATGATGCGATGAGCCCGTGCGTCGACCCGAGCAAGGTGATCGATATCGGTGTTGCCAACAGGAATCGTTGGCAACTGCTTCCCGGTACCGCATGGAACCCGGAGTGCCACGCCGAGCGGACAGGATCGACCGCAGAAGAAGACTGAACGTTGACACGTGCCAGGCACACATTAACCCGGCACGAACGAGCGTCCGACCCTTCTCCGACATCCAGGTGACGAGCATGACCGCGGATTCCCGAACCGCCCTTTTCCAGCATGCCCGTCCGTCCCCTTGATTCGGTAGCGCCGCTTGCAACATCGCCACTGGCGTCACGATTTGCCGTAACTCACCTCTGGCTGCCTGTCGCAATCGGTCTGCCGTTGTTTACGCTGCTGATGGGTTTCGGCGGCGACCAATGGGTGGCCGATCATCTGTTCCGTCTGGAGGGTGGCCACTGGGTGCTGCAGGACGCCTGGATCACCCGCACGGTGGTGCACAAGGCCGGCAAATGGCTGAGCACGGCTGCTGCGCTCGTGGCGATCCTGCTGTGCTTCCACCACTGGCGAAAGGGTCGCGATCGCACCCTGCGGTGGGCGCTGCTTTATGTCGTGATTGCCATGGCCCTGGGCACGGGTGTGATCTCCCTGCTGAAGTCGCTGGTGCCAATGGAATGCCCCTGGGACCTGCTGCGCTACGGCGGCCACCAGCCTTTCATCGGGCTTTTCACCCTGCGCCCGGCCGGCATGGCGCCGCAGGCCTGCTTCCCGGCCGGGCATGCCAGCGCCGGCTATGCGTGGCTCTGTCTGTACTATTTCGCCCTGCTGTGGCGCCCCTCGTGGCGCTGGGCGGGGCTGTGGATCGGCCTCAGCGCTGGCCTGGTGTTCGGCATCAGCCAGCAGCTGCGGGGCGCACATTTCCTTTCGCATGACGTTGCCACTGCGTTGATATGTTGGCTGCTTTCGCTCGGCCTGTATGTCCTGATCCGCCGTCAGTTGGACCGTCCCCACCGCCAGGAGGCAAACGCATGAGCGCATCGGTCCAACGCCCCGCCCGCCTTCCCGCGTTGGCGAACCTTCGCCGCTGGCGGCCGCAGCTGTCCACCGAAGCACTGATCGCCCTGACCAGCCTGTTCTTTGCGGTGGCCGGCAACGGCCTGTTCTGGCACAGCGCGATGGCCAGCCATCCGGGCAGCCTGCGCTACGCGCTGTCGCTGCTGCTGTTGCTGCTGGGTGCGCACGGCGTGCTGCTGGGCATTCTGGTCTGGCGCTGGAACGCCAAGGTGGTGATCAGCCTGCTGTTGCTGGTAACCGCCTTCGCTGCGCACTACATGAGCCGCTACCACATCTACCTGGATGCGGACATGCTGCGCAACGTGCTGGCGACCGACCCCAAGGAAAGCCGCGAGCTGATGACCGTGTCGCTGCTGTGGCCGGTACTGCTGCTGGCGGTGCTGCCGATGGTGGTGCTGTGGCGCGTGCAGCTTCGCCGTCGCAGCTGGGGCCGCAGCCTGCTGTGGCGCCTCGGCTTCCTGGTGGTGGCGGCGGTGACTGCCGTCGGCGGCGCGTTGATCTCGTTCCAGGACGTCTCGGCACTGATGCGCAACCAGCGCGAAGTGCGCTACCTGGCGACACCGGCCAACGTGCTGCTGGGCATGCCGCGTGCGCTGCGTGGCGACAATCCGGTGCAGCGCGCGCCGAAGCTGCCGATTGGTACCGACGCCAAGGCCACCCCGCGTGCACCTGCCAGCAAGCCGCGCCTGCTGGTGATCGTCATGGGCGAAACCGTGCGCGCGCAGAACTGGGGCCTCAACGGTGGCCGCAATACCACCCCGGAGCTGGCCCAGGCCAACGTGCTCAACTTCCCGGACATGCATTCCTGCGGCACCAGCACCGAGGTCTCGCTGCCGTGCCTGTTCTCGCCATGGGGCCGCCACGACTACGACGAGAAGAAGATCCGCGCACACCAGTCACTGCTGCACGTATTGAACCGTGCCGGCATCGCACCGTTGTGGCGTGACAACCAGTCCGGCTGCAAGGGCGTGTGCGAAGGCCTGGACTTCCAGTCACTGTCCGATGCGACCACCCCGGGCCTGTGCGCCGACGGCCGCTGCATGGACGAGATCCTGCTGCAGGACCTCGCCACCCAGGTGCGTGCCAAGCCGGGCGACCGCGTCGTGGTGCTGCACCAGCTGGGCAATCATGGCCCGGCCTACTTCGAGCGCTATCCGCCCGCATTCCGCCGCTTCACTCCCACCTGCGATACCCGCGACATCGGCCGCTGCTCGCGCGAAGAGATCACCAACAGCTACGACAATGCCGTGCTGTACACCGATCACTTCCTGAGCAAGACCATCGGCACGCTGCAGGGCATGCAGGACTACGACACGGCGATGATCTACCTGTCCGACCACGGCGAGTCACTGGGCGAGAAGGGCCTGTTCCTGCACGGCGTGCCCTACGCCATCGCCCCGGCCGAGCAGACCCGGGTGCCGATGACGATGTGGTTCTCACCGGGCTTCGCCAGCAGCCGCGGACTGGACCTGCAGTGTGTGCGCAAGCGTTCGGCGGCCTATACCGATCATGACAATCTGTTCCCGTCGGTGCTGGGCCTGATGCAGGTGAAGACCTCGCTGTACGAGCGCGACCGCGACGTGTTCGCCAACTGCGAGAGTTGAGGGTTGTTCGGCAGGGCTTGCAGCCCTGCACCTGCAGAGGCAACTGCAACCGCAACGGCGGAAGCAACAGCAACAGCGTGCATCCCGTGGGATGGCGGGGCGGTGTCGGAGCGCGGGGACGCCGCAAGTACGTCCGTGTAGGCTTGGCAGCCGCATCCATGCGGCTGACACCCCGCGCTCCGACACCGCCCCGCCTCTGACAGATTTCCGCGACCTGGTAGATCCACGCCATGCGTGGATGAGTCTCTGTCAGATATCGAAATTCAAACTGGGGGTCAGATCCGTTTTCCGAAGGAAAACGGATCTGACCCTGAGGTATCCCCACGTTTTCCTCAGACAGAGCAATGGCTTACGCATCAGGCTCTGGAAACA
>NZ_JBJNRH010000017.1:76595-87537 GCF_045809185.1 Nocardiopsis yanglingensis | reverse complement strand
TTGCCAGCGTCTTGACCGACATCTCCAGCTGACGGGCCGCTGCGGCAGGTCCGAGCGACTCGGCCAACTCCACGGCTTGGTGCTTGAACTCATCGGTGTAGCTACGACGGGTGATACGGGACATAAGAGACCTCCAACTGCGATCAAAGTATCGCTTCTTGGCGTCCGCTGACGGGGGGCCAGATCAGACACCCCCGCATACCCAACCCGACCGGCCTCTGACAGATTTCGGTGGTCTGCCACCCACGGAGAAGAAAGAGAAGATCACAAGCGGGTCGCGCGCTGCGCTTGCTCGAGAGCCGAGCATGGCTATGCCGGTCGTCCTGACCGGCACCCTTCGGGCCGTCGCCGTGGGCGACGTTGGCAGCGGCTCCTGCCGCTGCCTTCGGCTCTACACAAAGCAAGGAAGCGACCCGCCAGGCCGCTTTTGCTTTTGATCTTCTTTTTCTTCTCCGTGGGTGGACGCGCACGGAACCTGTCCGTGGCCGGGTAGATGGGCTGCGCAGGGGCGTGAGCCGCATGGGCCCGAGGCATGCCTCGGGCGGGTTGGGCAGGACGCCCAACCCTGGCCTTGCCGCGCGTGCAGGACTGCGCGCAAGAGCAAGCGGCGACCGGGCTTACATGGACGTACTTGCAGCGTCCCCTGCGCAGCCCATCTACCCGGCCCCACCCATGAACTGCTTTGCGCGACCACCCACGAGGGGCTGCGCCGTTGGCTGGAAACCCTATCCCCCGTGCACGGGCCGGTGCCCACGTACCGCCATCACCAGGCCGATGCCGGCCAGCAACGAGACCGCCGATGTCCCGCCATAGCTGATCAACGGCATCGGAATGCCCACCACCGGCAGCAGGCCGGAAATCATTCCGCCGTTCACCAGCACGTAGACGAAGAACGCCAGCCCCAGGCTGCCAGCCAGCAACCGTGCATGCGTGTCGCGCGCGTGCACTGCGATCCACAGGCAGCGCCCGACCACGAACAGGTACAGCGCGAACAGCGTCGCCACACCGATCCAGCCGAATTCCTCGGCCAGCACCGAAAACGCGAAGTCGGTCGTGTACTCGGGCAGGAAATCCAGTGTGGCCTGGGTGCCCTGCCCCCAGCCGCGCCCCTGCCAGCCACCCGAACCGATCGCGATGCGTGACTGCAGGATGTTCCAGCCGGTGCCAAGCGGGTCTGCCGCCGGGTCGAGGAAGGTCAGTACACGATCCTTCTGGTACTGCCGCAACAGGCCGAACCACGCCAGTGGTGCGGCCACCGCCAGCCCTGCCGCACCCGTCGCCACCCAGCCCCAGTGCAGGCCTGCCAGCAACAACGCGAACACGCCACTGGCAGTGACCAAGGTGGCGGTGCCGAGGTTGGGCTGCATCAGGATCAGCACGGCGGGAACGCCGATCAGCACTGCGGCCGTCAGCACCGTGCGTGGCGAGGGCGGCAACGGCTGCCGATGCAGGTACCAGGCCATCATCAACGGCAGGCTGAGCTTGAGCAGTTCGGACGGCTGCAGGTAGAACACGCCCAGGTTGAGCCAGCGCTGCCCGTACTTGCCGGTGCCGATCACATACACCGCCATCAGCGGCAGCATCGACAGTGCATACAACGCAGGCGTCCAAGCGCGCAGACGCAGCAGCGAGACCCGCGACAGCAACCACATCGCCGCCAGACCACCGGCAAAGCGCGCCGCCTGCCCGACCACTGGTCCGGACACGCTGTGCAGCACCGCCAGACCGGCGGCCATCAGGATCAACAGCGCGACCAGCAACGGCAGGTCGATCGTGCGCACCGCCTCACGGCAGCCGCCAAGCATTCGTTTCCATTCCACGCGGGCCACGGTAGCAACGGGCGCTTGCGTGAAGCTGTCAGGCTGCTTCTGCATTTGTAGAGCCGAGCCATGCTCGACTGCCTTTCGTACAGTGTATGCAGGCCCTGAGCCGAGCATGGCTCGGCTCTACAGGAAGCGGGAGCAGTCGCGCTGGCTCGGCGCTACGGACGAGCGCAACCGGTGCTACCCGTAGCCGCCGTGTACTGGATTGTGGCTGCGTACCGCCATCACCAAGCCGAAGCCGGCCAGCAGCGAAACCGCCGAGGTGCCGCCGTAGCTGATCAGCGGCATTGGCACGCCCACCACCGGCAGCAGGCCGGAAATCATCCCGCCGTTCACCAGGACATAGACGAAGAATGCCAGGCCGGTAGCGCCGGCCAGCAGGCGCGAATAGGAATCGCGCGACTGGCTGGCAATCCACAGGCAGCGCCCGATCACCACCAGATACAGCGCCAGCACGGTGGCCACGCCGATCCAGCCGAATTCCTCGCTCAGCACCGAGAACGCGAAGTCGGTGGTCTGCTCGGGAATGAAGTTCAGGTGCGACTGCGAGCCCTCGCCCCAGCCCTTGCCATCGAAGCCGCCGGAGCCGATCGCGATCTTCGACTGGATGATGTTCCAGCCGGCACCCAGCGCATCCATCTCCGGGTCCAGGAACATCATGATGCGGTCCTTCTGGTACGGCCGCAGCAGCCAGAACCAGGCCACCGGTGCGACCGCGGCCACGCCACCCACGCCCAGGCCAACCCACCACCACGGCAGGCCGGCCAGCAGCAGCACGAACACGCCACTGGCAGCGATCAGCACGCCGGTGCCGAAGTCGGGCTGCAGCATCACAAGGCCGGTCGGCACACCAATGATGACCAGGGCAACCAGCACCGTGTTGAAGCGCGGCGGCAGCGGCATCTTGTGCAGGTACCAGGCCACCATCATCGGCAGGCTGACCTTCAGCAGTTCGGCCGGCTGCAGGTAGAAGAACTTCAGGTCCAGCCACTGCCGCCCGTATTTGCCGGTGCCGAGCACGAACACCGCCAGCAACGGAATCATCGAGATCGCATAGATCATCGGCGTGGCCGAGCGGATGCGCAGGATCGGTACCCGCGAGATGCCCCACAGCGCGGCCATGCCCACCGCGAAACGCGCGCCCTGGGCCATCACCAGGCTGTCGCCGCCCGCGCTCTTGAGTGTCGCCAGACCGATCACCATCAACGCGCCCAGCGCCAGGCACAACACCCAGTCCAGCGTGCTGAAGAAGCGGCGCAGCATATCGCCGGCCCAGCGCAGGAATACTTTCATCGCGCGGGCTCCGCAGTGGTCGGGCGTGGTGTGACCGGCAGTGCGGCGGCAGCCGGCGTACCCGGCTGTGGTGCAGGTACCGGTTCCGGCGCAGGCACGCCGACCAGGACCGGGTGCTCACCCACCTGTGCGGCGGCGAGGTCGCCCGCCTGACGCGCCCCCACGTCTTCGTTGTCGAACGCGGTGGCGCCGATGGCGGTGGTGCCGCGCTCGCTGTCCAGCGGCTGCATGCCTTCAGGCATCTTGCCCAGCAGATAGGCGTCGAACACCTTGCGTGCGATCGGCGCGGCCGCCGAACCACCGTAGCCGCCACCCTCCACCGCCACCGCGATCGCGATCACCGGGTTCTCGACCGGGGCGAAGCCGACGAACAGCGCGCGGTGGCGCAGGTGCATCGGCAGGCTCTTCGGATTCACGGCGGCCGTGCCCTTGCGGCTGATGACCTGCGCGGTACCGGTCTTGCCGGCCATCACGTACGGCGCACCCACCGCCACGCGCCAACCGCTGCCGCCGGGCCGCATGGTCGCCATCATGCCCTCACGCACAGCCTGCAGGTTGCTGGGGTTGGGACTGACCGGCTTGATCTCGCCGGGCGACGTCGCCGCCCAGTCGCTGTCGAAGCCGTCGCGCTGCTGGATCACCAGGTGCGGGGTGCGCAACTGGCCGTCGGCCAGCGCGCTGACGCCACGCGCCAGCTGCAGCGGGGTGACCTTCCAGTCGCCCTGGCCGATGCTGATGTTGACCGTGTCACCGGGGTACCAGGCTTCCTTGCGGCTCTTCCGCTTGTAGGCCGGCGACGGCAGGATGCCGCCGATCTCGCCGGTCAGGTCGATGCCGGTCGGCTGGCCGAAGCCGTAGTACTCCATGTAGTGATCGAAGCGCTCGATGCCCAGGTCCAGCGCCAGCTTGTAGTAGTAGGTATTGACCGACTCGGCGATGGACTTGCGCAGGTCGGTCCAGCCGTGGCCGCCGCGGTGGGCGTCACCCCAGCCACGCGAGGTGCCGGGCAGGTAGAACATGCCGGTGGACAGCACCTTGTCTTCCGGGCGGCGCACGCCCGAATCCAGGCCGGCCAGGCCGATCAGCGGCTTCAGGGTGGAACCGGGCGCGACGCCACCGAGCACCAGGCGGTTGAACTGCGGCCGCGACGGGTTCTCGTTCAGCGCCTTGAAGTCGGCATGCGAAATACCGTTGACGAACAGGTTGGGGTCGTAGGACGGCAGGCTGACCATCGCCAGCACTTCGCCGGTACGCGGGTCCATCGCCACCGCCGAGCCTTCCTGGTCACCGAAGGCGGCGACCATGGCCCGCTGCAGGTCGGCGTCGATCGACAGCCGCAGGTCGGCACCGGACTGCGCGGCGACGCGGCCGATGGTGCGGATCGCACGGCCCTGTACGTTGGTCTCGACCTGCTCGTAGCCGACCTTGCCGCGCAGCTGCTGCTCGTAATAGCGCTCCAGGCCGGACTTGCCGATGTGGGTCAGCGCCGCATTGCCTTCGCCGAGGATCTCCAGATCCTTGTCATCGACGCGGCCGACGTAGCCGATGATGTGCGCGAACAGATCGCCGTAGGGGTAGCGGCGGGTCAGGTAGGGCTCCAGCTCGACGCCGGGGAAGCGCCAGCGGTCGACGGCGAAGCGCGCCATCTCCTCGTCGCTCATGCGCAGCTTCAGCGTGACCGGCAGGAACTTGCGGCGCGCCTTGCGCGACTTGTTGAATGCTTCCAGCTCTTCCGGGCTGATGCTGATGATCTTCGCCAGCCCTTCCAGGGTGGCGTCCATGTCCTTGACCTTGTCCGGGGTCACGTCCAGGCGGAAGGCCGGTACGTTCTCGGCCAGCAGGCGGCCATTGCGGTCGTAGATCATGCCGCGCCCGGGCACCACCGGCCGCGGCTTGATGCGGTTGGCTTCCGAGCGGGTGGCGTAGACGTCGTGGTCCAGCACCTGCAGCTTGAAGTACCAGCCGCCCAGCCCCAGCAGGCAGACCAGCACGCCCAGGAAACCCAGCGCCGCGCGGCGGCGGAACTGTTCGGCTTCGGCGTGCGGATTCTTGACCTGGCGACGCGGGATCATGGCTCAGCGCCCGCGCTTGCCGAAGCGCACCGCATCCAGCAGCACGAACACCAGCGGCCACAGGCCCATGCCCAGCAGCGGTGCCCACCAGTACGACCACGGCAGGGTGGGTTCACCCACCAGGATGTGCACCAGCGCGCTGACGATGCGGTCGTTGAACAGCAGGCCGCCGATGGCCAGCATCTGCTGCGACATCGGGAAGAAGCGGATGCGGGCGCGGAAGCGCTGCAGGATGAAGGCCAGCATCACCAGCCGCAGTGCCTGTTCGCCGAGCACGCCGCCGTACAGCAGGTCGGCGATGACGCCACTGGCGAAAGCAACACCCAGGCCGACGCGCTCGGGCGCTTCGATCACCCAGTAGGCCAGCACCAGCGCCAGCCAGTACGGGCGCAGCGGCTGCAGCAGCGCCGGCAGCGGCAGCAGGCCCAGCAGCAGCGCCACCACCAGGCTGGCCGGCAGCACCCACGGGTTGTCGCGCAGGCGGCTCATCGCTGGGCCTCCGGCGTGGTCGGTTGCCGGCCAGCGGCCGGCACTACCGTGGAGCTGGCTGGAGTGGAGCCCCCTTGTTGTTCAAAGGGGCGCGCCGCAGGCGCGGGGTTAACGAAAGATGCGGGGGCAGCATTCCTCGTCGCAGACGGGGATTGCTGCCGGCCAGCGGCCGGCACTACCGGAGCAGCAGGATCAAGCGAGGGGGCCGGGGCCACCGTCGGCGTCGCAGAGGGAGCCGGTGACCGGCCCACGGCCGGTGCAGGCGTTGCCGGGGCGGGTGCCGGCGCGGTGGCGGCCGGTGTGGTTGCAGCGGGCATGGCTCCCGCCGGCGCGGCAGCGGCGCTGGCCGGGCCACCCGGCGCGGTGGCTTCCAATTGCAGGCGCAGTTCCGGCGGAATCCGGATCGCCGCGCCCGGGCGCAGCAGCAGCACGTCGCGGCCGCGGTCGAGCTGGGCCGCCGGCTTCAGCTCGCCAACCAGGAAGGCATGGGTATCGTCCGGACGCAGGCCGGTGATGGTGCCTATCGGGAAGCCGGCCGGGAAGCGGCCACCGAGGCCGGAGGTGACGATCTCATCGCCCACTTCCACGCCGGCGCTGAGCGGGATGTCGCGCAGTTCCAACTTGTCACCGCGGCCGTAGACGATCAGGCGAACGCCGTTGCGGGCCACCGTCACCGGCACGGCATGGTCGGGGTCGGTCAGCAGCAGCACGGTGGAGGTACCGCCAGTGACGCTGATCACCTGGCCCATCAGACCGCCGGCATCGATCACCGCCTGGCCGACGTGCACGCCTTCGCGGCTGCCGGCGTCGAGCACCAGGCGCTGCTTCACCGGATCCAGGTCGATGTCCAGGATCGGCGCCAGCTGCACGTCCAGGCCACTGCGCTCGGCCACGTTCAGCAGTTCACGCAGCTGGGCGTTGTCCAACGCGGCGGTCTGCAGGCGGGTCAGGCGCGCGTTGGCCAGCAGCAACTGGTTGCGCAGCTCACGGTTCTCGTTGACCAGCTGGCCGTGGCTGGCCGCCGAGTCCTTGACCTGGTTGCCGAGCTTGCCCGGCAGGCCCGCCAGAGCCCATACCGGCTGCACCAGGCTGTTGGCCTGCCCGCGCAGCTGCGCGAGCCAGCCGGCCTGGTCGTCAAGCACGATCAGGGTGATGGCCAGTGCGAGATAAGCCAGCAGACGCAGCGGGCTGGCGGCATCACCGGATCGGGAAGCAACGGGAGGTCCGGCGTAGGGCGGCACGGCAACGATTCAACTGGCAGAAGGCGGAAGGGAAACACGCGGGCGCCCCGCCGGTGCCGGCCCACCCTCGTGGTGGGCCGCACCCCGGAGGGGCGCTGCGGGCGCAGGCAGCCGGGACGGCTTATTCCGGCGCAAAGAACTCGTTGCCGTGCATGTCGACCAGCTCCAGCGCACGGCCACCGCCGCGGGCCACGCAGGTCAGCGGATCGTCCGCCACCTGCACGTGCAGGCCGGTTTCCTCGGAGATCAGGCGGTCCAGGTCGCGCAGCAGAGCGCCACCACCGGTCAGCACGATGCCGCGCTCGGCGACGTCGGCGCACAGTTCCGGCGGGGTCTGCTCCAGCGCCAGCTTGACCGCGCTGACGATGCCCGACAGCGGTTCGTGCAGGGCTTCAAGCACCTCGTTGGAGCTGATCTTGATCATCTTCGGCACGCCCTCGGCGAGGTTGCGGCCGGAGATTTCCATCTCGATCACTTCCGCCTGCGGGTAGGCACAGCCCAGCTCGACCTTGATGCGCTCGGCGGTGGCTTCACCGATCAGCATGCCGTGGTTGCGGCGCACGTAGTTGGTGATCGACTCGTCGAAGCGGTCGCCACCGATGCGGACCGACGCCGAATAGACGATGCCGTTGAGCGAGATCACCGCCACTTCGGTGGTGCCGCCGCCGATGTCGATGACCATCGAGCCACGGGCTTCGGTCACCGGCATGCCGGCGCCGATCGCGGCGGCCATCGGTTCTTCGATCAGGAACACGTCACGGGCACCGGCTTCCTCGGCCGATTCCTTGATCGCGCGGCGCTCGACCTGGGTCGAGCCGGCCGGCACGCAGACCAGCACGCGCGGGCTCGGGCGCAGCACGCGCGACTTGTGCACCTTCTTGATGAAGTGCTTGAGCATCGCCTCGGTATAGGTGAAGTCGGCGATGACGCCGTCCTTCATCGGGCGGATGGTGGTGATGTGGCCCGGGGTACGGCCAAGCATCTGCTTGGCCTCGGCGCCTACGGCTGCCACCGAGCGGGTGCCACCGATGGCACGGTCCTGACGCACGGCCACGACCGATGGCTCGTTCAGCACGATCCCCTGCCCGCGCACGTAGATAAGGGTGTTGGCCGTGCCCAGGTCGATGGACAGGTCGTTGGAGAACATGCCACGGAGTTTCTTGAACATCTGAGGAAGGAGTCCTGAGGGGTGTCGTGCCCGCCGCGGGATGGCGAAAAAATGGGCAGAAATCGAGGCCGACAAGCCTAGCAACCCGCCTGCCGCCGAGCAAGGAAAAAACTAGCTGAACCCGCGTCTTCACAGGCTTTCGGCCTGATCGGGTCTCACCCGGTTCTGGCCCTGAGCGGCACCAGCGGGTAACCTTTGCGCCGTCGGGCGCCCAAGGGCGCCGTTTGCTTGCCCGCCGAACCGGGCCGGCCCACCCCAAAATTCACCGCATAGGCTTACATCGATGTCCGCTCTGATCTGTGGTTCTCTTGCCTTCGACACCATCATGGTGTTCCCGGACCAGTTCAAGAATCACATCCTGCCGGACAAGGTGCACATCCTGAACGTGTCCTTCCTGGTGCCGCGCATGCGCCGCGAGTTCGGCGGCTGCGCCGGCAACATCGCCTACAACCTGCACCTGCTGGGCGGCCAGCCGATCCCGATGGGCACCGTGGGTTCGGACTTCGGTCCGTACCGCGAATACTTCGACGGCCTGGGCATCGACCTGTCGCGCGTGCGCGTGATTGATGAGCTGTTCACCCCGCAGGCGTTCATCACCACCGACCACGACAACAACCAGATCACCGCCTTCCACCCGGGCGCGATGATGCGCTCCTACGAGAACCACGTGCGTGGCGTACCGGGCGTGACCCTGGGCCTGGTCGGCCCGGACGGCCGCGAAGGCATGATCCAGAACGCGCAGGAATTCCACGAAGACGGCATTCCGTTCATCTTCGACCCGGGCCAGGCCATGCCGCTGTTCAACGGCCCGGAACTGCGCGCCTTCATCGAGCAGGCCGACTACGTGGTGGTCAACGACTACGAGTCGAACCTGCTGCAGGAACGCACCGGCTGGGACGAGAAAGAGATCGTCAGCCGGGTCAAGGCCTACATCACCACCCGTGGCCCGAAGGGCGCGGTCATCCACACCCCGGAAAAGAGCTACGACATCCCGCCGGCGCACGAGCGCCGCGTGGTCGACCCGACCGGCTGTGGCGACGCGTTCCGCGCCGGCCTGATCTACGGCATCCAGAAGGGCTACGACTGGCTGACCATCGGCCGCATGGGCAACCTGATGGGCGCGCTGAAGGTGGAGCACCCGGGCACCCAGAACCAGCGCTTCACCTTCGAAGAGTTCAACGAGCAGTTCAAGCAGCAGTTCGGTTACGCGCTTAGCGCGTAACCAAATTGCTCGCGCATCCCACCTTATCCCCGCGCCTTCGGCGCGCCCCCTTGAACAACAAGGGGGCTCTCCACCCGATGCGCTGCTGGGAATGCTGTTGGTAGGTGTCGACCTTGGTCGACACGCTGTGCCCTGGTAGGTTTCGACCTTGGTCGACACTGCCGGCCAGCGGCCGGCACTACCCCTTCTGCTGCCAGGCCGCCAACAGTGCACGGCAATCGGCGAAATGCCAGTCGGCACTGCCCGGCCACGGGTTCTCCGGCAGGTTGACCAGCACGGTATGGGCGCCCGCGGCGCGCCCGCACTCCAGGTCATAGGCGTGGTCTCCGACCATCACCGCCTCCGCAGCCCCGATTCCCCAGCGTCGAAGATGCTGCTGCAGGCCATCCGGCGACGGCTTGGGCACCGCTTCATCGCGGCCGATGATGTCGGCATCGTCGAACAGTTCCCCGACCCCGATCGCGTCCAGGGTCAGCTTCGCCAGCGCATGATCGTTGCGGGTCAGGATGCCCAGCCGGCAGCCCGCCGCCGACAGCGCGCGCAGCAGCTTCACCGCACCCGGCGCCGGCAGTGCCTCCTCGGCCAGCGCACGTTCGTGATCCAGCAGCCACTCGCGCTTGGCCTGCGCCGGCGCATCCGGCAGCGCTGCGATATGGTCGAGGATGTCTTCCTCCGCGGCGATCTGCAGCGCGCGGCGGATCGCGGCGAAATCATGCACGGCGACGGTCAGCGTGCCATCCATGTCGAAGACCCAGTGCCGGATTGCGGACAACGCGTGCACTGCGCTGCCCGTCGCGATCATGACTGCCACCACTGCGGCATGCGGCTGGCGTCGACACCGCCGGTTTCGAACACGGCCGTACGCGTGCCGCCAGCCTTGACCGGGAACTCGATGCTGATCGACTTCCCCTTGCGCGCCAGCTTCCACAGCGCCTTCTGGTCGGTGATGAACAGGGCAATGGCTTCATCGGTCTTCGGCCGCCACGCCGCCATGGAAATCGGCTTGCCGTTGTCCACGGTCACCTTCACCGTGCACTGCGGGCAGCGGAAATCACCGGCCTGCAGCACCAGGTAAGCGTGGCGCTTCCATTCCGGGTGATCGCGGAACACCAGCTGCACCGGCTTGGCGCCGCTGCCATCCACGTCCACCCGCTCCTTGCTGTAGATCTGCGCCGAGACCTGGTTGCCCTTGTTGCCCACCGGGATCTGGTTGTACTGCCACAGCGCCTGCATGCGGCGCAGGTCGCGCGCAGCATCGCCCTTGGCCTTGACCTCGTCGAAGCCGGCGGCGATGCGCTCGGCAGCGGCGGTGTCCTTGTACTGGTCCAGCAGCGACGCACCATGCAGGCGCGCGCGTTCCCAGTCCTGCGCGGCCACGGCCATGTCGTACTGCTTGGCGACGTCTTCGGCCTTGGCCTCCTTCTGCGCCTGCACGGCAGCCGCGGCGGCTTCCTGCGCCTTGCGCTCTTCCTCGGGGTTGCTGCAGGCAGCCAGGGCCAGCGTACAGGCGGTGAGCAGGATCAGTCGTTTCATGGCGGAGGTCCTTGGTGTATTCGCATTCTTGTAGAGTCGAGCCATGCTCGGCTGCCTCAGCAAAAACAAGGAAAGCAGGGTAAAGAGACGAAAAAAAAAAA
>NZ_JBJNRH010000017.1:74365-76585 GCF_045809185.1 Nocardiopsis yanglingensis | reverse complement strand
TCGGCCGCGGCCCGTTCCCCGTCCTCCACCCCACCCCCCAGCCGAGCATGGCTCGACTCTACAAAAAAAAGCGCCGGGGGATACCCGGCGCGTTTTTCTTACTTGGCTTCGGCCTTGGCCAGCATGTCCTGCACCGAGGCGGTGGTGATCGGGTGGTAGCCCGGCTTGGCCTTTTCGAAGGCCTGCTTGGCCAGCTCCAGCCCCTTCGGGGTCTTCACCAGTTCAGCGTAGATCGGCAGGATCAGCTTGCGACGGCCGACGCGCTCGATGAACGCAGCGGCCCCTTCGTTGGCCTGCTCGTAACCGCTGCGGATCGCCAGCGGGTACCAGCGCATGGCGATCTCACCATTCGGGGTGCCGGTGAAGTGGAACGCCTTGTCCAGCGTGGCCAGCTTGTCCAGCGGCTGGGTGGCGCCCAGGCCGTCGATGAAGCGCACCCATTCCTGCGTGCTCCAGTCGGCGATGACCTGGCTGCTCGGCACGGTGCCGGCGCTGGCAAACGCGATGCGCGCGGTATCGACGCTGCTGAAGTTGCGCGACTGCGCCTTGGTGGCGAAGGCCGGAATGCCCGGCTCGTCCAGCCACGCCTTCAGCTCGGCTTCGGTCACTGCCGACGGATTCTTCGGCAGCAGGTTCTTCTTCATGTAGTCGACGAACTGGTCGGTGTTCGCGCTCTGGAAGGCATGGTCATCGAACCAGCCACGCAGGAACGGATCGAAGGTCTCGCGGCCGAAGCGCTGTTCCAGGAATTCCAGGAACCACGAACCCTTGACGTAGGCGACCTGGCTGAGGGCTTCGTCGGGGTCACGCTCGTTCAGCGGCGGCAGCGCCAGCGCCTGGTCGGCCGGGCTCATGTCCTTCACTTCGGCCAGCAGGTCGGTCTGGTCGATCTGCTTCTCCATCTCGGCCATTTCCTTGCCGTACAGGGCTTCGGTAATGCGGCCCTGGACGTAGGTGGTGAAGCCTTCATTGAGCCAGATGTCCTTCCAGCTGGCGTTGGTCACCAGGTTGCCCGACCAGCTGTGCGCCAGTTCGTGGGCGACCAGCGAGACCAGCGACTTGTCGCCGACGATCACGGTCGGGGTGGCGAAGGTCAGGCGCGGATTCTCCATGCCGCCGAACGGGAACGACGGCGGCAGCACCAGCATGTCGTAGCGGCCCCAGCGGTATTCGCCGTACAGCTTCTCGGCGGCACCGATCATCTTCTCGGTGTCTTCGAATTCCTTGGCGGCCTTGTTGACCATGGTCGGCTCGGCCCAGACGCCGGAGCGGCCGGAGATCGGTTCGAACACCAGGTCACCGGCGGCGATGGCCAGCAGGTACGACGGAATCGGCTGCGGCATCTTGAAGGTGTAGTCACCGTCACGCGCGGCCTTCGGATCGTTGTCGGCGCTCATCAGCACCATCACGTCCGGGCGCGAGACCACGTGCGCGCTGTAGGTGAAGCGCACGCTCGGGGTGTCCTGCAGCGGCACCCAGGAACGGGCGTGGATGGCCTGCGACTGACTGAACATGAAGGGCAGCTTCTTGCCTTCGGTCATCGACGGCGCCAGCCACTGCAGGCCCGAGGCGGTCGGCGCGGTGTGGTAGGTCACTTCCACCTTGGCCGGCTGTTCCGGGGCCTCGATGGTCAGCTTGCTGCCGAACACCTTGTCAGCGGCGGCCAGCTCGAACTTCAGCGGGCTGCGCGCGCCATCGGCGGCCACGGCCTCGACCTTGGACACGGTCAGCTCGCGGGTGTCGAGCACCAGCTGCTTGGCGTCCTTCTGCTTCCATTCCAGGGTGTAGGTGGCGGTGCCGCCGATCTGCTTCTGGTCGAAGTCCAGCTTCAGATCCAGCGCGATGTCCTTGATGACGACCTTGTCCGGCTCGGCATACGAGCTTTCGTCGTGGCTGCGGTTCTCGGCGTTCACGGGGGCGGCGGGGGCCTTTTCGGCAGTCGGGGCAGCGGCGGGCGCGGCCGCCTCCTGGGAGCAGCCGGCGGCCAGGGCCACGGCCAGCGGAAGGAGCATCAGCGGATTACGCATGAATCGGGACCGTTACGGGGATCAGACCCCCAATGGTACCTCCCTCCGGCCCCGCAGGCGTTGCGCGGTGCGGGGTAATGGCGGGCACAGCACCGGTAGTGGCGGCCGCGGGGCGGCCACCCCCGCCCCCCGGGGGTGGGCGCGCCCATTCCCCGCCCCCGGCCGCCCCACCCCGCCAGACCGGGGGTAGGAT
>NZ_JBJNRH010000017.1:0-74355 GCF_045809185.1 Nocardiopsis yanglingensis | reverse complement strand
TGCGGGGTAATGGCGGGCACAGCACCGGTAGTGCCGGCTGCTGGCCTGCAACCCCGTCGCCCGGTGATTGGCCGCGCAGATGCCGGCCAGCGGCCGGCACTACCGGAACATCGGGCTTACAGCTTGTAGCCGGAGTGGATCGAAACGATGCCGCCGGTCAGGTTCTTGTAGTGGCAGCGCTCGAAACCGGCCTGCCCCATCATCGCCTTCAGTTCATCCTGCGGCGGGTGCTTGCGGATGCTCTCGGCCAGGTACTGGTAGCTGTCCGAATCGTTGGCGAACAGCTTGCCCAGCTTGGGCAGGACCTTGAACGAGTGGAAGTCGTAGATCGGCTTGAACCAGTCGGCGGTGACTTCGGAGAATTCCAGCACGCGGGCCTGGCCGCCCACCTTCAGCACGCGGTACATCTCGCGCAGGCCAGCGTCCTTGTCGGTCACGTTGCGCAGGCCGAAGGCGATGGTGACCAGGTCGAAGCTGTTGTCCGGGAACGGCAGGGCTTCGGCGTTGCACTGCACGTAGTCCAGGCCGAGCACCAGGCCGCGGTTGGTCAGGCGGTCACGGCCGACCGACAGCATGCCGGCGTTGATGTCGCCCAGCACCACCGAACCCTCGGCGCCGACGCGCTCCTTCAGCAGGGCGGCGATGTCGCCGGTGCCCCCGGCGAGGTCGAGCACGCGGTCGCCCGGCTTCACCTGCGCGGTGGCCACGTAGTAGCGCTTCCACGCCCGGTGCACGCCCAGGCTCATCAGGTCGTTCATCAGGTCGTAGTTGCGCGCGACCGAGGTGAACACCTGGCCGACCAGCTTCTGCTTGTCCTTGGCGGCGACGTCGCGGAACCCGAAATGGGTGGTACCGGCTTTGTAGGGGGATTCGCTCATGGCCCCGATTATCGCACCGCCGAGGGCCAGCGGCACCCCCTGCCCGTATCATGGCGGGCCACGACTTACCGGAGCCCCGCATGATCACCACGCCCGACTACCAGGCCCTGCTGCAGACCGCCATCGCCGAAGCCCGCCAGGGCCTGGCCGAAGGCGGCGTGCCGATCGGCGCGGCGCTGTACCACAACGACGGCCGCCTGCTCGGCTGCGGCCACAACCGCCGCGTGCAGGAAGGCGACCCGTCGGTGCACGGCGAAACCGATGCGTTCCGCAAGGCCGGCCGCCAGCGCCGCTACCAGGACACCATCATGGTCACCACCCTGGCCCCGTGCTGGTACTGCTCGGGGCTGGTGCGCCAGTTCAACATCGGCACCGTGGTGGTGGGCGAATCGCGCACCTTCCAGGGCGGCATCGACTGGCTGCGGGAAAACGGCGTCAACGTGATCGATCTGGACAGCCAGGAATGCGTGGACCTGCTGGGCGGCTTCATCGCGCAGTATCCGGAGATCTGGAACGAAGACATCGGTGAATGAACACCACGCAGTTTCCTGTTGAACCCGCTTAATGAACGCTTCAGTGCCGGCACGCCCTAGTGCCGGCAGCGTTTGCGGCCATTGCCGTGAACCCGCGCACAGTCAGCTGCGCAACGCGCACACGCTGCGGTAACACCCCACCCGGCTGCCGCGCCTAGGGTGGGGTTACCGGGACTCCTTTCCCCGGCGGAGCCAGCCATGTGCGCGCACGCCGTACGCCCCACGCCCGACCCGATCCTTGACGCCATCCGCGACCGCCTGCAGCAGCAATACGCGCTGCACCAGCGTGGCGCCCTGTTCTGGTCTGCCTACCAGGGCCTGCAGCTGGAACTGGTGCGTGGCCGTCCGCTCGACCATGAGCGCCTGTGCAATGCCATGGCCGACATGGCCGAAGAAATGGGCGCGGTCGAGCATGCGCAATTGATAGGCAATCGCAACGCCGGCTCCACGCCGCGCTGACACGGCTTGCACCGGCGCATACGCCACACTGCGATGAACCCCCACTCCCATCCACTTCAACCGATTGGATCGACATGCACGCCGAAGTCCCCACCATTCCCCCGGTCATCAACGTTGACGCCGAGCTTGACCACTGGCGCCGCCAGCATGCCGACGGCGCACTACCGCACAACTCGTTCGGCTCGTACGTGCCGTGGATCAAGTTCGCCTGTGATTCGCTGATCACCCAGCCGCGCGCCAGCAATGCACAGCGCGACGAGATGTTCCAGACCCAGTACGCCCTGCAGATCATGCCGCGCCTGAGCGAAGCCCAGGCCCGCGAATTCGTCGACCGTTGCTGGCAGCACGTCTACCAGACCAGCCCGGTGCGCCTGCAGGACGCGCCACGCCTGCGCGCCTGAGCTGCACAGCGCCTGCACGAGACCCTGCCGATCATCCTCGTCACCTGAGTGGGACGACGACGATGAAAGCACGCAACCTGTTCAATACGATCGCCAAGAAGGCCGCGGCCGCCACCGGCTCGCCGTGGACCTTCCTGGCCGCGGTAGCGATCGTGGTGATCTGGGGCATCAGCGGTCCAGTGTTCGGTTTCAACGATACCTGGCAGCTGGTGATCAACACCGGCACCACCATCATCACCTTCCTGATGGTGTTCCTGATCCAGCACACGCAGAACGCGGATACCGCCGCGATGCAGATCAAGCTGGACGAGCTGATCCGCGCGACGGCCGAAGCCAACAACGAACTGTTGGATCTGGAAGAACTGGACGAGGAACGGCTGGAAGAGATCCGGCGCGAGTACGAGCAGATGGCGCGCGAAGCCGGCGACGCGCTGGCACGGGTCCGCGCCTGCCATGTGGCGCGGCGCGACGACGAAGCGGTATAGCGGGCCCCGGAATGACAATTCCGGCCAGCGGCCGGCACTACCATCGATCATCAAGGTAGAGCCGGCCGCTGGCCGGCTGTCCTTCAGCCGCGTTCGTGCCAACCGCCGCCCAGCACCTTGTACAGGGTGATGCGGTTGGCCTGCTGCGCCAGCTGCGCCTGCAGCTGGGTCTGCTGCGCGTTGTAGGCGGTCCGCCGCGCATCGAGCAGGGTCACGAAGCTGTCCAGCCCCGCGTCGTAACGTGCCTGCGACAGGCGGTTGGCCTGTTCGGCCGCGTCCACCAGGCGCTGCTGTGAACTCACCTGCTCGTCCAGGCTGACATTCAACGCCAGCGCATCGGCGGTTTCGCGGAAGCCCACCTGGATCGACTTCTCGTACTGCGCCAGCGCGATGTCACGGTCCGCGTTGGCGATGGCCAGGTTGGCGCGCAGCTTGCCACCCTGGAAGATCGGCAGGGTGATCTTCGGCAGGAAGCTCCACACGCGGGTGCCGCTGTCGAACAGGTTGGACAGTTCGCTCGAGCCGCTGCCGATACTGCCGGTCAGCGAGATGCTCGGGAAGAACGCCGCACGTGCCGCGCCGATGTTGGCATTGGCGGCCAGCAGCTGGTGCTCGGCGGCCATGATGTCCGGGCGCTGCAGCAGCACGTCGCTGGGCAGGCCGGCCGGCGGCGGTGCCAGCGCCAGCAGCTGCGGCTCGATACTGTCCGGCAGCAGCGCCGGATCCAGCTGGCCACCGGCCAGCAGCGCCAGCGCGTTGCGGTCCTGGGCCAGCTGCCCGCGCAGGCGCGCGGCATCGGTGCGCGCGGTCTCGACCAGGGTACGGGTCTGGGTCAGTTCCAGCGCCGAACTGCCACCACGCTCATGGCGGGCCTCGGCCAGGCGCAGCGAATCCTCGTAGGTCTTCAGCGTGGCATCGGCGATCTTCAGCCGCTGCGCATCGGCGCCATAGGTCAGCCACGCCGTCGCGGTCTCGGCCACCAGGCTCAGCTGCGCGTTGCGACGGTTGGCGGCTACGGCGAAGTACTGCTGCAGGGCGGCCTCGCTGAGATTGCGCACGCGGCCGAACAGATCCAGCTCGAACTCGGCCACGCCGACACCGGCGGTGAACTGCTCGGTGACACCGGCGTCGGTACCACGGCGATCCATCTGGCCGGTAACGGCCACGCCCGGCACGCGATCGGCGCGCTGCACGCGGTACTGACCACGCGCACGTTCAACATTGAGCACCGCCACACGCAGGTCGCGGTTGTTCTGCAGCGACTGGTCGATCACCTGCTGCAGGCGCGCATCGGTGAAGAAGTCGCGCCAGCCGACGGCGGCGACATCGGCCACCTCGCCCTGCGCGGCCTCGGCCGGCCACTGCGCCGGAATCGCCGGAGCGACAGCGGTGTCCTTCGGCACCAGGGTGGAGCAGCCGGCCAGCGCGAGCGCGGCGGCAATGGAAAGGAACAGGGATGCACTTTTCATGGGAATGACTTCCATCGGTACTGCCGGATGGCAGGAGGCAATGCCGGCCAGCGGCCGGCATTACCGTTTCGCTTACGTGGAGGATTTGCGCTTGAACACGCGCTGCACCACCACGAAGAACAGCGGCACGAAGAACACGCCGAGCACGGTGCCGACGATCATGCCGCCGAGCACGCCGGTGCCGATCGCCTGCTTGGCACCGGAGCCGGCACCGGTGGAGATCGCCAGCGGTACCACGCCCATGCCGAAGGCCAGCGAGGTCATCACGATCGGACGCAGGCGGTCGCGCACGGCATGCATGATCGATTCGATCAGGCCTGCGCCCTTCTCCAGGTTCTCCTTGGCGAACTCGACGATCAGGATCGCGTTCTTGCTGGTCAGGCCCACGGTGGTCAGCATCGCCACCTGGAAGTAGATGTCGCGTTCCAGGCCCTTGAAGGTGTTGGCCAGCACCGCGCCGAGGATACCCAGCGGGGCCGCCAGCAGCACCGCGGTCGGTACGCTCCAGCTTTCATACATCGCGGCCAGGCACAGGAACACGATCATCAGCGACAGCGTGTACAGCAGCGGCGTCTGCGAGCCGGCCTGATGTTCCTGGTAGGACATCGCCGTCCATTCGATGCCGAAACCCGCCGGCAGCTGCTTGGCCAGCTGCTCGATCTCGGCCATGGCATCACCGGAGGCAACACCCGGGGCCGGTTCGCCCTGGATTTCCATCGCCGACACACCGTTGTAGCGTTCCAGACGCGGCGAACCGTAGTCCCAGTGCTTGGTGGCGAACGCGCTGAACGGCACCATCTCGCCCTTGTCGTTCTTCACGGACCAGAGATCGAAGTCCTCCGGCACCATGCGGAACGGCTGGTCGGCCTGCACGAACACACGCTTGACGCGGCCACGATCGACGAAGTCGTCGATGTACGAGCTACCCCATGCAGCGGCCAGCGTACCGTTGACCTGGTCGATCGACAGTCCCAGCGAAGTCGCCTTGGCCGCATCGATGTCGATGCGGAACTGCGGCGTGTCTTCCTGGCCGTTCGGGCGCACGTTGGCCAGCTTCTTGCTGCCGGCAGCGAGGCCCAGCAGCTGGTTGCGCGCGGCCACCAGGGCCTCGTGGCCCTGGCCGCTGTTGTCCTTCAGGAAGAAGGTGTAACCCGAGGCGGTACCCAGCTCCGGAATGGCCGGCGGCGGGAAGGCGAAGATGAAGGCATCCTTGATCTGGCCCAGTGCCGCCATCGCACGACCGGTGATCGGCATCACGCCATTGTCGGCATCACGCTCGCTCCAGTCCTTCAGCTTGACGAATGCCATGCCCGCGTTCTGGCCCATGCCGGCGAAGCTGAAGCCCTGCACCGAGAACACCGAGTCCACCGCATCCTTCTCGTTCTGCAGGAAGTGGTTTTCCAGTGCCGCGATCGATTCCAGCGTACGTTCCTGGGTGGCACCGACCGGCGCCTGCACCAGCGCCATCAGCACGCCCTGGTCTTCGTTGGGCAGGAACGAGCTGGGCAGGCGCACGAACAGCACGCCCATCAGCACGAACAGTGCCGCCACGATGCCCATGAAGCGCCACGGACGGTGGATGATGCCGCGCACGCCACGCTGGTAGCTTTCGCTGGTGCGGTCGAAACCACGGTTGAAGCCATTGAAGAAGCGACCGGACCAGCCCTTGTGTGCGACGTGGTGCTCACCCTTCTTCAGGGGCTTGAGCATGGTCGCGCACAGCGCCGGGGTCAGCACGATCGCGACCAGCACCGACAGCGCCATCGCCGAAACGATCGTGGCCGAGAACTGGCGGTAGATCACGCCGGTGGAGCCGCTCATGAAGGCCATCGGCACGAACACTGCCGACAGCACCAGGCCGATGCCCACCAGCGCACCGGTGATCTGGCCCATCGACTTGCGGGTCGCTTCAAGCGGCGACAGTCCTTCCTCGGACATGATGCGCTCGACGTTCTCCACCACCACGATGGCATCGTCCACCAGCAGGCCGATGGCCAGCACCATCGCGAACATGGTCAGCATGTTCACCGAGAAGCCCAGCATCGCCAGCACGCCGAAGGTACCCAGCAGCACCACCGGCACGGCGATGGTCGGGATCAGGGTGGCGCGGAAGTTCTGCAGGAACAGGTACATCACCACGAACACCAGCACGATCGCTTCGATCAGGGTCTGCACCACGCCCTTGATCGACACGCGCACGAACGGGGTCGTGTCGTACGGGATCTCGGCCTTCAGGCCGGCCGGGAAGAAGCTCTTCATGTCCTGCAGCGCGGCGTCCACGCCGGCGGCGGTATCCAGCGCGTTGGCGCCGGTGGCCAGGGTGACCGCCAGGCCGCTGGCCGGCTGGCCGTTGTAGCGGGTGACGAAGTCGTACGATTCCGCACCCAGCTCGACGCGGGCGACATCACCCAGGCGCAGCTCGGCACCGTCCTGCGCACCGCGCACGATGATGTTGCGGAACTGTTCCGGGGTCTGCAGGCGCGACTGCGCGTTGATGGTGGCGTTGAGCTGCTGGCCCTTGATCGACGGCGCGCCGCCGAGCTGGCCGATGGCCACCTGGGCGTTCTGTGCCTTGATCGCTGCGGTCACTTCCGCAACGGACAGGCCGTAGGTGTGCAGCTTGTTCGGGTCCAGCCAGATACGCATGGCGTACTTGCCACCGAACACCTGGATGTTGCCCACGCCCGGCACGCGGCTCAGACGGTCGACGACATTGGAACCGACGTAGTCGGCGATGTCGTTGGCGTCCATGCTGCCGTTCTCGGACACGAACGCGATGACGTTCAGGAAGCCCGAGCTGGACTTGGCCACGTTGATGCCCTGCCGCTGCACTTCCTGCGGCAGCAGCGGCATGGCCAGCTGCAGCTTGTTCTGCACCTGCACCTGGGCGATGTCCGGGTTGGTGCCGCTCTCGAAGGTCAGGGTGATGGTGGCCTGGCCATTGGACGAGCTGTTGGAGGAGAAGTAGATCAGGCCATCAAGGCCCTTCATGTTCTGCTCGATGATCTGCGTCACCGAGTCCTCGACCACCTTGGCCGATGCACCCGGATAGGTGGCGCTGATTTCCACCGCCGGCGGTGCGACGTTGGGGTACATCGAGACCGGCAGCTTGAACAGGGCCAGGCCGCCGGCGAGCATGATGATGATGGCGATCACCCATGCAAAGATGGGTCGATCGATGAAAAAGCGTGCCATGGGGTTCTCCGCTTACTTCGCGTCGCCGGCCGGAGCGGCAGGCTGGGCGGCGGCTGCCGGCTTGGCCGGCGCAGCGCCCTTCTCGGTGGCCTTGACCGGCACGCCGGGGCCGATCTTCTGCAGGCCTTCGACGATGACCTTGTCGCCGGCCTTCAGACCGTCCTCGACCAGCCACTTGTCGCCAACCGTGCGGCTGACCTTGACCGGGCGCACTTCGACCTTGTTGTCCTTGTCGACCACCATCGCGGAGGTGTCACCCTTCGGATCGCGGGCGATGCCGGCCATCGGTACCAGCACCGCATCGCTGCGCACGCCGCCGCCGATCACCGCGCGCACGTACATGCCCGGCATCAGCAGACCGTCCGGGTTGTCCACCTTCACGCGCAGACCAAAGCTGCCGGTGGCCGGATCGACGCTGACTTCAGAGAACTCCAGCGTGCCCTTGTGCTCGAAGGTGCTGCCGTCTTCCATCAGGATGCTGACCGGCAGGGTCTGGTTGTCCTGCAGACGGCCGGCGGCCAGTTCGCGGCGCAGCTGCAGCAGCTCGGCCGAGGACTGGGTCAGGTCGACATAGATCGGGTCCAGCTGCTGCACGGTGGCCAGTGCATTGGCCTGGCCGGCGTTGACCAGCGCACCCTGGGTGACGCTGGACTTGCCGATGCGGCCGCTGATCGGCGCGGTGATGCGGGCGTAGCCGAGGGTGACGTTGGCCGCATCCAGCGAGGCCTTGGCGGCACCGACGTCAGCCTCGGCCTGCTTCTGCGCAGCCACGGCGTTTTCCAGGTCCTGCTGGCTGACCGCGTCCACCTTGGCCAACTCGGTGATGCGCTTGGCGCTCAGACGGGCGGCATTGGCAGTGGCTTCGGCGCGGGCCAGCTGGGCGCGGGCGTTGTTGGCCTGGGCGCGGTAGCTGGCGTCGTCGAGCTGGTACAGCGGCTCGCCGGCCTTGACCATGCCACCTTCAGTGAACAGGCGCTTGGCGACGATGCCATTGACCTGCGGGCGCACTTCGGCAACCAGGAAGGCATTGGTACGGCCCGGCAGTTCGCGGGTCAGGCCCACGGTTTCGGACTTCAGCGTGACCACAGTGACGTCACCCGGGCCCTGTTCGGGGGCCTGGGGTTGGCCGCCGCAGGCAGCCACGGTCGCGGCGATTGCCAGCGACAGTGCAAAGGGTCGGATTCGGCTCAGCAACATGACGGAAAGGCTCTTGGAGGAAGGAATCTCAGAAGACACTGATACGACGGCTCCCCCGTGTTCCGGCGAAAGCCCCGCAGATCGCGCCCACCCGGGTGGAGTGGGAGCCGGACGGGCCTGCCACGCACACGACGGGAATGATGGGTGCGAAATATACATACATGCTTGTTTGTTTGTAAACCGGTACAATTCAGCCACGTTTCACCCGCACTCGTACCCTACCCATGGCCCGCAAGACCAAAGAGGACACCCAGGCAACCCGGGAAGGCATCCTTGACGCCGCCGAAGCCTGCTTCCATGAACACGGCGTGGCCCGTACCACGCTGGAGATGATCGGTGCCCGCGCCGGCTATACCCGTGGCGCGGTGTACTGGCACTTCAAGAACAAGAGCGAGGTGCTGGCCGCGATCGTCGAACGGGTGCACCTGCCCTTCATGCAGGAACTGGAGCGCACCTCCACCGACCAGCGCGACACCCCGGTGCACGACCTGCGCGCGGTGATGATCCACTCGTTCATCGAGCTGTCCGAGGACGAGCGCCTGCGCAAGACCATGGAGATCATGCTACGCAGCGATGCGTCGGCCGACACCAAGGTACTGACCGAAATGCAGCAGGCCGGTTTCCGCGATGCGCTGGACCGGATGGAGCGCGCCCTGCGCCGCGCCCGCGATCTGGGCCAGCTGCGCGAAGGCGCCGACCCCAAGATCGCCGCGCGCATGCTGCATGCCACCGTGCTGGGCGTGCTGCACGGCGCGATGGTCGAACCGGAACTGATGGACCTCAAGCGCGACGGCATGCTTGCGCTGGACATGACCCTGGCCGCCTACGTGAAAGAAGGCGTGTTCGTGCCCGGAACGGTGCCCGAGCCGCTGCCGGAAGCATGAGCGGCATTGCTGCCGCCACTGCGGCACTACACGATCTCTACCTGCCCGCAGGGCTGCAGTTGACCGGACCGATCGTGGCGGAAGCGGAAAGCGCAGAGTACGGTGCCTGCCGCTTTGCCCTTGAGGGTCACAGCATCGTGTTCCGCGTCGCGAAGATCACCCCCACCAAGACCGGCCAGTTCGTAACCCTGTGGAAGCGCCCCGCCCCCGGTTCTGATATCGCTCCATTGGATGCAGCCGATGCTGTGCACTTCGTGGTGATCGCGGTCTTCGACGGAACACAGCGCGGGCAGTTCATCTTCAGTCGTGACCTGCTGATCGAGCGCGGCGTGATGTCGCGCGATGGCGAGGGCGGAAAGCGCGCCCTCCGTGTCTATCCGCCGTGGAGCACGCCGACCGCAAAGGACGCGATCCGGACCCGGCAGTGGCAGCTTCGTTGCTTCCTGCCCACCGGTGCCGATGTCTCCGCCTCCGCCGGTGATCGATTACGCTCACTGTTGGGTTGAACCCGGCGGACCTTCCCTTTTCTGGACGCATCGTGATGATCCTGGACAACGTGGTGTGGGGCTTCATCGGCTGTGGCAGCGTCACCGAGAAGAAGAGCGGGCCGGCCCTGGCCAACACGCCGGGCTCACGGGTGGCCGCGGTCATGCGCCGCAATGCGGCGTTGGCCGAGGATTATGCGCGGCGCCATGCGATTCCCCGCTGGTACGCGGACGCCGATGCACTCATCGCCGACCCGGAAGTGAACGCGATCTACGTTGCGACGCCGCCCTCCACGCACATGCACTACGCATTGCAGGCGATTGCCGCGGGCAAGCCGGTCTACATCGAAAAGCCGATGGCCATGGACCACGGCGAGTGCCAGCGCATCATTGAAGCCAGCGCCCGCAGCGGCGTGCCGGTGTTCGTCGCCTACTACCGCCGCGCCCTGCCCCGCTTCGCACAGGTGAAGCAGTTGCTGGACAGCGGCGCGATCGGCACACCGCGCAGCGTGCGCGCCACCCTGCACCGGCCGCATTCGGCGAACGCTGCATCGCCGGACTTCTGGCGGACCAACCCGGCGATCGCTGGCGGCGGGCTGTTCGTCGATCTGGGCTCGCACACCCTGGACCTGCTGGATCATCTGCTGGGACCGCTGAGCGATGTGCGCGGCCTGGCCAGTTCGTTGACCGGCGCCTACGCCGCCGAGGACAGCGTCTCGATGTGCTTCCGCACCGGGACGGGTGCGCACGGCATCGCGCAATGGAGCTTCTGCGCCTTTCGCCGTCAGGATGAGATCGAAATCACCGGCGACCGCGGGCAGCTGCGCTTTGCCACCTTCGAGGACATCCCGGTGGTTCTGGAGACCGAGGCCGGCGTGCAGGCGTTCGACATCCCGAACCCGCCGTCGATCCAGCAGCCGTTGATCGCCACTCTGGTGGATGAGCTGCGCGGCAACGGCCACTCGCCATCGAACGGCATCAGCGCCGCCCGCACCAGCGCGGTGATCGACCAGGTGCTGCAGGCCTACCGCACACGGCACTCGCGCTGACTGCCAAAGCAGAAGGCCGCCTTTCGGCGGCCTCATGCTTTGCAGCGTCGGGCGTTACAGGATGTAGCGGCTCAGGTCCGGATCCTGCACCAGCTCACCCAGATGCGCATCGACATAAGCACTGTCGATGGCCAGGGTCTCGCCGTCGCGGTCCGGTGCCTCGTAGCTGAGCGAATCCAGCAGGCGCTCCAGCACCGTATGCAGGCGACGGGCACCGATGTTCTCCTGGCGCTCGTTCACCTGGAAAGCGATCTCGGCCAGACGATCAATGGCATCGGCAGTGAAGCTGACCTTGACGCCTTCGGTGGCCAGCAGCGCTTCGTACTGCTTGGTCAGCGCGGCCTTCGGCTCGGTCAGGATGCGCACGAAATCACCCTTGCTCAGCGCACCCAGTTCAACGCGGATCGGGAAGCGGCCCTGCAGCTCCGGAATCAGATCGCTGGGCTTGGCCAGGTGGAACGCACCGGAGGCGATGAACAGGATGTGGTCGGTCTTGATCGTGCCGTACTTGGTGGACACGTTGGAGCCTTCCACCAGCGGCAACAGGTCGCGCTGCACGCCTTCGCGCGAGACATCGCCGCCACCCACGTTGTCACCACGCTTGGCGACCTTGTCGATCTCGTCGATGAAGACGATGCCGTGCTGCTCGCAGGCCTCGATCGCCGCCGTGCGGATGTCGTCTTCGTTGACCAGCTTGCCGGCCTCTTCCTCGATCAGCAGCGGACGCGCGGCCTTGATGGTCAGCGTGCGCTTGTGCGCCTTGGCGCCGCCGCCGAGGTTGGCGAACATCGACTTCAGCTGCTGGCCCATTTCCTCCATGCCCGGCGGGGTCATGATGTCCATGCTGACATTGGCGGCCAGATCGAGCTCGATCTCGCGCTCGTCCAGCTCACCGTTGCGCAGCATCTTGCGGAACTTGATGCGGGTCTCGTTGTCCTGCGCCGACGGTTCGTTGCGGGCGACTTCCGGATCGAAGCCAATGCCACCGCTGCGGCGCGGCAGCAGCGCATCGAGGATGCGGTCTTCGGCGCGCTCTTCGGCCTGGGTACGCACGCGCACCTTGGCCTGTTCGCGATAGAGCTTCACTGCGGTATCGGCCAGGTCACGGATGATCTGCTCGACGTCCTTGCCGACGTAGCCGACTTCGGTGAAGCGGGTGGCTTCAACCTTCACGAACGGCGCGTTGGCCAGCGTGGCCAGGCGACGCGCGATCTCGGTCTTGCCGACGCCGGTCGGGCCGATCATCAGGATGTTCTTCGGCATCACTTCATTGCGCAGCTCCGGCACCAGCTGCATGCGGCGCCAGCGGTTGCGCAGGGCGATAGCCACAGCGCGCTTGGCGTCGTGCTGGCCCACGATATGCCGGTCCAGTTCCTGCACGATCTCGCGCGGGGTCATGGTGGCGGAGGAAACTTCGATCTTCGACATGGATGTGCTCACGGATTCAGTGTCGGTAGTGCCGGCCGCTGGCCGGCAACCAGGCACGCGTGCGGGGGATCATGAGGTTGCCAGCCAGCGGCTGGCACGGCCCTCACAGCTCCTCGACCACCACGTTGCGGTTGGTGTAGATGCAGATGTCGCCGGCGATGCCGATCGCTTCACTGGCGATGGTGCGCGCATCCAGTTCGGTATGCGCCATCAGCGCGCGGGCAGCCGACAGTGCATAGGAACCGCCGGAACCGATGGCGATGATGCCGTCCTCCGGCTCGATCACATCACCGGTGCCGCTGATGATCAGCGAGGTTTCCTTGTCGGCCACCGCCAGCAGGGCTTCGAGCTTGCCCAGACGGCGCTCGGTGCGCCAATCCTTGGCCAGCTCGACCGCAGCGCGCTGCAGCTGGCCGTGCTTTTCCAGCTTGGCCTCGAACAGCTCGAACAGGGTGAAGGCATCGGCGGCGGCACCGGCGAAGCCGGCCAGCACCTGACCGTCACGGCCAAGGCGGCGCACCTTGCGCGCATTGCCCTTCATCACGGTGTGGCCCAGCGTGACCTGGCCGTCGCCGGCAATGGCCACGTGCTCGCCGCGACGGACGCAGACGATGGTGGTGGCGTGGAAAACGTTGGGATTCTGACTGGGGTCCATGCGGCCTCCGATAGCTGTTCACGGGACATGGGGACAGCGCCGGGTGCGATCAAGCCTGCGCGGATGGCTGCCGTTCAGCGCTTGGTGGCGCCCCATGGGAAGAGGGCGCCCTTTTAACGAGCGCATCGCAATGCGCGCGGACCCCGCCGCCCGAACGTGGAACGCCTGCCGTTCAGCGCTTGGCCTGCGATGGCCGGTCCGGATTGGGCTCGATGCCCCAGGCGAGGTACCAGTCTTCACCCTGCGTCTCGATCGGATGCTGGGTGCGGCCGGAGCCATTGCCGCAGGCCAGCGCGTCAGCCGCGCAGTAGCGGTCGCAGCCCCAGCAGATGCGCTCGGGGTGTTTGGGATGCAACGGTATGGGCTTCGCCATGGCGGCGGTGTCCTCGTGGCCTGCGGCCACGATGCGCCGGTAGCGCCCGCCCTGCCCTGATCCAGATCAAGGGCAGGCTATTCAGCCTTGTCGTCCCTGCTGCGGCGCTTCGCACGTGGATGCGCGGCGTCGTAGACCTTGGCCAGGTGCTGGAAATCGAGGTGGGTGTAGATCTGGGTGGTGGCGATGTCGGCATGGCCAAGCAGTTCCTGCACACCGCGCAGGTCGCCGGACGATTCCAGGATATGGCTGGCGAAACTGTGCCGCAGCATGTGCGGGTGCACGTGCTTGAACAGCCCCTGGCGCTGCGCCAGCTGGCGGATGCGGATCTGCACCGCACGCTGGCTGATAGGCCCGTTGCGGCCGGGAAATACCGGCGAGGCCGGACCGCCGCCACTTTCCGCACGCCATGCCTGCAGCGCCTCGCGTGCGGGCCGGCCGAACGGCACCCGACGCTGGCGGTTGCCCTTGCCCAGCACGTTGACCAGGCCGCTGTCGAAATCCAGGTCACGCCAGGTCAGCGCGCAGACTTCGCTCAGGCGCAGGCCGGAGGAATAGAACAGTTCCAGCAGCGCCCGGTCACGGCGGCCGAGCTCGCCTTCCGGTTCCAGCTCGACCAGCTGCACGGCTTCGTCGGCGTCAAGCACCTGCGGCAATCGGCGCGGCGCACGCGGCGCCTTCAGCGTCGCCGCCGGACTGACCTCGATGCGCCCGTGTTTGAGCAGCCAGGCATAGAAGCTGCGGCAGGCGGACAAGCGGCGCTGCAGGCTCTTGGCCGACAGGCCGCGGCGGTGCTCATCGGCAACGAACTGGCGCACCGCGTCAGCATCAAGCGCCTCCACCGCTACACCACGTGGCTCGGCCCAGACCGACAGCGCGTCCAGGTCGCGGCGGTAGGCGTCGAGCGTATGTGCCGACATCCGCCGCTCTACCTGCAGATGCTGCAGGAAGGCCTGTACCGCGCTCATCGTCGTGTCCTGCTCAGCCCGGGAAGCGCTTCAGGCCGGTGGCCAACGCATCGCCCATCATGCGCAGGAACAGCGTGCCCATGCCCGGGTAGAAGCGGTTCGGGTCGTGGCTGCCGACCGCAATCAGGCCCACGCCCGGCAACGGCAGCAGCGCGGTGGTCTGCACTTCTTCGCTGCGCACGCCGTACAGCACGGCATTCTTTTCCGGCTGCAGGCGGCCGCAGATCGGCTCGCCGTCCTTCAGGCAGTCGCGGAACGGGCCCAGCTGCGGATCGTCCGCGGCGATCACCTGCAGCCAGTCGGCCTGTTCCAACCCGGCCACCGGCGTGTGCACCACCAATCGCACCAGGTCGCCGGCGAAATCTTCCTGCAGCGAGGCGGCCATCGCACGCAGGGTGTCGGCGGCGGTGTCCTGCTTCATCAGTGCCAGGGTCAGCTGGTGCGTGCGCACCGCCAGGCGTTCATTGACCTGGGCGGTCGCGCCCAGATCGGCCAACCGTCGTGCCAGCTCGCGGTTCTTCTCGCGCAGCACTTCCAGCTGGTAGCTGGCCAGCGATGCGGTCGGGCCGTCATCACGCGGCACAACCAGGGTCAGGGCCAGGTCCGGGAACTGCTTGAGGAAGCCCGGATGACGCCGCAACCAGGCAGCGACTTCATGGGCCCCGAGCTTGTCGACGGTTTCGGTCATGCGATCCACTCCCCTTCGAAGACGAATGCGGTCGGGCCGGCCATCACCACCGGCTGGCCATCGCCCGGCCACTGGATGCGCAGGTCACCCCCGGGAAGGCTGATGCGCGCGTCGCGCTGCAGGCGGCCACGCTGCATCAGGGTCACCGCCGCGGCACAGGCACCACTGCCACAGGCCAGGGTTTCACCGACGCCGCGCTCGAACACGCGCAGGCGTGCATGCGCCGGGCTCATCACCTGGGCAAAACCCACATTCACCGAGCGCGGGAACGAGGCATGCTGCTGCAGCAGCGAACCGACGCGCTCGACCGGTGCTGCATCGATCAGGCCCACTTCGATCACCGCATGCGGATTGCCCATCGACACCGCGGCGAAGCGTACGCTCTCGCCCTGCAGCGGCAGCAGGTACTCCTCGCGTGCGTGGGCGAAGCCCACCAGCGGCACGTTGACCGGCTCGAACGCAGGCACGCCCATCGTCACCGCAAACTGCCCCTCGCCCAGTACCTTCACTTCGTGGCTGGCCAGCGGGCTGTCGATGACGAATGCATCGCCCTGCGCGCTGCCCTCGCGCACCAGCCAGGCCGCGATGCAGCGCGCGCCATTGCCGCACTGCTCGGAATTGGAACCGTCGGCATTCCAGATGCGGTACGAGGCCACCGAGCCTTCCGCACGTGGCGCCTCGATGGTCAGGATCTGATCGCAGCCGACGCCGGTGTGGCGGTCGGCCAGGCGCGCGGCCAGTTCAGGCGTGGGCGGCGCAGTGCCTTCACGCAGGTCGATCACTACGAAATCATTGCCCGCGCCGTGCATCTTGCTGAAGCGCAGGGCCTTGGAACCGGCCTTACTCATTCCCGCTGCCCGCCTTCTTCGCTGGCGCGGGTGCCGGCGGGGTGGTCGGTGCAGCCGGGTCCACGGTCGTGGCCGGGGTAGCGGTTTCCTGGGTCTGCGCCGGGGTCGCTTCGGTAGCGGGCTCGGCAACCGGTTCAACCGTTTCTTCCACCGGCACCGGCTTCTGCGGCAGCACCAGCGGGCCCTTGTTGCCGCAGGCGGCGAGGAACAGCAGCGAGGCCGCTGCCAGCGGAATCAGGATGGCGTTTCGATGGGGGATCTTCATGCCCCGAGTATAGCCATTGGCGGCTGAGCGGTTGGTGCAGGGAACCGGGGTGCCGGCCAGCGGCCGGCACTACCGCTCCGGTGGCGGCAGTGGCCGCGTCCACAGCCAGATTGCCACCACGGTCATGCTGCCGATCGAGAACCACTTCACCCAGGCAATCGGCACGCACCACAGCATGATGCCGGCGCACACCGCCATGGTGATCGTGGCCATCCACTTGCCGTAGCGGCTGACGGCGCCGTGCGCCTGCCAGTTGGCGATGGCGGGGCCGAAGCGCGGGTGCTGCAGCAGCCAGTTGTGCAGGCGCTCGGAGCCACGCGAGGCAGCCCAGGCCGAAATCAGGATGAATACGGTGGTCGGCAGGCCCGGCACGAAGATGCCGACGATGCCGGTGCCGAGGCTGACATACGCCAACAGCCACCATGCCCAGCGGAAACGCACCACGCGCGGTGGCGTGGCGCTATCGCGCGGTGCGGATGGTTCGGGCAGGCTCATGGCCGCAAGGATACCGGTTCGGGGTGCCAGGCAACGCCCGGCACCCCTGCACCATTACGGCTGGGCGATGCCCAGCTGCTGCAGCACGAACGCGTACGACTCGGACAGCTCGCGGTAGCGCTGGAAGCGCCCCGACTTGCCGCCGTGGCCGGCTTCCATGTTGGTGCGGAACAGGATCGGGTAGTGGCCGGTGTTGTCGTCACGCAGCTTGGCCACCCACTTGGCAGGTTCCCAGTACTGCACCTGCGAATCCCACAGGCCGGTGCCCACGAACAGCGCCGGGTAGGCCTGCTTCCTGACGTTGTCGTAGGGCGAGTAGGACAGCATGTAGTCGTAGTACGGCTTCTGCTCCGGATTGCCCCACTCGTCGTACTCGTTGGTGGTCAGCGGGATGGTCGGATCGAGCATGGTGGTGACCACGTCGACGAACGGCACCTGCGCCACCATCACCCGGTAATCCTGCGGCGCCTGGTTGGCCACCGCGCCCATCAGCAGGCCACCGGCGCTGCCGCCGGACGCGGCCACGCGATCCTTCGCCGCCCAGCCCTGCGCCACCAGGCCACGGGTGACGTCGACGAAGTCATTGAAGGTGTTCTGCTTGTGCAGCAGCTTGCCGTTTTCGTACCAGTCGCGGCCCATTTCCTGGCCACCGCGGATGTGGGCGATGGCATACACCACGCCACGGTCGAGCAGGCTCACCGCGGTCTGGTTGAAGTACGGATCCATCGACATGCCATAGCTGCCATAGGCGTACTGGAACAGCGCGCCCTTGCCATCCTTCTGATAGCCCTTGCGGTAGACCAGCGACACCGGCACCTTCACGCCATCGCGCGCGGTGATCCAGACGCGGTCGGTTTCGTACTTCGACGCGTCATAGCCGATCACCGGCTGCACCTTCAGCTGGCGGCGCTCACCGGTGGCGGTGTTCAGCTCGAACACCGTGGTCGGGGTGGTCATCGAGGTGTAGACGTAGCGCAGCCACGGCGTATCGGCCTCGGTGTTGTCGCCCAGGCCCATCGAATACGCCGGCTCGTCGGCCTTCACGTAGTCGCTGCGGCCATCCTTGAACAGCAGGCGGATACGCTCCAGGCCTTCGGAACGTTCGGCGATGGCGGTGTAGCCATCGAACAGTTCGAAGCCTTCGATGAACACCGCATCGTCATGCGCGATCCAGTCCTTCCACTGCGCACGCGAGGTGGCATCGGTCGGTGCGGTGACCAGCTTGAAGTTCTTCGCACCGTCGTTGGTGCGGATCACCCAGCGACCATCGTAGTGGTCAGCGTCGTACTCGACATCGCGCTGGCGCGGCGCCAGTACGGTGAACGTGGTCGGGTCGCTGGCCGGCGCGTAGCGCTCTTCCGAGGACACGGTGCTGTGCACGCCGATGGTGATGAAGCGATCGTCACGGGTGCGGCCGATGCCCATGTAGAAGCTGTCGTCCTTCTCTTCGTAGACGACGGTGTCGGTACTGGCCGGGGTGCCCAGCACGTGCTTCTTGACGCGCACGGTCAGCAGCGTTTCCGGATCGTTCTCGACATACAGCACGGTGCGGTTGTCGTCGGCCCAGACCAGGTCGCCGGAGCTGCCGGTGATCACATCGGGCAGCACCTTGCCGGTGGCCAGGTCCTTGAAGCGGATCGTGTACTGGCGGCGGCCCACATCATCATCGGCCCAGGCCAGCAGCTGGTTGTCCTGGCTGACCTCCATCGAGCCGACGCTGAAGTAGCCCTTGCCGGCGGCCATGGCGTTGACGTCCAGCAGGATCTCTTCGGCCGCGTCCATGCTACCCTTGCGGCGCGCGTGGATCGGGTAGTCCTGGCCGGTCTCGAAGCGGCTGTAGTACCAGTAGCCGCGCTCACGCGCCGGCACGCTGGAATCGTCCTGCTTGATGCGGCCGACGATCTCCTTGTACAGGGTGTCTTCCAGCGGCTTCAGCGGTGCCAGCAGCTGGTCGGCGTAGGCATTCTCGGCCTGCAGGTAGGCCAGCATGTCCTTGTTCTCGCGCTTGTCGTCGCGCAGCCAGTAGTAGTCATCGTTACGGGTCGCGCCGAACGGCGCCTTGACCACATGCGGGTGCTTGGCGGCATCCGGCGGAACAGGCGGCGTGGCGGCGGTAGCGGTCGTGGTCATCAGGCTCGCAAGCAACAGGCAGAGAGTGGATTTCATGAGATAAGGCTCCAGGCGCATCAATGCAATGGTCTTCGGCGGGGTCAGATCCCTTTTCCCGACAAGGGATCTGACCCCAATCCCGGCAATGCGGCAACCCTGCGGATCGTCATGGGTCGTGCCGGCCGGCGTACCATGGGCACATGAGTACCCTGCCCCACACGCCGGGCTACAGCCGGCGCAGCCATGAAATTGCCCCGTTCCACGTGATGTCCCTGCTGGCCCGTGCGCAGGCGCTGGAGCAGGCCGGCCACGATGTGATCCATCTGGAGATCGGTGAGCCGGACTTCACCACGGCCGAACCGGTCGTGCGTGCCGGCCAGGCTGCATTGGCCGCCGGCCATACCCGCTACACTGCCGCACGTGGCCTGCCGGCCCTGCGCCAGGCGATCAGCGGGTTCTATCGCAGCCACTACGGGCTGGACATCGACCCCGAACGCATCCTGGTCACCCCCGGCGGCTCCGGCGCGCTGCTGCTGGCCAGCAGCCTGCTGGTCGATCCCGGTCGCCACTGGCTGCTGGCCGACCCCGGTTATCCATGCAACCGCCATTTCCTGCGCCTGGTGGAAGGCGGCGCACAGCTGGTGCCGGTCGGGCCGGACACTGCCTATCAATTGACCCCGTCGCTGGTGGAACAGCACTGGAATGCCGACAGCGTGGGCGCACTGGTTGCATCGCCGGCCAACCCGACCGGTACCGTGCTC
This sequence comes from Nocardiopsis yanglingensis, assembly GCF_045809185.1. Taxonomy (NCBI): domain Bacteria; kingdom Bacillati; phylum Actinomycetota; class Actinomycetes; order Streptosporangiales; family Nocardiopsidaceae; genus Nocardiopsis; species Nocardiopsis yanglingensis. The sequence continues at coordinate 54,730 of NZ_JBJNRH010000017.1, read as the reverse complement.
TCCGCCGACGAGCTGGCCGCCCTGTCGCAGACCCTGCACGCGCGCGGCGGCCACCTGGTGGTGGACGAGATCTACCACGGACTGACCTACGGCCTGGATGCACCCAGCGTGCTGCAGGTGGATGACAGCGCGTTCGTGCTGAACAGCTTCTCCAAATACTTCGGCATGACCGGTTGGCGGCTGGGCTGGCTGGTGGCACCGCCAGCAGCCGTGCCGGACCTGGAGAAGCTGGCCCAGAACCTGTACATCAGCGCGTCGAGCATCGCCCAGCATGCCGCACTGGCCTGTTTCAGCGAGGAGTCGATGGCAATCTTCGAGCAGCGTCGAGAAGCCTTCCGGCAGCGCCGCGACTTCCTGTTGCCGGCATTGCGTGAACTGGGCTTCCGCATCGAAGTCGAGCCGCAGGGCGCCTTCTACCTGTACGCCGATGTCAGCGCATTCACCGATGACGCGCAGGCGTTCTGCACCCACTTCCTGGAAACCGAGCACGTGGCGTTCACCCCGGGGCTGGATTTCGGTTTCCATCGCGCCAACCAGCATGTGCGCCTGGCCTATACCCAGGAAGTGCCGCGGCTGCAGGAGGCGGTGGCGCGGATCGCGCGCGGGTTGAAAAGCTGGGGCGCCTGACCGCCCGCGCGAACAGCATCCACGCATGGCGTGGATCTACTGGTCCGGCGCACGGTACATGGGTAGATCCACGCCATGCGTGGATGCGTGGACCCAACGAAAAACGCCGCCCGAGGGCGGCGTTTTTCATTCCATCACTTGCCGCCCAACCGCTCCCACAGGAAGCTGTAGGCCAGCGCCGACATGTGCGCGGCCTGCGCGTTGTTGGCTGCACCGCCGTGGCCACCTTCGATGTTCTCGTAGTAGGTCACGTCCTTGCCGGCGTCGATCATCTTCGCCGCCATCTTGCGGGCATGGCCCGGGTGCACGCGGTCATCGCGGGTGGAGGTGGTGAACAGCACCGGCGGGTAGTTCTTCTTCGCGTCGAACAGGTGGTACGGCGAGAAGGTCTTGATGAAGTCCCAGTCGCTGGTGTCCGGGTTGCCGTACTCGGCCATCCACGAAGCACCGGCCAGCAGATGGCTGTAGCGCTTCATGTCCAGCAGCGGCACCTGCACGACCACTGCACCGAACAGTTCCGGGTACTGGGTCAGCATGTTGCCGGTCAGCAGGCCACCGTTGCTGCCGCCCTGCACGCCCAGGTGCTTGGCGGTGGTGATCTTGCGCTTGACCAGATCGCGCGCCACCGCGGCCATGTCTTCATAGGCCTTGTGGCGGTTCTGCTTCAGCGCGGCCTGGTGCCAGCGCGGACCGTACTCGCCGCCGCCACGGATGTTGGCGACCACGTACACGCCGCCCTTCTCCAGCCAGGCGCGACCCATGCCACCGGAATAGTTCGGGGTCAGCGAGATCTCGAAGCCACCATAGCCGTACAGCAGGGTCGGGTTGGAGCCGTCCAGCTTCATTGCCTTGTCGTGCACCACGAAGTACGGCACGCGGGTGCCGTCCTTGCTGGTGGCGAAGTGCTGCTCGATCACCTTGCCCTTGGCATCGAAGAAGGCCGGCATGGTCTTCAGCGTTTCCGGCGCCTGGCCGATCTCGGCCAGTGCCAGCGTGGTCGGGGTCAGGTAGTCGGTGGCGGTCAGCCACACTGCGTCGCTGTCGTTGCTGTCCACCGCAGCCACCCCCAGCGTGCCGAAGGCCGGCGCGCCGACGAAGCGACTGGTCTGCCAGCCATCGGCGCCCGGGGTCAGCACCGACAGGCGGTTCTTGACGTCGTCCAGCACGTTCAGCACCAGATGGCTCTTGGTCCAGGTGGCGCTGGCCAGCGAGGTGGTCGCGGTCGGGGTGAACAGCACCTCGAAGTCGCGCTTGCCGGCCAGGAAGTCATCCAGCTTGGTGGCCAGCAGCGAACCGGAGGCATAGGTCTTGCCGCCCACGGTCCACGGGTCGCGCAGTTCCAGGGTCAGCCACTGCTTGTGCAGGCCCTTCTCGGCCGAGTTCGGCGCATCGATCTTGGTCAGCGTGCCGTCGTCGCCGCGCAGGTAGATCTCGTTGTTGTAGAAAGCCAGGGTGCGGCTGACCAGGTTGCGCTCGAAGCCCGGGGTGTCATCGTGCATCGCCGCGATGTACATGTCTTCCGGCTTGCCTTCATACACCACGGTGGCCGAGGCCATCGGCGTGCCGCGCTTCCACAGCTTGGCCACGCGCGGGTAGCCCGACGTGGTCATCGTGCCGGCACCGAAGTCGGTGTAGACGAACACGGTGTCGCGATCGATCCAGTTGAGGCCACCCTTCGACTCGGGACGGAAGAAGCCGTCCTTGATCCAGGTCTTGTTGGACAGATCGAATTCGCGGGTGACGTCGGCATCCGCACCGCCACGCGACAGCGCGATCAGGCAGCGGCTGTAGTCCGGGCGCAGGCAGTCGGCACCGTGCCAGACCCAGTTCTCACCCTCGGCCTTGTTCAGCGCATCCAGATCGAGCACGGTCTCCCACTGCGGCGAGGCCTTGCGGTATTCGGCCAGCGTGGTGCGGCGCCACAGGCCGCGCTCATGCTGCTGGTCCTTCCAGAAGTTGTAGTAGTAGTCGCCGATCTTCTGCACGGCGGGAATCTTTGCATCGGAGTCGAGCACCTCGCGGATGCTGGCCTCCATCTGCTTGAAGGCCGGGCTCTGCGCCAGGCGCGCCTCGGACTTGGCGTTCTGTTCCTTGACCCAGGTCAGCGGCTTGTCGCCGGTGACGTCTTCGAGCCAGGCGTAACGGTCGGTGTCTTCAGCGGCCACGGCGGTCCCCACCGAGGCAGCGGTCATCATGCCAGCCAGCAGGCAGGCGGAAGCGAGTCGTGACATTGCAGCTCCAGGCAGTCATAAGCCGTGGAACGCTAGCACGGAATGTCGCGGCCGCCCCCGTGTCGAAGGTCAGGCCGTGGCCGCGGGGCTGCGCCGGCTACGGGTCGTGCCGCCGGCGCGACGACGGGCCTGTCCACCGGTACGCCGGGCCAGCCGCAGCCACGACAGTCCAGGCAGCGGGAAGCGCAGCAGCGCCCACCAGGCCACCAGTGGCATGCCGACCAGCCACATCGGCAGCCAGCCCAGCCAGGCGTTGCTGCCCCGCGCAGCTGGCCAGACCAGCACCAATGCCACACCGGCCAGCGCCACCTGTCGCACGCTGCGCAGCAGGCGTGGATCGGCGCGTTCAATGATGACGCGTTCAGTTGCAGGGCGGCGGACGGAACGTGCGTTCATGGGGCTTCTCCGGTGGACAATGCAACACAGCTTGGGCAAGGCCCTTCTCACAGGGTGCGACACCATTGACGGATCGCGTGCACACAGTCGACCATGCGCGTGCAAGCCCACTGGAGCCCGCTCCCGCATGACTTCGATCCGCCCGCTCTGCGCCGTGCTGCTGGCTCTGTCCCTGGCGGGCCCCGCCGTGGCCGCCAGTGAGCCGCCGTCGCCCCGTGCCAGCGCTCCGCGCGCCGCCGACCCGGATGCGCCGATCGACCTGAAGCGTTTCATGGGCACCTGGTACGTGATCGGCCGCGTGCCGAACTTCATCGAACGGGGCCATGTGGCCAGCGTCAACGAGTATGAGCTCCGCGACGCGCACAAGGTCGGCATCACCTACCGCTACCGCGATGGCTTCGGCGAACCGCTGCAGGAAGTCCGCGCGCGCGCCAGCGTCGATCCGGACAGCGGCAACCACGGCTGGCGCACCTGGTTCTACCGCGTGGTGCCCACCCATTCGCGGGTACTGGAAGTGGCCCCGGACTATTCGTGGGCGCTGATCGGCTATCCCGGCCGTGAAATGGCCTGGATCTTCTCGCGTACGCCGGACATGGACAAAGCCCTGTACAAGGAGCTCGCAGAGCGACTGCGCGACGAGTACGGCGTGAACACCGACAAGCTCAAGCGCGTGCCGCAGCACCCGGAGCAGGTCGGCAAGCTGGGCTACGAAGTACCGAACGTGCGTTGACTGGATTGTGGCCGCGGACCTCGGTCCGTGCGCCCCGAATTCACGCTGCCCGCGGCTGCACCCGTCGCTCGATCTCGCTGCGCGTTGGCAATGTCTTGAGGTCGTAGGCCGCCTGCATCGCAAGCCAGGACGCGGCATCCCCACCAAAATGTCGCGCCAGCCGTGCCGCGGTATCGGCCGAAATACTGCGCTCCCCGTGCACGATGGCGTGCAGCCGTGTTGCGGGAACATCCAAGGCCCTTGCCAGCGCGTTCACGCTCAACGCCAGAGGCATCAGGAACTCTTCGCGCAGGATCTCGCCAGGATGGATGGCGCGCATGCCGTTGTGGGGACGCTTCATGGCGGGCACCTCAGTGATAGTCAACAATTTCCACGGCATCGGCGCCGTTGTCGGTCCAGGTAAAGCACAGCCGCCACTGGTCATTGATACGCAAGCTGTACTGCCCTCTCCGATCACCTGACAGCGCCTCGAGTCGGTTCCCGGGCGGGCTGCGCAGGAATGCCAACGTCTGTGCCGAGTCGAGCAGTTGGAGTTTGCGCTCGGCAGCCTGCCGGATCGAAAGCCAGGCACGTGGACAGGTTCCTTCAAACAGGGCACGGGTCTGCTTGCAGCGGAATGAACGGATCATTCCGTAAAACGTATTACGTTGAACGGAACATACCAAGGAACGGGGTGTGCTGCCAGTCCCAGTCTGGCGATATTGATTCCTGATGGGTGTGGCGGCTTCCAGAGCCTGGCGCTATGACAGGCACACTGTCGAAGTTCTGCAGGCTCTGCCGGCCAGCGGCCGGCACTACCGTTTCCAGGCGATGAGGTAGAACCGGCCGCTGGCCGGCTACCACGATCATGCCGGGCATGGCACGGCGGACGAACCGATTATTTGCGGCTGTAATGCGCGACCAGGCGGTCGCCGAGCATCTGCAGCAGCTGCACAAGGACCAGCAGCAGGACCACGGTGACCAGGGCCACGTCGGTGTGCGAGCGCTGGTAGCCGTCGCGGAAGGCCAGGTCGCCGAGGCCACCGGAACCGATCGCACCGCCCATCGCGGTGAAGCCGATCAGCGCCACGGTAGTGACCGTTGCGCCAGCGATCAGCCCCGGACGCGCCTCCGGCAGCAGCACGCGGGTGACGAGCTGCCAGGTGGTGGCACCCATCGACTGGGTCGCTTCGATCACGCCACGGTCCACTTCGCGCAGCGCGGTCTCGACCAGGCGCGCGTAGAACGGCGCGGCACCGATCACCAACGGCACGATCGCACCGCGTACACCCAGCGACGTCCCCATCAGGAACAGCGTGACCGGGATCAGCACGATCATCAGGATGATGAAAGGCACCGAGCGCAGCAGGTTCACCACCAGCGCCAGCACGCCGTAGGCGAACGGCCGGCGCTTCATCTGCGGCGCGCCGAACAGGTACAGCAGCACGCCCAGGGGCAGGCCGATGGCCAGGGTCAGCGGCAGCGAACCGAGCAGCATCAGCAGGGTGTCGATGGTGGCCTGGCCGATGTCGGCCCACTTGCCCGCATCCAGGTGGCGGAAGAAGCCGCCGGCAGTGGCGATGATCATCGACGCAGTTCCTCAACGTGCACGCCGGCGGCCACGAACGCGGCCTGCGCGGCGGACTGGTCACCGCCCACCAGGGCGACCACCAGCTGGCCATACGGGGTGTCCTTGATCCGGTCGATACGGCCGGACAGGATGTTGTAATCGACACCGGTCTCCCGCGCGACACTGCCGAGCAGGGGTTCGTAGGTATCTCCGCCAAGGAAGGTCAGCCGCACGATGCGGCCACCGACGGCATCGAAATCGCGGTGCAACGCCCCTTCGTCCACGTGCTCCGATTCGCTGACGAACCGGCGCGTGGTCGGGTGCTGCGGATGCAGGAACACCCGGGTAACCGGTCCGGTCTCGACCATCTGCCCGGCATCGAGCACAGCAACGCGGTCGCAGACACGGCGGATCACGTCCATCTCGTGGGTGATCAACACGATGGTCAGGCCCAGCTCGCGGTTGATCTTCGACAGCAGCGACAGCACCGAGGCCGTGGTCTGCGGATCCAGCGCACTGGTGGCCTCGTCGCACAGCAGGATCTGCGGGCGGGTCGCCAGCGCGCGGGCGATGCCGACGCGCTGCTTCTGGCCACCGGACAGCTGCGCCGGATACTTCTGCGCATGCGCTTCCAGGCCCACGGTCTGCAGCAGCTCGGCCACGCGCGCGTCGATCTCCGCCTTCGGCGTGCCAGCCAACTCCAGCGGGAAGGCGACATTGCCAGCCACCGTGCGTGACGACAGCAGGTTGAAGTGCTGGAAGATCATGCCGATGCGCCGACGCAGCGTGCGCAGGCCATCCGCGTCCAACGCGGTGACATCCTCGCCACCGATCAGCAAACGGCCACCGCTGGGTTCTTCCAGGCGGTTGATCATGCGGATCAGGGTCGATTTGCCGGCACCGGAATGGCCGATGATGCCGAATACTTCACCGGCCTCGATGGTCAGGTCCAGCGGTTGCAGCGCGCTGACTGCGCGGCCGGCAACGGCATAGGATTTGTGCAGGCGCTGGAACTCGATCACGGGCGTGGCTCACCGGCTGGGTGACGGAAGGGGGCGTGCAGCCTACCAGCGCAGGCGGTCGCGCGCCCGCGCCATGGGCCAGAATGTTATTCCTTTTGGTTCTAAGGCGCCCACGCCGGCGCGTTGGCTGGGGTCAGAGCCCCGCAGGGGCTCTGACCCCATTCCCCGGCCCAACCGACTCAGGGATGGTCCAGCGGCTTCGGCGGTTCCTGCCGGTTCACCCGCTCACGGTGCAGCAGGTACAGGCCCGAGGCGACGATGATTGCCGCACCCACCCAGGTATAGCTGTCCGGCAGCTCGCCCCAGAAGGCCAGATCCCAGCCGATCACCCAGACCAGGCCGCTGTACTCCAGCGGCGCGATCATCGAGGCCTCGCCCAGCTGGAAGGCCTTGGTCAGGGCGATCTGACCGAGCGCCCCGGCCAGACCCATGCCGGCGATAAGCGGTGCGTGTGCCAGCTGCAGCGGTACCCAGCCGGGCATGGCCAGCAGGCCGGCGCCGATGGCCATGATCACCAGGAACCAGACCACCATCGACTGCGAGGTATCGGTGCGGGTCAGCAGGCTGACCGTGATCGCCGCCACGGCATAGGCCGTTGCCGCCGCCAGCACCATCAGGCCGGGCACCGAAATGAAGCCGTCCACACCCGGCCGCAGCACCACCAGCACGCCCACCAGGCCGATGCCGATGGCGACCCAGCGCCGCGGCCCGACGCGCTCGCCCAGCAACGGCACCGACAGCGCGGCGATCAGCAGCGGGGCAACGAAATAGATGGTGTAGGCGGTGGACAGCGGCAGGTCGCGCAGGGCGAACACGAAGCAGCCGATCATCGCCATGCCCAGCCCGCCACGCAGCAGGTGCAGGCCCCAGCGGCGCGGGATCAGCGAGCGCGGGCCGGCGCTGACCAGCACCCAGACCAGCACGAACGGCAACGAGGCCGCGCCACGCAGGAAAGTCACTTCCAGCGTGGGATAGCTGGCCGACAGCTGCTTCATGCCGGCGTCCATCAGCGAGAAACAGGCCACCGCAGCGACCATCCAGGCCACCGCGCGCGAAGGGGAGCGTTGCAGGTTCATGGCTCATTATCGCCGACCGCACCGGATTGTAGAGTCCAGCCATGCTCGACTGCTCTTCACAAAGCAGCCGAGCATGGCTCGACTCTACAGAACGCGGGCATGCGGGCCGGCGCGATAGAATGAGCGCCACTGAATTCTGCGGAGCACCGCCCATGCCTTCCTTCGACGTCGTGTCCGAAGTCGACACCCACGAGCTGACCAACGCCATCGACCAGGCCAACCGCGAACTGGCCACCCGCTTCGACTTCAAGGGCGTGGACGCCAAGTTCGAGCGAGATGGCGATGTCATCAACCAGACGGCGCCGACCGAGTTCCAGCTCAAGCAGATGAACGACATCCTGCGTGCCCGCCTGGCCGCGCGCGGCATCGACGTGCTCAGCCTGGAGTTCGGCGACATCGAGACCAACCTGGCCCAGGCCCGGCAGAAGATCACCGTCAAGCAGGGCATCGAGCAGAAGATTGCCAAGAAGATCGCGGCGGCACTGAAGGACGCCAAGCTGAAGGTGGAAAGCCAGATCAACGGCGACAAGCTGCGCGTGCAGGGCAAGAAGCGCGACGACCTGCAGGACGCCATTGCCGTACTCAAGGCCGGCAAGTTCGAGCTGCCGCTGCAGTTCAACAACTTCCGCGACTGAGGCATCCGCCGGGCCATGCCCGGTGGACTACGCGGTCAATCGCGCAGCAGCTTGTACAGCGTGGTGCGCGAGATTCCCAACTGGCGTGCGGCCAGGCTGAGGTTGCCGTCAGCGGCCTGTGCCGCACGGCGTGCCGCCTCGCGCTGCTGTTCACGCAGCTGCGGCGCACCCGGGTTTATCGGCGCAATCTGCTGCGCGCCGCGCCGCAATGCACCTCGCGGTGCCTGCAGATGCTGCAGGTAGACCGCGCTGCCCTCGCCCAGCCGGACCCGATGCGCTGCGCCCGGTTGCAGCAGGCGACGCCGTTGCGCCGCACTGGCGCCAGCAAACAGCGCCTCAAGATCCAGCAGCGGCAATGGCCCCCGCCGTGGCAGGCCCAGCAGGCGCCGTGCAACACGGTTGGCTGCACGCAGCTGGCCATCCTCCTGCACCGCCAGCAGTCCCTGCAGCGGTGACGCCAGCCAGCGCGGATCATGTTGCACGGCGAGCAGGTGCACGTCGGTGAGGCTGTGGAACAAGCGATTTTCGCTGGCCAGCGCAGCCTGCCGGAAATAGCCCTGCAGCAGGACGGGATCGCGCTCGCCAAGACCGGTGATATCGATCACCCCGCAGACCCGACCGTCGAGGTCGTGCAGTGGCTCGCTCAGGCAGAACACCGGCGCGAACCGCTGCAGGTAATGTTCATTGCCGCGCACCAGTGCCGGCACATCGTCGGCCAGACTGACCGCTGGCGCGGTGGTGCCGATCTCCGTCTCGCCCAGCTGTCGCCCGACCTGGATCGGCCGCAGCAAGGGAGCATCTTCCAGGCCATGGGCCTGCTGCGCGATCACCATGCCGTCGCGGTTGGCGCAGAACATCGTCCAGCCACGCCCACCGAACGCCGCCCAGAGCTGTTCCAGCTCCGGCTTCACGCAGCGCGCCAGGCGTCGGTCATCGGGATGGGACAGATGGCGGCCATCGCCCAGCAGCGGCCGATAGTCCGGCTCCTGCCCCGGCTGCAGGCCCGCCGCGCGCGAACGCAGCCATGACTGCTGCAGCGGCAGCGGCAACACGCCCAATGAGCGCGCATCGCCCTCGGCGAAAGCGGCACGTGCCGCCACCAGTTGTTGCTGCCCGACTGTCGTGGCCATCATGGACGCAGCGTACACCCGTCGGCGGCAACGCCCCGTTACGTTCCGACAACGGAATGTTCCCGCCAGCGGTTCAAACAAGCGGTCAGAGCCGTTTTACTTTGGAGAACGGCTCCGACCCCGTGCCGACCAACGGTCGGCACCCACCAACAGCAACCGGACCCACCCCGCCAAGCTCAGGAATCCAGCTTCTGCTGTTGCTCTGGCGGTTGCCATTGCTTCGGCGGGTGCAGGGCGCAGCCCTGCAAACCCACCCCACCCTTACGCCGCGATCCGCAGGACCGGCTTGAGCGTGATTCCCTTCGTGCTGTCTTCGGCCGCCTGGTTGATCTGTTCCAACGGATAGAACTTCACCAGCTTGTCGAACGGAAAGCGCCCCTGCTGGAACAGGGTCACCAGCTGCGGAATGAACACCTGCGGCACGCTGTCACCCTCGACGATGCCGCGGATGCTGCGACCACCCAGCAGCAGGTTGTTCACATCGAAACTGGCGGTGGTGCCCAGCTTCGGCGCACCGACCACGCCCATCATGCCCAGCCCACCCAGCGCCTCGATGCCGGCGGACAACACGTCCGGACGGCCGGTCGATTCCAGCGCGAAGTCAGCACCACCACCGGTGATCGCGCGCACCGCCTCGATCACATCAGTCTCCCGGCTGTTGACCACGTGGGTGGCTCCCAGCTCCAGCGCAAGCTGCAGGCGCGAAGGCACCACGTCGATGGCGATGATGGTGGTGGCGCCGGCCACCTTGGCCGCCATCACTGCACTCAGGCCCACCGCACCGGCACCATAGCTTGCAAAGCTGCTGCCGGACCGCACCTGCAGCGAGTTGAGCACCGCACCGGCACCGGTCTGGATGCCGCACCCCAGCGGGCCCAGCAATTCCAGTGGTGCGTCATCAGGCACCTTGATCGCATTGATCTCGCGGGCCAGCGCGTAGGTGGCAAACGAGGACTGGGCGAAGAAGTGATCGTGCAGCGGCTGGCCCTGCGCATCGGTGATGGCGGTATGGCCGTGGCCATCGTCGCCGCCGAAGTTGAGCCCGAAGAAATCCCTGCAATAGGCACCGTGTCCGCCCCGGCAGGGATTGCAGTGACCACAGGCGCCATAGGTCAGTACCACGTGATCCCCCGCCTTGAGGTCGCGCACGTTCGGGCCAACCGCTTCGACGATGCCGGCACCCTCATGGCCGAGCACCGCCGGCAGCGGCACTGGATAGTACTGATCGCGCACGATCAGGTCGGTGTGGCACAGGCCGGTGGCCACCACCTTCACCAGCACCTCGTCGTCCTGCGGGCCGCGCAGCGTCGCCTGCTCGATGACGAAGGGCTGCTCCTTGCCGCGTACCACGGCGGCGGTGATCTCACGCGTTGCGTTGTTGTCGTTCATCGTGATGGCTCCTTCGATCAGATCGGGTAAGCGGGCGCTTCGCCCTTGACGGTCAACCACTGCCACTGGGTGAACTCCTCGCCGTTGGCGGGGCCACCGATGCTGGTGCCGTTGCCGGATGCACCGACGCCGCCGAAGGGATTGATCACTTCGTCGTTCACCGTCTGGTCGTTGATGTGCAGCAGGCCGGTGCGCAGGCGCTCGCCGATCTTCAGCGCGCGGCCGACATTGCTGGACACGATCGCCATCGACAGCCCGTACTCGCTGTCGTTGGCCAGACGCACGGCTTCGTCGTCATCATCGAACGGCACCACCACCGCCACCGGCGCGAATATCTCCTCGCTGAAGGCCGGATTGTCGGCCGCAACATTGCCGAGCACGGTGGGTGCGAAGAACAGGTCCCGATGCGTGCCTCCCGCTTCCAGCGTGGCACCGGCCTGCACGGCCTGCTCGACCAGGCGTGCGGCATGGTCGCGCTGGCCGGCATTGATCAGCGGGCCGATCGCCACATCCTCACGTGCCGGGTCGCCCACCTTCAGCGCGTTGGCCTTGGCCACCAGTTTCTGCAGGAACGTGTCGTGGATCTTCCGGTGCACCAGCACGCGGCCGGTCGCCATGCAGATCTGGCCCTGGTGCAGGTAGACGCCCCACGCGGTGTTGGCCACCGCCAGGTCCAGGTCTGCATCATCCAGGATGATCAACGAATTCTTGCCGCCCAGTTCCAGCGAGACCTTCTTCAGATGCCTGCCGGCCGCCTCGCCGACCTTGCGCCCGGCCGCCGTGGAGCCAGTGAACTGGATCATCGCCACGTGCGAATCACTGGTCAGTGCGGCCCCGGCCGCGCCATCGCCGGGCAGCATGTGCAGCACGCCTGCCGGCAGGCCCGCCTGCTCGAACAAGCGTGCGATCACCGCGCCGCCACATACCGCCGTACGCGGGTCCGGCTTGAGGACCACGGCGTTGCCCAGCGCAATCGCCGGGGCCACCGCGCGCATCGCCAGGTAGAGCGGGAAATTGAACGGCGAGATGACCCCGACCACGCCCAGCGGGCGGCGCCGCGCCAGGTTCAGCTTGCCCGGTTCGGATGGCAGAATCTCACCCGTGCTGCGCGACGGCAACGCCGCAGCTTCATGCAGTGCCTTGATGGTCACCTTGGCTTCGAAGCCGGCCTTCAGGCGGGTCGAACCGCTTTCGCGCACCAGCCACTCGACCAGGGTGTCGATGTTTTCTTCGGCCAGACGCGCAGCCTTGCGCAGCACGTCGGCACGCTGTTCATAGGGCGCCGCCGCCCACGCCTGCTGGGCCTGCGCGGCGGCGGCGGACGAACGCGCGACCTGCGCCGGGTCGGCCAGGCCGATCTCGCCGAGCTGCTGGCCGGTGGCCGGTTCAATCACCGGGTGCCGTTGTGGGGCAGCCTGCCAGTGGCCATCAAAGAAGGCGCCGGCCCAGAGGGCGTCCGGCAGCCACGGGGAAGATGCAGTCATGGGTGTCCTCCTGTGTCGTGCATCCATTCCACGCCCGTCGCCCCGGGCTGGCAATCGGCCATCCATCGGTAGCGCGCAACGGATTGAATCATCAGGGATTTCCCGCTTCGCCACTGTCCAGTTCCTGCACAGTGGACAGCGCAGCACCGGCACACTGCCTACAATGGCGGCCCCGCCAGCCGACGTGCCCGCCATGACCGATTCCCACCTGCCCACCGATGACCCGATCGCCGCCACCCGCCTGTGGCTGGAGCGCATCGTCATCGGCCTGAACCTGTGCCCGTTCGCCAAGGCGGTGTACGTGAAGGACCAGGTCCGCATCGTGCTCAGCGATGCGACCACGCCGGAAGCGCTGGTTGAACAGCTGGCCGAGGAGCTGGTGCTGCTGCGCGATACGCCGGCCGAGCAGATCGACACCACGCTGATCGTGCATCCGCAGGTGCTGACCGATTTCCTCGACTACAACGATTTCCTCGACAACGCCGACGCGGCCATCGAAGCGCTGGACCTGCAGGGCATCCTGCAGGTGGCCAGCTTCCACCCGGACTACCAGTTCGATGGCGTGGCCGCAGACGATGCCAGCAACTACACCAATCGCGCGCCCTTCCCCACCCTGCACCTGCTGCGCGAAGACAGCGTGGCGCGCGCGGTGGATGTCTATCCGGACCCGGACGTGATCGTCGAGCGCAACATCCAGACCCTGGACCGCATCGGTGTGGACGGCTGGCACCGTCGCCTGCGCGGCGAAGACCTGACGTGAGCACGGTGCCGCCGATTGCCGCATGGCCGGCCGCGCCGCTGTCGGGCAAGGTCGTGCTGGTCACCGGCGGTGCCAACGGCATCGGCCGCGGTATTGCCCAGGCCGTACTTGGTGCCGGTGGACGCGTGCTGATCGGCGATCTGGACGTCGAAGCCGGCCAGGCCTGTCTGGACGAATGGCAGCGCAGTGAGGATGCCGCGTTCCAGCGGCTGGACATCATCGAGGAAGCCAGCGTACGCGACTTCATCAGCACGGCCCAGCAGCGTTTCGGCCGCATCGACGGGCTGGTCAACAACGCGGGGATCGCCGGCCCGCACGGCACGCTGCTGCAGGACATGGACTGGGACGAGTGGCAGCGCCGGCTGTCCTCGCTGCACGGCGCCTTCCTGTGCAGCAAGCACGCGCTGCCAGCGCTGACCGCCAGCACTGCGGGCGCGATCATCAACATCGCCTCCACCCGCGCCTGGCAATCCGAAGCGCACAGCGAGGCCTATGCAGCGGCCAAGGGTGGGCTGGTGGCCTTCACCCATGCGCTGGCGATCAGCAGCGGCCCGGCGGTGCGGGTGAACAGCATCAGTCCCGGCTGGATCGGCACCACTGCGTGGCAGGCACCCTCACGGCGCCATGAGCCGGAATACTCGACCATCGACCACGCACAGCATCCGGTCGGCCGGGTCGGCCGCCCCGAAGACATCGGTGCACTGGCGGTGTACCTGCTGTCGTCGCTGTCCGGTTTCACCACCGGCCAGGATTTCATCGTGGACGGCGGCATGGCCCGGAAGATGATCTACGTCGAATGACCCGTCTTCGGTAGTGCCGGCCGCTGGCCGGCATGTGCGTGGATGGCGGCGACGTGCCAACCAAGGTTGGCACCTACCAGGGCATGTTCCGGTAGATCCACGCCATGCGTGGATGGCGGTGAAGTGCCAACCAAGGTTGGCACCTACCAAACACCTTACGCCATGCCCGAGTGGCGCAGCAGCGCATCGATCTGCGGTGCGCGCCCGCGGAAGGCCCTGAAGTTCTCCGCCGCCGGACGGCTGCCACCACGCGACAGGATCTCATCACGGAAGCGTGCACCGGTTTCAGCCAGTGCCTGCGGTGCTTCCTCGAAGGCGGCGTAGGCATCGGCGCTCAGCACCTCGGCCCACTTGTAGCTGTAGTAGCCGGCCGCGTAACCGCCGGCGAAGATGTGGCTGAACTGGTGCGGGAAGCGGTTCCAGACCGGCGGGTGGTTCACCGCCACTTCCGCGCGCACGCGATCGAGCAGTGCCAGAACGCTGTCCTGCGCCGGCTCGAACTGGCTGTGCAGCAGCATGTCGAACAGACCGAACTCCAGCTGGCGAACGGTGGCCATGCCGCTATGGAAGTTGCGTGCGGCCAGCATGCGCTCGTACAGCGCGCGCGGCAGCGGCTCACCCGTTTCCACATGCGCGGTCATGCCCTGCAAGTGGTCCCATTCCCAGCAGAAGTTCTCCATGAACTGGCTGGGCAGCTCCACCGCGTCCCATTCGACGCCGTTGATGCCGGCCACGCCCAGTTCGCCGATGCGGGTCAGCAGCTGATGCAGGCCGTGGCCCATTTCATGGAACAGGGTGGTCACTTCATTGTGGCTGAAGGTCGCCGGCTTGCCATTGGCACCACGACCGAAGTTGCACACCAGGTAGACCAGCGGCGTCTGCACGCTGCCGTCGGCACGTTCGCGACGGTTGCGGCAATCATCCATCCACGCGCCACCGCGCTTGCCTTCGCGCGCATACAGATCGAGGTAGAACTGGCCAACCAGCGCGCCCTGCGCATCGACCAGCCGGAAGAAGCGCACGTCCTCGTGCCAGACCGGAGCGCTGTCCTCCTGCACGCGCAGGCCGTACAGCTGCTCGATCACCGAGAACAGACCGCCCAGCACCTTCGGTTCGGTGAAGTACTGCTTCACCTCCTGCTCGGAGTAGCTGTAGCGCACCTGCTTGAGGCGGTCGGCGGCGAATGCCAGGTCCCAGGCCTGCAGGCTGTCGATGCCGAGCTGTTCGCGTGCGAACTGCTCCAGCTCGGCGCGATCCTTGGCGGCGAACGGCTTGGCGCGCGCGGCCAGGTCACGCAGGAAACCGAGCACTTCGCCCGGGTCCTGCGCCATCTTGGTCGCCACCGAGTAATCACCATACGAACCGAAGCCGAGCAGCGCGGCCAGTTCGGCGCGCAGGGCCAGGATGCGGTCGATGTTGCCGCTGTTGTCCAGCGCGTCGTCGCCAAACTCGGACGCACGCTGTGCACTGGCGCGATACAGGATCTCGCGCAGATCGCGGTCCTCGCCCCAGGTCTGCACCGGCAGGTAGCACGGCATCTGCAGGGTCAGTTTCCAGCCGGCCTTGCCGTCCTTCTGTGCTGCGACATGCGCAGCGGCCTTCACATCCTCCGGCAGGCCCTTCAGTCGCGCTTCGTCCTCGATGATCAGCGACCACGCGTCGGTGGCATCGAGCACGTTCTGCGAGAACTTCGCCGACAGCGCCGACAGTTCTTCCTTGATCACAGCAAAGCGCTGCTGCGACTCTGGCGCCAGCTCGGCACCCCCCAGGCGGAAATCGCGCAGGGTGTTGTCCAGCACCTTGCGCCGGGCCTCGTCGAAGCGTGCCGCCTCGGCGCTTGTGGCCAGTGCCTGGTACTGCCGGTACAACGCCAGGTTCTGGCTGAGCGCGCTAGCGAAGCGGGTCACCCGCGGCAGGTTGCTGTTGTAGGCCTCACGCAGTTCCGGGGTGTTGACCACGCCCTGCAGGTGGCCGACCAGGCCCCAGGCGCGCCACAGCCGCTCGGTGGCATCGTCCAGCGGGGCAACGAAGGTCTCCCAGCGCACCGGCTGCACCTGCTCGGCCGCGCTGACGGCGGCTTCGGCCTCGGCCAGCAGCACGTCCAACGCCGGTGCCACGTGCTCGGGGCGGATCGCCTCGAAGCGCGGCAGGCCGGAAAAATCGAGCAGGGGGTTGGCAACGGTCACGGCAGATCTCCAGGGAACGGGCCCGGCGGGCGGGCAGCCCAGTAGATATGGCGCTGGCAGGCGGGGCTGACAAGGGGGCGCGGCCCGGCATTCACGTCGGCCTTACGGTCGCGGTTCGAAGCTCTGCCTGCGGGGGAGTCCGCAGCGGTACGCACCGAACGAGGCCCTACATGGAAGGTCTGGCTGCAGTTGCATCCGCCTCACCGGCCCGGTCACTGGCATTGTCCGCCAGTCCGGCCGAACTGACCTGGATCGCCGCATTGTGCGATGCCGGCGACGACGCCCCGCGCCACCTGCAGCAACTGCAGGCCGTGCTTCAGCAGGGCGGCACCTTCAACGATGCCCAGGAGTGGTACCCGTTCGAGGTGATCGAACGCGGCGCCAGCCAGCTGCGGCTGGGCCATGAGCGCGAGTTCGTGATCTGTGTGCTGCTGTGGCTGCAGGCACTGGCCCAGGGACGCGCCAGCATCCTGGACCCGAGCCTGCATCTGGATGATCGCGCGATGGATATCGAGGCATTGCCCGATGCGCTGCGCGATGCGGTGCTGGACGCGTTCACCGCAGCGGGATACTGAATCTGCGGCGTCGAGCATGGCTCGACGCTACAAGAGCGTTACAGCGCTTCCAGGCTGCACCACGGCAGTTCCGGCAGCCCCTGCCCGGCCACTGCCGCCGCCAGCTGCGCATCGGCGCCGTCGACATCGATGCCCTGGCGCGCATACCACGCCGGGTCGTAATAGCTCTGCGCGTAGCGTTCGCCGCTGTCGCACAGGATGCTGACGATGCTGCCCTGGTGGCCGGCCTCGCGCATCCACTGCGCGGCCTGCAGCACGCCGATGAAATTGGTGCCGGTGGAGCCACCGACACGACGGCCGAGCTGGCGGCTGACATGGCGCATCGCGGCCAGGCTCAGCGCGTCGGGCACCTTCACCATCGCATCGACGCTGGTCGGGATGAAACTCGGCTCCACCCGCGGCCGGCCGATGCCTTCCACGCGCGAACCGCCGCTGCAGGTCAGGCCACGCCAGTCGGGCTCACCCGCCACCGCGGCCCGGTAGCCGTCGAAGAACACCGACACTTCCGGGTCCGCGCAGAGAATGCGGGTGTCATGCCGGCGGTAGCTGACATAACGGCCCAGCGTGGCCGCCGTACCGCCGGTGCCGGGGCTGCACACGATCCATTCCGGGATCGGGCTCGGCTCTTCGGCCATCTGCTTGAAGATGGATTCGGCGATGTTGTTGTTGGCGCGCCAGTCGGTCGCGCGCTCAGCGTAGGTGAACTGGTCCATGAAGTGGCCGCCGGTTTCGCGGGCCAGCTTTTCCGAGTCGCAGTTGAGGTCGCAGGCGCGCTCGACCAGGTGGCAGCGGCCCCCGTGGAACTCGATGGCGGCGATCTTCTCCGGCGAGGTCGTGGCCGGGATCACCGCGATGAACGGCAGACCGAGCAGGCGCGCGAAGTAAGCTTCGGACACCGCGGTCGAGCCACTGGACGCCTCGATCACCGGCCGCCCCTCGCGCAACCAGCCGTTGGTCAACGCATACAGGAACAGCGAGCGCGCCAGCCGGTGCTTTAGGCTGCCGGTGGGATGGCTCGATTCATCCTTCAGGTACACATCGATGCCCTCGAACCCGGGCAGTGCCATCGGGATCAGGTGGGTATCGGCGGAACGGTTGAAATCGGCTTCGATCTTGCGGATGGCGGCGGCCACCCATTCACGCTGCGACATGGCGGGCAATGCTCAGAACGGAACGGTGCGATCCGTCCATTGTACGTCGCGGTGCCGTCAGGTGACGGCCGGTAGAATGGCCCCATCCGGCCGGCAACGGCCCTGTCTGAAGGACCTCCCCCATGACCATTCCCGCCCTGCGCGACGTCCCCGGCGTCGCCGCCCAGGCTCCGGCCGAAACCACCGGCTTCGTGTTCAACCACACCATGCTGCGGGTGAAGGACATCACCGCCTCGCTGGACTTCTACACCCGCGTGCTCGGCTACCAGCTGATCGACAAGCGCGACTTCCCGGACGCCCAGTTCAGCCTGTACTTCCTGGCCTACGTACCGGCCAGCGCGGTGGTGCCGGAAGACGACTCCCAGCGCCGCGTGTGGATGGCTGGCCTGCCGGGCGTGCTGGAACTGACCCACAACCACGGCACCGAAAACCAGGACGGCGCGGTCTACCACGACGGCAACAGCGACCCGCGCGGCTTCGGCCACATCTGCGTGTCGGTGCCGGACATCGAGGCGGCCTGCCAGCGCTTCGAGGATCTGGGCGTGACCTTCCAGAAGCGCCTGACCGACGGCCGCATGAAGAACCTGGCCTTCATCAAGGACCCGGACGGCTACTGGGTCGAGATCATCTCCAACGTCTGACCCAGAAAGGGGCACATTCCCGGGGGCGCCGGGCCATGCCCGGCGGCCTTGAGCAGGCCGCGCTGCGCGCACGCCGGGCACGGCCCGGCGCTACCGACTCCGTCCCCTTTTTTGCGAGGTTCGTATGGAAACGATGGAACTGCACCGTGGCCGCCTGATCGACCACCTGCAGCTGGTGGTGCGTGACCTGGCCGCCAGCCGCCGCTTCTATCAGGCGGTGTTCGACACCATCGGCATCCCGATCGCCGGCGAAGGCGATGATTACTTCTGGGCAGATGAGCTGTTCATTTCCAGCGCCAGCAGCGAGGCCGCCGCCGGCCAGCTGACCGGCCGCCACCACCTGGCGTTCCAGGCGCGCGACAGCGCCACCGTCGATGCCTTCCACACTGCAGCCATCGCCGCCGGCGGTACCGACAACGGTGCACCGGGCGAACGCCCCTACCATCCGGGCTACTACGGCGCCTTCGTGCTCGATCCGGATGGCAACAACATCGAAGTGGTCTATCACGGCCCGGCGAGCTACAGCGCCGATTCGGTGAAGGTCACTTTCTGATATCACCGAAGCCGTGAACGAAGAAGCCGGGCAATGCCCGGCTTCTCTGCGTCCAATGGTCCAGCCCTCAGTGGGCGGCCATGTAGATGTCCTGCAGCACGGCCTTTTCCAGTTCCAGCTCGCCCAGCAGGTTCTTCACGATATCGCCCAGGCTGAGGATGCCGACCAGGCGGGCGCCTTCGGTGACCATCAGATGACGGCGCCGCGAGTACGTCATCAACGACATGGCCTGCTTCAGGGTCGCTTCCGGCGCAATGCCTTCCAGACCGGTGGACGGCAGGCTGGAGATCACCCGGCGGCCGGCCTGCGGGCCGTCGTCGGCCAGGGTACGCACGATGTCCTTCTCGGAAATGATGCCGACCGGGGCATCGTCCTTCATCACCACCAGCGCAGCGATCTTGTTCGCGCTCATCTTGTGGGCGGCGGCACCGATGGTGTCTTCGGCGTCGATGGTGATGACAGCTTCTTTCTTGGATTGCAGGAGTTCGCGGACGTTCATTCTTGTTTCCTGGTGCAGGTCACTGAAGTCAAAAAAGTGTGCTCTTCCGATACGCCCCCTCCCCGGGAACAGACCTTTCAGTGCACGTCTGGCGCACCCGGCGGCCGCTTGGAATGGATCGGCAGACGATGTGCTGCAACGCGAACGAGGTGGGCTCAACCGCTCAACCCGGGCCTCGGTCAAATCGATTCTACGACTGCGACCATCGGTCACTACCGGCATCGATAGGACAGTTCGTCGTGGGAACCAACTGACGATCCAGAGAATGGCACCGTGGCTGAAACCGCCGCTGAATACAGGCGATGTCGCGCATTAAAGATTGATTGCCGGCTGCCGACAGCGGACAGAACACCCGACAGCTGTCCCACTTGCCACGGCCACCGGCGCAAACGAAAGGGGCCCACTTGGGGCCCCTTCGCATGCAGCATCCAATGGATCCGCCGGGCTTACTCCACCGTCACGCTCTTGGCCAGGTTGCGCGGCTTGTCCACGTCGGTGCCGCGCGCCAGCGCGGTGTGGTACGCCAGCAGCTGCACCGGGATCGTGTGCACGATCGGGCTGAGCACGCCCGCATGGCGCGGCGTACGGATCACGTGCACACCCTCGGACTCGTTGAAGTTGCTGTCCTGGTCGGCGAACACGAACAGCTCGCCGCCACGGGCGCGCACTTCCTGCATGTTCGACTTCACCTTCTCCAGCAGGCTGTCGTTGGGGGCGATCACCACCACCGGCATGTCCTCGTCCACCAGCGCCAGCGGGCCGTGCTTCAGCTCGCCTGCCGGATAGGCCTCAGCGTGGATGTAGGAGATTTCCTTGAGCTTGAGCGCGCCTTCCAGCGCGATCGGGTAATGCAGACCGCGGCCGAGGAACAGCGCGCTGCTCTTGCGCGCGAAACGCTCGGCCCAGGCGGCGATCTGCGGTTCCATGTTCAGCGCGTGCTGCACGCTGCCCGGCAGGAAGCGCAGCTGCTCCAGGTAGTCCGCTTCCTGTGCCGCATCGATGCGGCCATGCAGCTTGCCCAGCACCACGGTCAGCTGGAACAGTGCGGCCAGCTGGGTGGTGAAGGCCTTGGTCGACGCCACGCCGATCTCGGCGCCGGCGCGGGTGTAGCAGACCAGTTCGCTGGCGCGCGGGATCGCGCTTTCCGGCACGTTGCAGATCGACAGCGTGTGCTTGTGGCCCAGCGACTTGGCGTACTTCAGCGCCTCCATCGTATCCAGCGTTTCGCCGGACTGGGAAATGGTGACGATCAGGTGCTTCGGGTTCGCATAGGCGGCGCGGTAGCGGTACTCGCTGGCAATCTCCACGCTGCACGGCAGGCCGGCGATGGCTTCGATCCAGTAACGCGCGGTCAGGCCCGAGTAGTAGCTGGTGCCGCAGGCGATGATCTGCACGCCTTCAATGCCCGACAGCACGGCTTCGGCATTCTTGCCGAACAGCTCGGCCGGGAAACCACCGGCATCGATCGCCGCCTCGATGGTGTCGCCCAGCGCGCGCGGCTGCTCGTGGATTTCCTTCTGCATGAAGTGGCGGTACGGACCCAGCTCCAGCGACGCCAGCGACACATCGGACAGATGCACGTCGCGCTCGATCGGCTGGTCATGCTCGTCGAAGATGCGCACACCATCGCGACGGATCTCGGCAGTGTCGCCTTCTTCCAGGAAGATCACCTTGCGGGTGGCCGAGATCACCGCCGAGACGTCGGAGGCGACGAAGTTCTCACCCTCGCCCAGGCCGATCAGCAGCGGGCAGCCCATGCGCGCGCAGACGAAGCGCTCCGGCTCGGCGCGGCTGACCACGGCCAGCGCATAGGCTCCGGTCAGCTCTTTCACCGTGTGCTGCAACGCCACCAGCAGGTCGTCGCCGCCCTTGAGGTGATGGTGGATCAGGTGCGCGATGACTTCGGTATCGGTCTGGGACTCGAACGTGTAGCCCATCGCGCGCAGCTTCTCGCGCTGCTCTTCGTGGTTCTCGATGATGCCGTTGTGCACCAGCGCCACGCCCTGGCTGATGTGCGGATGCGCGTTGGCCTCGGTGACGCCCCCATGGGTGGCCCAGCGGGTGTGGCCGATGCCCAGCACTGCATTGAAGCCTTCGGCTTCGGCTGCCGTCGCCATTTCCGACACGCGGCCGGTACGACGGACGCGACGTACTTCGGGGCGCTCGGCATGATCGATCACCGCAATGCCCGAGGAGTCGTATCCACGGTACTCAAGCCGCTTCAGGCCTTCGATCAGCACCGGCACCACGTCGCGATCGGCGATTGCACCCACGATTCCACACATGTCACGCGTTTCCTTGAAGACGATCGGCGCATTCTAGCCCGCGTGTCCGGCTTCCCCCTCCTGTCCGCTTAATGAAAGTGTCCGGAAAGGTGTCCGCGGACACCCGGACACTCCAGCAGCCCGCCCAACCTGTTGACCTGAAAGGAAATAAAGTTGGCACGCTACGTGCTTGGTATTGGCTACCACCGTCAGGCACGCACCCGATGATCCGCGACACTTCCGCACAGGACCAGATCGTTTCCTCCGCTCCGGCCGGCGCCACCCGCGCCAACTGGCAGCGTTACCGCTGGCCGGCAGTGGGCGCCATCGTGCTGCTCGCCGGCATTGGCTGGGCCGTGCACGCCTGGTCCAACGCCAGCCGCTCCTTCGACAGCAGCCGCGTGCGCATCGCCGAAGTGAAGCGCGGCGACCTGGTCCGCGACATCGCCGCCGACGGCCGCGTGATCGCCGCCAACAGCCCGATCCTGTACGCCATCTCGGCCGGCACCGTGGACCTGAAAGTGGTCGCCGGCGACGTGGTCAAGAAGGACCAGCAGCTGGCGGTCATCGACAGCCCGGAACTGCGCAGCAAGCTGGCCCAGGAGCAGGCCACCCTGGCCGGTCTGGAAGCCGAGGCCAGCCGTGCCGCGCTGGACGCTACCCTGGCCCGCGCCAAATCGCGCAAGGAAACCGACCAGGCCACCATCGAGCGCCAGGCCGCGGACCGCGACCTGCAGCGCTACCAGCGCGGCTACGACGGCGGCGCAGTGCCACAGATCGACCTGGCCAAGGCCAAGGACTCGCTGAAGAAGGCTGACATCACCCTTGCCAACGCCACCACCGATGCCCGCCTGCAGAGCCAGGGCGCCGACCTGGACGCCCGCAACAAGCGTCTGCTGGCCGACCGCCAGAAGGCCGTGGTGGCTGAAGTGCAGCGCCAGGTCGATGCGCTGACCCTGCGTGCACCGTTCGATGGCCAGGTCGGCCAGGTGCAGGCCGTCCAGTCCACCAACCTGGCCGCCAATGCCCCGGTGCTGGGCGTGGTCGACCTGTCCAAGTTCGAGGTCGAGATCAAGGTGCCGGAAAGCTTCGCCCGCGATCTGGCGATCGGCATGCCCGCACAGCTGACCGGTGGCAACGGCCAGCCGTTCCCGGGCGAGATCAGCGCGGTGTCGCCGGAAGTGGTCAACGGCGAGGTCAATGCCCGCGTGCGCTTCGCCAGCGCGCAGCCGGAAGGCCTGCGCCAGAGCCAGCGGATGTCGGTGCGCGTGCTGCTCGATACCCGCAAGGACGTGCTGAAGGTCGAGCGTGGTCCGTTCGTCGAACAGGGCAACGGCATGGCCTACGTGATGGATGGCCGTACCGCGGTGCGGCGTCCGGTGGAACTGGGCGTCAGCAGCCTGGGCGAAGTGGAAATCAAGTCGGGTGTGCAGCCTGGCGACCGCATCGTGGTCTCCGGCAGCGACCTGTTCAAGGACGCCGAACGCGTCTCCGTCAACTGATACCTGATACCTGAATCCTGGAGAGAGGACATCCCATGTACATGCTCGAAATGCGTTCGGTCGCCAAAGTCTTCCGCACCGAACAGGTGGAAACCCACGCACTGCGCTCGCTGGAACTGCAGGTCAAGGAAGGTGAGTTCGTCGCCGTCACCGGCCCGTCCGGCTCCGGCAAGACCACCTTCCTCAACATCGCCGGCCTGCTGGAAACCTTCACCAGCGGCACCTACATGCTGGACGGCCAGGATGTGAGCACGCTGGGCGATGACGCCCGCAGCCGCCTGCGCAACCAGAAGATCGGCTTCATCTTCCAGGGCTTCAACCTGATCCCGGACCTGAACCTGTTCGACAACGTGGACGTGCCGCTGCGCTATCGGAAGATGAGCGCCAACGAGCGCCGCGAACGCATCGAGAAGGCGCTGACCCAGGTCGGCCTGGGCTCGCGCATGAAGCACTACCCGAATGAACTGTCCGGTGGCCAGCAGCAGCGCGCGGCGATCGCGCGTGCCCTGGCCGGCAGCCCGCGCCTGCTGCTGGCCGACGAACCGACCGGCAACCTGGACACGCAGATGGCCCGCGGCGTGATGGAACTGCTGGAGGAGATCAATGCCGCCGGCACCACCATCGTGATGGTCACCCACGACCCGGAACTGGCCGCACGCGCGCAGCGCAACGTGCACATCGTCGATGGCCAGGTGACCGACCTGGTGCGCGAGCCGGTGCTGGCCACCCCGCCGCGCCACATCGTCGCCGTCAACGAGTGAGGGCACTCTCATGTTCGCCTACTACGCCCGATTGGCGGTACGCAGCTTCCGCCGCAACAAGATCCTGACCGCGCTGATGGTGGTCGCCATCGCGCTCGGCATCGGTGCCTCGATGACCACGCTGACCGTATTCCACGTGCTGTCCGGTGACCCGATTCCCGGCAAGAGCCACCGCCTGTTCTATGTGCAGCTCGACGCCGCGACCGGTGCCTATGTCGCCGGCGAAGAGCCGGAAACCCAGTTGACCCGCTTCGACGGTGAAGCGCT
The DNA here is from genome assembly GCF_045809185.1 of Nocardiopsis yanglingensis. Lineage (NCBI taxonomy): Bacteria > Bacillati > Actinomycetota > Actinomycetes > Streptosporangiales > Nocardiopsidaceae > Nocardiopsis > Nocardiopsis yanglingensis. The sequence continues at coordinate 30,502 of NZ_JBJNRH010000017.1, read as the reverse complement.
GCTGCGCGAAGCCAAGGGCGAGCGCCAGGCGCTGATGAGCGGTGGCGGCGGCACCATCGAGCCGGACAACAGCACCCTCAAGCCCTTCAGCATCGACACCCGCTGGACCTCGGCCGACTTCTTCCCGATGTTCGAGGTGCCCATGCAGTACGGACGCCCGTGGACGCGAGAGGACGATGAAGGCCGTGCACGCGTGGTGGTCATCTCCAAGGCCCTCAACGACAAGCTGTACCAGGGCGCCAACAGCGTCGGCCGCGACCTGCGCATGGAAGGCCAGAGCTACCGCATCGTCGGCGTGATGAAGGAATGGAGCCCCGAACCTCACTTCTATGACCTCACCACCGGCAGCTACGGCAAGAACGAAGACCTGCTGCTGCCGATCTCCACCTCGTTCGACCTGAAGCTCGGCAACAACGGCAACATGAACTGCTTCGGCGAAAATCCCGACGGCAACAGCTACTCGCTCAATGCACCGTGCGCGTGGCTGCAGTACTGGGTGGAATTGGACCCGGCCAAAGCCGCCGACTACCGCCGCTACCTGGAAAACTATTCGACCCAGCAGCGTGAGGCCGGCCGCTTCAAGCATCCGCCGAACGTGCGCCTGCGCACCGTGATGGAATGGCTGGACTTCAACGGCGCAGTACCCAGCGATGTGCGCCTGCAGCTGTGGCTGGCGCTGGGCTTCCTCGGTGTCTGCCTGGTCAATACGGTGGGCCTGCTGCTGGCCAAGTTCCTGCGCCGCAGCGGTGAAATCGGCGTGCGCCGTGCCCTCGGTGCCAGCCGCGGCCAGATCTTCCTGCAGTGCCTGGTGGAAGCCGGCGCGGTCGGCGTGGTCGGTGGCGTGCTGGGCATCGGCCTGGCCCTGCTCGGCCTGTTCGCGGTGCGCCAGCAACCGGTGGAGTACGCCAAGCTCGCCCACCTGGACGGCAACATGCTGCTGCTCGCACTGGGCCTGACCCTGTTCGCCAGCCTCGCCGCCGGTTTCCTGCCCGCCTGGCGCGCCATGCAGGTCACCCCGGCCATCCAGCTCAAGTCGCAGTAAGCATCCGAACGAGGACTCCCATGGACATCCGCCCCATCCTCAGCACGCTGCGCCGGCACAAGACTGCCGCTGCCCTGATCGTGCTGGAAGTCGCACTGACCTGCGCCATCGTCTGCAACGCGCTGTTCCTGGTCAGCCAGCGCGTGGAGAAGATCAGCATGCCCAGCGGCATCGCCGAGAACGAACTGGTGATGCTGCGCGTCAGTGGCATCGGCAAGCAGACCGACGCCCTGGCCCGTACCCGCGAGGACCTGGCATCGCTGCGCGCCATCCCCGGCGTCAGCAACGTCACCATCATCAACCAGGTCCCCTTCCGCAACGGCTCCTCCAGCAGCAGCATCTCGCGCGTGATCGACCAGGAACGGCCGACCACCAACGCCTCGATGTACACCCTGTCCGAGAATGGGCTGGCGACGATGGGCATCAACCTGATCGCAGGCCGCGATTTCCTGCCCGACGAGTACCAGAACTTCGAAGACGTCAGCAAGGGTGGCGCCAAGGAGAAGGCCATCCCGGTCATCTTCACCCAGTCCACTGCCGCCAAGATGGAGCCCAACGGCAGCGCACTGGGCAAGACCTACTACATGGGCAAGCAGTCGCTGCATGTGGTCGGCATCGTCGACACCCTCAGCACGCCCAATGGCTGGAGTGACAACTGGACCAACTCGATGCTGCTGCCGATCCGCACCACCTTCGACAAGGGTGGCACGTATGTGCTGCGGACCTCGCCGGAGCGCCGCCAGGACGTGCTCGACGCCGGTGCCGCTGCGCTGGAGCGCAACGACCCCAACCGCCTGATGCGCGACAAGCTCACCTATGAAGACCAGCGCAAGGACTTCTTCAAGAATGATCGTGCGATGGTCGGCCTGCTGATCACCGTCAGCATCTCGCTGCTGGTGGTCACCGCGCTGGGCATCATTGGCCTGGCCAGCTTCTGGGTGCAGCAGCGCAGCAAGCAGATCGGCATCCGCCGTGCGCTGGGCGCCACCCGCGGGCAGATCCTGCGCTACTTCCAGACCGAGAACTTCCTGTTGGCCACGCTGGGCATCGTGCTGGGCATGCTGGCGGCCTACGCGATCAACCTGGCACTGATGAACCTGTACGAGCTGCCGCGCATGCCCCTTCACTACCTGCCATTGGGTGCGCTGCTGCTGTGGCTGCTTGGCCAGATCGCCGTGTTCGGACCGGCGCGGCGTGCGGCGGCGGTACCGCCTGCGGTTGCCACGCGGGGCGCGTGAGATGCGCGCCTGCGCGATGTGCCTGAGCCTGCTGTTGCTGCCACTGCCGGCGCTGGCCGGCGGTGGCAGCGCGCAGACACTGGAATGGCGCCAGGATGGGGCGCGGTTGTCGCTGCGTTCGACGGAGGGCCTGGTGCGCGTGGAAGCCGCCAGCCCGGAAGTGCGCTTCGGCGTGCGCAGTGGCGATCGCATCCTCCGCGTGGACGACACGGCGGTGCGCCGGGTCGAACATCTGGCCGAGGCCCTGCACCATTCCTACGCGGCCACCGCCTATCTGTTGCTGCGCCGCGACAAGCGCGAACTGACGGTGGCGGTCGACGCCGCAGCCTGGCGCCAGGCGCTGAAGGTGCCGCCGCCACCTGCGCCGCCACCGCCGCCGGCGCCTCCCCGGCGCTGAGCAAGGTCCGCTCCTGCACAGCCACCGGTTTGGCTATGCTTGATGGGTGGCGCCGGGCTCTCCCGGCGTATGGACACGAACACGGCTCCATCGGCGCCGCCCATCCCTTTCTGCAGAACCGCTTGATGCCTTCGATCCTGATCATCGACGACAACGCCAGTGTCGGCACCGCACTGGACGTGCTGTTCTCCCTGCACGACATCGACACCCTGCAGGCGCAGAGCCCGGCCGAGGGGCTGGCATTGCTCGAGTCGCAGCCGGTCGACCTGGTGATCCAGGACATGAATTTCAGCGAGGACACCACCTCCGGCGAGGAAGGCGAAGACCTGTTCGCGCAGATCCGCGCGCGCCATCCGGACCTGCCGGTGATCCTGCTGACGGCCTGGACCCACCTCAGCAGCGCGGTGGACCTGGTCAAGGCCGGCGCCGCCGACTACCTGGCCAAGCCGTGGGACGACCGCAAGCTGCTGACCACGGTCAACAACCTGCTGGAGTTGTCCGAGGCGCGCCGCGAACTGGACCGGCGCCGCAGCCGTGAACTGCGCCAGCGCAACGCGCTGGAAGAGAAGTACGACCTGTGCGGCGCCGTGTTCGCCGATCCAGCCAGCGAGCGCGTCATCGCCCTGGCCTGCCAGGTCGCGCGCTCCGAGCTGCCGGTACTGATCACCGGCCCCAATGGTGCCGGCAAGGAAAAAATCGCGCAGATCATCCAGGCCAACTCGCTGGTGGCCAAGGGCCCGTTCATCACGGTCAACTGCGGTGCACTGCCGTCGGAGCTGATCGAAGCCGAACTGTTCGGTGCCGATGCCGGCGCCTACACCGGTGCCAACAAGGCACGCGAAGGCAAGTTCGAAGCCGCCGATGGCGGCACCCTGTTCCTGGATGAGATCGGCAACCTGTCGCTGGGCGGCCAGATGAAACTGCTGCGTGTACTGGAAACCGGGCGCTTCGAACGCCTGGGTTCCAACCGCGAACGCCAGGTCAAGGTGCGCGTGGTCAGCGCCACCAACGCTGACCTGCCGGCCATGATCCGCGACGGTACCTTCCGCGAAGACCTCTATTACCGGCTGAACACCGTGGAGCTGGTGCTGCCGCCGCTGGCCGAACGCCCCGCCGACATCGTGCCACTGGCCGAGCGTTTCCTGACTGCCGGCAAGCCGTTGGCCACTGCGGCCGCCGCTGCCCTGCAGCGGCATCCGTGGCCGGGCAACGTGCGTGAACTGCGCAACGTGATCCAGCGCGCCGAGCTGCTGGCCACCGGCAACCGCATCGAAGTGGCCGATCTCAACCTGCCGCGTGCTGCCCCCGCACCACGCCCGGCGGCCAGTGCCGGCAATGATCCCGACCGTGCGCGCATCGAGGATGTGCTGGCGCGCAACCACGGCGTCATCGCCCAGGCCGCCGCCGAACTCGGTCTGAGCCGCCAGGCGCTTTACCGGCGCATGGACCGCCACGGCATCCCACGCGAATGAAGCGTCGTTCGTTCACCTTCCGCCTGTTCCTGCGCCTGCTGCCGGTCCTGGCGCTGGCTGCGGCATTGCCGTGGCTGCTGGCTTACTGGATGAACCACGGCTGGGTGGTGACCCTGGTGTCGGCCCTGGTTCTGCTGTCGCTGATGTGGTGGACCCTGCGCCGGGCTACCGCACCGGTGCGTTCACTGATGCGTGCGCTGTCGGGGACCACCAGCAGCTACCGCGACGGTGAATACAACTTCGGCGTGCACTGGCCCGGCAACGACGAACTGGGCGACCTGGTGCAGGCGCACCGCGAGCTGGGTGACGTGCTGCGTGCGCAGCGCCAGGGCCTGGTGCAGCGCGAGCTGCTGCTGGACACCATGGTGCAGAACACGCCGGTGGCGATGCTGCTGATCGCATCCGGCGGCGACGGTATCTCCCGCGTGGTGTTCTCCAACCTGGCCGCGCGCAAGCTGCTGCATGGCGGCTGGAAGCTGGAAGGCCAGCGTCTGGAAGAGGTGCTGGAGCAGGTGCCGGTAGAGCTGCGCGATGCCATCGCCCGTGGCGGCGACAGCCTGTTCGCGGTGCATGCGGCAGGCGAAGACGGCGATGAGGATGACGAGCAGGTCTACCACCTGTCGCGCCGTGCTTTCCAGCTCAATGGCCGACCGCACGACCTGCTGCTGGTGCGCCTGCTGACCGCCGAACTGCGCCGCCAGGAAGTGCAGACGTGGAAGAAGGTGATCCGGGTGATCAGCCACGAGCTCAACAATTCACTGGCACCGATCGCGTCGCTGGCGCATTCCGGTGGCGTGCTGGTGCAGCGCGAGCGCTTCGACCGGCTGCCGGAAATCTTCACCACCATCGAAGACCGCGCCCGCCATCTGGAAGGCTTCATCCGGGGCTACGCACGCTTTGCCAAGCTGCCGCAGCCGCAGTTGCAGACCGTGCACTGGGCGCCGTTCCTGTCCAGCCTGCGCCAGCAGATCCCGTTCACCATGGATCGCGAACCGGACGAGGAGCTGAGCAGCCGCATCGACATCGCGCAGTTCGGGCAGGCGTTGTTGAATCTTTTGAAGAACGCGCATGAAGCCTGCGCCGAAGCTGATCCGCCCAACGATGACGTACAGGTGCAACTCACGCGGCTGCCGCAGTGGCTGCGCCTGGATGTACTGGACCGCGGCAAGGGCATGAACGAGCAGGTGCTGCAGAACGCGTTGATGCCGTTCTATTCGACCAAGCGCAACGGCACTGGATTGGGTTTGGCGCTCACCCGCGAGATCGTGGAAGCACACGGTGGGCGGGTGTCGTTGCAGAACCGCGGTGATGGTGGGTTGTGCGTGTCGATCCTGTTGCCGGTGGGTTGATCGGGCCAACGGGGTTGCCGGTAGTGTGTATATGCCGACCAAGGTCGGCACCTGCCAAAGCTGCGGCATCGGCATCCTGCGCTCCAGGGGAACGGGAGCATCAAGAGCAAACGCAACGAGATCAACGCGTAGTTTGAATCGACTGGGTGCGGCTGTGGCTCTGGATGTTGGTTCCGCCTTGAGCGAGCCGAGCATCGCAGGGGAATCTGGGGCGCAGAGGCGCCGATGTCTGAGCGCAGCGAGTTCGGCGCCGTCCCCTGATTCACCGAGAAGCGCAGGGCACCGATGCGCAGCATCGGCTCGCGACCGGCGGAGCGTTTCTTTTGGTTACTTTTCTTTGCGCACAAAGAAAAGTAACGCCCATGAGCGGTGGCCGACCTTCAGCCATCCAGCGAAGAGATGGATCGCTGCATCGCCACCCGCAGGTGCATCGGAAACCCGAGCGCGGCCTCTTCGGCCATGACTGCGCGCAGGCCGTCGTTCCACTCTGCCTCAGGCACTACGTCGAACCCTTCGCTGGCATAGAAGGCTGCATTCCACGGCACATCGCTCAAGGTGGTCAGCACTGCTGCAGCAAAGCCGGCGGCCCTGGCCTGCGCCAAGGCATGGCGCAGCAATGCACGGCCGTGGCCACGACGTGCATGCGCCGGGTCCACATCCATCTGCAGGACATGGAACTCGCCACTCAGCTCGCCGCCCAGCAGGTAACCCGCAATACCGCCCTCAGCGGCATCGACCACCCACAGCTGACCACGCTGAAGGCCGTCCTGCAGTGTCGGCAGATCCAGGCCGTGGCCGGCAAACACCGGATAGGCTTCGTGGCCCTTCAGCAGTTCGCCGGCACGTTGTTCAATTGCCGGCAGCACGCCGAGCTCGTCGGCGCGCGGGAGACGGGGCTCAGGACTTCTTGACCGGGCGCTTCCAGCCATCGATGGTTTCCTGTCGTGCACGTGCCAGTGTCAACTTGCCGTCCGGTGCGGTGCGGGTGATGACCGAGCCGGCGGCGATGGTGGCGCCCTCGCCGATCGTCAGCGGCGCCACCAGCGAGCTGTTGGAGCCGATGAACGCGTTGTCGCCGATGGTGGTGGTCGACTTGTTCACGCCGTCGTAGTTGCAGGTAATGGTGCCGGCACCGATGTTCACCTTGCTGCCGATCACCGCATCACCCAGATAGGTGAGGTGATTGGCCTTGCTGCCGACACCGAGGGTGACCTTCTTGGTCTCGACGAAGTTACCGACATGCACGCCATCGGCGAGCACGGTACCCGGGCGCAGGCGCGCGAACGGGCCGACCAGTGCCGCGCCTTCGGTGACCACGCCTTCCAGATCGCAGTGTGCGCGCACTTCGGTGCCAGGACCAAGATTGACGTCCTTCAGGCGGTTGAATGGGCCTACGGTGACGCCGTCGCCGAGCACGATGTTGCCTTCCAGCACCACGTCGACATCGATCAGCACGTCGCTGCCCACGGTGACGGTGCCACGGATATCCAGTCGTGCCGGGTCACGCACGCGCGCGCCCTGTGCGCACAACGCACGCACCGCGCGCCGCTGCCAGGCGCGCTCCAGCTGCGACAGCTGCCACGGATCATTCGCTCCCTCGGCCTCCTGTGCATCGGCGACCAGCGCCATTTCGGCCGGGGTGTACTCATGGGCGGCGAACGCGAACACGTCGGTCAGGTAGTACTCGCCCTGCGCGTTGCTGTTGGACAGCTGCGACAGCCAGCGGCGCAGCGCGGTCGACTCGGCGGCAATGATGCCGGTGTTGATCGTGCGCACGCGCAGCTGGTCGTCGGTAGCGTCCTTCTGTTCGACAATCGAACCGACCCTGCCTTCCGCATCGCGCAGCACGCGGCCATAACCGGTCGGGTCCTCGACGTCGGCCACCAGCACCGCCAGCCGTCCCGGCTGTGCCAGCAGATCGCGCAGGGTCTGCGCGCGGATCAGCGGCACATCGCCGTACAGCACCAGCACCTGTGCCGCATCAGGCACCTGCGGCATCGCCTGCGCGACGGCGTGCCCGGTACCGAGCTGCTGTGCCTGCTCGGCCCATTGCAGATCGGGCTGGTCGGCGAAGTGCTGACGCACCGCCTCGCCACCATGGCCATAGACCACGTGGATAGCGGCCGGCTGCAGCTCGCGGGCGGCATCGATCACGTGCGCCAGCATCGGTTGGCCGGCGATCGGCTGCAGCACCTTCGGCAGCACCGACTTCATGCGCTTGCCGGCGCCGGCGGCGAGGATGATGACGTGCAGGGCTTGGGTCATGGGAGCAGCAGTCCGTGGTTCGTTGCCGGTGATTCTAGAGCGTGGGCCGTTAACATGGGCATCCCTCCTCCTTCACCATGCCGATGAGCCTCGTCCGCCAGGGAAGCGCCTACCTCGTGATCGGGCTCGTGCAGCTGCTGGTCGATTGGCTGGTGTTCGTGGTCGCCACCGCGCTGGGCATGCCGGTAGCGCCGGCCAACATCGCCGGCCGCTTGGCCGGCATGCTGCTGGGCTTCTGGCTCAACGGCCGCTATACCTTTGCCGAGGCCGGCACCCGCAAGCTGGGATGGAAGCGCTTTGCACGCTTCTTCGCGCTGTGGCTGCTGCTGACGGCGGCGAGCACGCTGCTGGTCAGCCTGGTCGACCACGCGCTGGGCCTGCAGTACACGTGGCTGGCCAAGCCGCTGGTGGAAGGCGGGCTGGCGTGCGTGTCGTTCCTGTTGATGCGCTACGTGGTGTACCGCTGACACGAGGCGAGGTTTGTGACCGGGATCGGGATCGGGATCGGGATCGGGATCGGGATCGGTAGAGTCGACTGTTAGTCGACTGCTCTTCCATGAGGACGCGGAAATGCCGCGCTGCGCGCGGTAGTCGACTGACAGTCGACTCTACCCAGCCAGCCAAACAAAAACGCCGGCACAGGGCCGGCGTTCTCGTGGGTGCAGCGCGAACCTCAGTGCTTGAGATTCTTGCGCAGGCGCTCCAGCGCCTGCAGCTGGACGACGGCTTCGGCCAGCTTCTGCTGGGCTTCGGCCACTTCCATCGCTTCGCCGCGGTTGGCCAGGATGCGCTCGGCTTCTTCCTTGGCCTTGCGGACCGAGGCTTCGTCGATGTCCTGTGCGCGGATCGCGGTGTCGGCCAGCACGGTCACCACCTGCGGCTGCACTTCCAGGATGCCGCCGGAAATGGCGAAATCCAGCTGCTCGCCGTTCGGCGTGGTCACCACCACCTTGCCCGGCTTCAGGCGGGTGATCAGCGGCGCGTGCTTGGGCGCGATGCCCAGTTCGCCCAGCTCACCGGTGGCCACGACCAGGGTCGCTTCGCCACGGAAGATTTCCTGCTCGGCGCTGACGATGTCGCAACGGATCGTGCTCATGCAAATCTCTTCGCTGTTCGCGGCGGCGCAATGCCACCGTGGGAGTCCACCGGCGCGGGCGATTGCCCGGCGCCGGCGTCAGGTCGGGCAGGATCGCTCCCGCCCGTCCCGGATCAGGCCTTCTCGGCCATCTTCTTGGCCTTCTCGACCGCTTCTTCGATGCCGCCGACCATGTAGAACGCCTGCTCCGGCAGGTGGTCGTACTCGCCATCGACGATGGCCTTGAAGCCACGGATGGTGTCCTTCAGCGGCACGTACTTGCCCGGCGAACCGGTGAACACTTCGGCCACGTGGAACGGCTGGCTGAAGAAGCGCTCGATCTTACGGGCGCGCGACACGGCCTGCTTGTCCTCTTCGGACAGCTCGTCCATGCCCAGGATCGCGATGATGTCCTTCAGTTCCTTGTACTTCTGCAGGGTCTGCTGGACGCGCTGGGCGGTGTCGTAGTGCTCGTGGCCGATGACCAGCGGGTCCATCTGGCGGCTGGTGGAGTCCAGCGGATCGACGGCCGGGTAGATACCCAGCGAGGCGATCGAACGCGACAGGGTGACGGTCGAGTCCAGGTGGGCGAAGGTGGTCGCCGGCGACGGGTCGGTCAGGTCGTCCGCGGGAACGTAGACGGCCTGGATCGAGGTGATCGAACCGTTCTTGGTCGAGGTGATGCGCTCCTGCAGGACGCCCATTTCCTCGGCCAGGGTCGGCTGGTAACCCACGGCGGACGGCATACGGCCCAGCAGTGCCGACACTTCGGTACCGGCCAGGGTGTAGCGGTAGATGTTGTCGACGAACAGCAGGACGTCCTTACCCTTGCCGTTTTCGTCCTTCTCGTCGCGGAAGTACTCGGCCATGGTCAGGCCGGTCAGGGCGACGCGCAGACGGTTGCCCGGCGGCTCGTTCATCTGGCCGTACACCATCGCCACCTTGTCGAGGACGTTGGAGTCCTTCATTTCGTGGTAGAAGTCGTTGCCCTCACGGGTACGCTCACCCACGCCGGCGAACACGGACAGACCGCTGTGCGCCTTGGCGATGTTGTTGATCAGTTCCATCATGTTGACGGTCTTGCCGACGCCGGCGCCGCCGAACAGGCCGACCTTGCCGCCCTTGGCGAACGGGCACATCAGGTCGATGACCTTGATGCCGGTTTCCAGCAGTTCGGTGGCCGGGGACTGGTCTTCGTACGACGGGGCCGCACGGTGGATTTCCCAGCTGTCGCTGGCGGCCACCGGGCCGGCTTCGTCGATCGGACGGCCCAGCACGTCCATGATGCGGCCCAGGGTGCCAGCACCGACCGGCACGGAGATGCCGCGGTTGGTGTTGGTGGCAACCAGGTTGCGCTTCAGGCCGTCGGTGGAACCGAGGGCGATGGTACGCACCACGCCGTCGCCCAGCTGCTGCTGGACTTCGAGGGTGATTTCGGTGTTGTCGACCTTCAGTGCGTCGTACACCTTCGGCACCGACTCACGCGGGAATTCGACGTCGACGACCGCGCCGATGATCTGAACGATCTTGCCCTGACTCATTGCTGCATCCTCTAAATGTGTGCTTTGAACGAACGCGGTCAGACTGCTGCCGCGCCGCCGACGATTTCGGAGATTTCCTGGGTGATCGCTGCCTGGCGCGCCTTGTTGTAGACGAGCTGCAGTTCGCCGATCAGCTTGTTGGCGTTGTCGCTCGCCGCCTTCATCGCGACCATGCGTGCGGCATGTTCGGAGGCGACGTTTTCCAGCAGTGCCTGGTACACCAGCGACTCGATGTAACGCGTCATCACGTGCTCGAGCACGGTCGCGGCATCGGGTTCGTACAGGTAATCCCAGTCGTGGTGAGCGACCTGCTTCTCAGCCGGCGGCAGCGGCAGCAGCTGATCGAAGCTGGCCTTCTGCGTCATGGTGTTCACGAAGCGGTTGTAGACCAGGTACACGCGGTCGACCTTGCCTTCGGTGAAGGCGTCGAGCATGACCTTGATCACACCGATCAGCGATTCCAGCTTCGGCACGTCGCCGATGTGGGTCACGCTGCCGACCATGTTGACCTTCACGCGGCGGAAGAAGGTTGATGCCTTCTGGCCGATGGTCACCAGGTCCACTTCGGCACCCTTGTCCTGCCATGCCTTGGCTTCGCCCAGCATCTTGCGGAACAGGTTGTTGTTCAGGCCGCCGGCCAGGCCGCGATCGGAGGAGATCACGATGAAACCGACCCGCTTGACCTGCTCACGCTCGACCAGGAACGGATGCTGGTAGTCGGTGCTGGCCTGGGCCAGGTGACCGATCACCTGCTTCATCGCCTGCGCGTACGGACGCGAGGTCTTCATCCGATCCTGCGCCTTGCGGATCTTGGAGGCCGAGACCATTTCCAGGGCGCGCGTCACCTTGCGGGTGTTCTGCACGCTCTTGATCTTGGTTTTGATTTCGCGTCCGCTTGCCATCTCTTGTTTCCCGTGGCGCGGGGCTGATGCCCCGCGTTGTTCAACCGTTTGTCATCTGGTCCAGCGGAGCCGGTGGCTCCGCTCTACAGGACCGCGATTACCAGCTGCCGGTGGTCTTGAACTCGGCGATGCCCTTCTTGAAGGCACCTTCGATGTCGTTGTCCCAACCGCCAGTGGCGTTGACCTTGCTGATCAGCTCGCCCTGGGTGTTGGCGAAGTGGGCGTGCAGGCCTTCTTCGAACGCCAGCAGCTTGTTGACCGGCACGTCGTCGAGGTAACCCTCGTTGACGGCGTAGATCGACAGCGCCTGGTTGGCGATCGACATCGGCGCGTACTGCTTCTGCTTCATCAGCTCGGTGACGCGCTGACCACGCTCCAGCTGCTTGCGGGTCGCTTCGTCCAGGTCCGAGGCGAACTGCGCGAACGCAGCCAGCTCGCGGTACTGGGCCAGCGAGATACGGATGCCGCCCGACAGCTTCTTGATGATCTTGGTCTGGGCCGAGCCACCGACGCGCGACACCGAGATACCGGCGTTCACGGCCGGGCGGATGCCGGCGTTGAACAGGTCGGTTTCCAGGAAGATCTGGCCGTCGGTGATCGAGATCACGTTGGTCGGAACGAAGGCGGACACGTCGCCGGCCTGGGTTTCGATGATCGGCAGCGCGGTCAGCGAACCGGTCTTGCCGGTGACCTTGCCTTCGGTGAACTTCTCGACGTATTCCTCGGACACGCGGGCAGCGCGCTCGAGCAGACGGGAGTGCAGGTAGAACACGTCACCCGGGTAGGCTTCACGGCCCGGCGGGCGCTTCAGCAGCAGCGAGATCTGGCGGTAGGCGACGGCCTGCTTGGACAGATCGTCGTACACGATCAGCGCGTCTTCGCCGCGGTCCATGAAGTACTCACCCATGGTGCAGCCCGAGTAGGCGCTGATGTACTGCATGGCAGCCGATTCGGAAGCGGTCGCGGCCACCACGATGGTGTGGGCCAGCGCGCCGTTCTCTTCCAGCTTGCGCACGATGTTGGCGATGGTCGAAGCCTTCTGGCCGATCGCAACGTACACGCACTTGATGCCGGTGCCCTTCTGGTTGATCACCGCATCGATGGCCATGGCGGTCTTGCCGGTCTGGCGGTCACCGATGATCAGCTCGCGCTGGCCACGGCCGATCGGGATCATCGAGTCGACCGACTTGTAACCGGTCTGCACCGGCTGGTCGACCGACTTGCGCCAGATCACGCCCGGAGCAACGCGCTCCACCGGAGCGGTCAGGTCGGTGCCCAGCGGGCCCTTGCCGTCGATCGGCTCGCCCAGCGCGTTCACGACGCGGCCCAGCAGTTCCGGACCGACCGGCACTTCCAGGATGCGGCCGGTGGTCTTGGCGACGTCGCCTTCGCGCAGGTTTTCGTAGTCACCCAGGACCACGGCGCCGACCGAGTCGCGCTCCAGGTTCAGGGCCAGGGCGAAGGTGTTGTTCGGCAGTTCGATCATTTCGCCCTGCATCACGTCGGCCAGACCGAAGATGCGCACGATGCCGTCGGACACGCTGGTCACGGTGCCTTCGTTGCGCGATTCCGCGGCCAGCTTGACCTTCTCGATGCGGTTCTTGATCAGTTCGCTGATTTCGGAGGGGTTGAGCGTGGTTGCCATCGTCAAGTCCTAGTGCCGGCAGCGGGGCCGGACGTTAAATGAATTCAGTTAGCGAGCGCGGTCTGCAGACGGGCCAGCTTGCCCTTCAGCGAACCATCGATGACCACGTCGCCGGCGTCGATCACGGCGCCGCCGATCAGCGAAGCATCGACCGCGGTGGTCACGTCGACCTCGCGGTTGAAGCGCTTGCGCAGCGCAACCTTGATCGCGTCCAGCTCTCCGGCCGAAAGCTCGGAAGCCGAGGTCACCGTGGCCTTGACCACGTGCTCGGCTTCGGCGCGCAGCGCGTCGAACATGCCGGAGATTTCCGGCAGCAGCGGCAGACGATGCGATTCGGCCAGGATGGCCAGGAAGCGCGAGTAGGTCTCGCCGTGGGACACCGGCGCCAGCAGGGCGACGGCGTCGTCACGACCCAGCTCCGGGTTGGCGAGCAGGGCCGCCACGCGCGGATCGGCGGCGACGTGGGCGGAGAACGCCAGGGCGTCCGACCACGGCGCGAACGCGCCTTCGTCGCGCGCGGTCGCGAACGCGGCGCGGGCGTACGGGCGGGCAAGCGTGAGGGCCTGGCTCATCCTTAGATCTCCGAGGCCAGCTCGTCGAGCAGCGCCTTGTGGGCGTTGGCGTCGATTTCGCGCTTGAGCAGCTTTTCGGCACCGGTCACGGCCAGCGCGGACACCTGCTTGCGCAGATCTTCACGGGCACGGTTGGCGGCGGCGTCGATTTCAGCCTGGGCCAGTTCCTTCTGACGGGTGGCTTCGGTGATCGCTTCGTTACGGGCAGCATCAACGATCTGGTTGGCACGTGCGTGGGCCTGATCGATGATCTCGTTGGCCTTGGTGCGTGCTTCCTTCAGCGCTTCGTTGACCTTCTCCTGCGCCTGGGCCAGATCTTTCTGGCTGCGGTCGGCAGCAGCGAGGCCTTCAGCAATCTTCTGCTGGCGCTCTTCGATCGCGTTCATCAGCGGCGGCCAGATCTTGGTCGCGATGATCCAGATCAGACCAGCGAAGGCGAGCGCCTGCGCAAGAAGGGTGAAATTGATATTCATGGTTAGCTCGATCGCTGGTTTCGGGGTGGACGTGCCGCCGAAGCGGCACATCCGGCCTTCATCCGAAACCGGGTGCATCAGCACCCGGTCGTCTCAAACCGCTGTATCAGCCGGCCAGAGCCTTGGTGACGGCGCCAGCAAAGGCAGCCGACAGCGGGTTGGCGAAGGCCAGCAGCAGGCCGACGGCGACCGAGATGATGAACGCGGCGTCGATCAGGCCGGCGGTGATGAACATGCGGACCTGCAGGACCGGGATCAGTTCCGGCTGGCGGGCGGCCGACTCCAGGAACTTACCAGCCATGATGGCCAGACCCAGACCGGCGCCCAGCGCGGCCAGGCCGATCATGATGCCGACGGCAAGGGCGGTGGAGCTCTGAATCTGCGCGAAGTTGGTCAGGACGGCGAAGTACATGGTTATCTCCAGGAACTTAAGTTGCTAAGGGTGATGAAACGGATGAAGGTTGAAACGCGTTGAAGCTTGAAACTCAGTGAGCGTCTTCCGACAGGCTCAGGTACACGATCGACAGCATCATGAAGATGAAGGCCTGCAGCGGGATCACCAGCAGGTGGAACAGCATCCAGCCGAGGCCGAACACACCACCGGCAATGGCACCGAAGAAACCGGCACCACCCAGCACCCAGATCAGCAGGAACACGATTTCGCCGCCGAACATGTTGCCGAACAGTCGCATCGCCAGCGAGATCGGCTTGCTCAGCCACTCGACGATGTTGAGGATCAGGTTGAACGGCATCATCCACTTGCCGAACGGCGCCGTCAGGAATTCCTTGATGAAGCCGCCCAGGCCCTTGGACTTGAGCGCGAAGAACAGCATCAGGAAGAACACGCTGATGGCCATGCCCAGGGTGGCATTGACGTCAGCGGTCGGGACCGGCTTCCAGTAGTGCACGCCCACCCATTCCAGCGGCTTGGCGATGAAATCGGCCGGGATCATCTTCAGCAGATTCATCAACAGAATCCAGAAGAAGATCGTGATGGCGATCGGCGTGACCAGCTTGCTCTTGCCGTGGTAGGTGTCCTTGGCCTGGCGGTCGACGAACTCCAGGCAGATTTCCACGAAGGCCTGCCACTTGCCCGGCACGCCGGCGGTGGCCTTGCGGGTACCCAGCCAGAATGCGACCACGATCACCAGGCCCATCAGGACCGCGGTGAGGAAGGTATCGACGTGGATATGCCAGAACATACCCTCGCCCTTGCCGACCGGAGCGGTCAGGTTCTGCAAGTGATGCTGGATGTAGCTGGTAGGGGTTAGAGCCTCGCCCGCCATGTGTCCGGAACCTTAGTTAATTGAATTCTGTCAACGCCTGGCCATCGCCAGGACCTGGAACATCAAGCCGACGGCGATTCCGGCCAACAGCGCCAACGCAGGCAGCTTGAAGACCAGGAACCCCAACAGCAGGACGCCGAAAACCACGACCCACTTGGCCACGATCGCAATGATCAGGCGAGCCATCGCCGATCCTGCGGCCAGTGCCCCACCGCCCAGTGCCATCCGCGCCGCGACCCAGCCACCGGCCGAAATGGCCACACCGGACGCCAGCGCGCCGAGGGCATATTTCGGACCTACCAGCAGGAAGGCCAGGGCCAGGACAGCCACTGCGGCCAGCGGGTAGACCGCGGCGCGCAGCATCAGTCGCCGACCCGCATCAACGGAGTTCAGCACAGGACGTCCCGCGTGGTTGCATGTGGAGGGCTGAGGCGGCTACAGCAGGGGGGCCTCATCGAGCCGCCAAATTATAGCAATGGGACAATTTGCGAGACAACCGCTCCCTGTTCATCCCGGGAAGCCGCAAGTTGCGGTAACGGTTACATTTTTGCGTGCCGCCCAGGGGACAATGACGTCCGCGTGATGCTGCACCGCAGTATTGAACTTTGGTCGCAGGCTGCGGAACTTTCACCGAATGCGCCGGTCCGATCTTTCGACCTGCCTGCAGCAACCTCGTCGACGCTCCGCCCCGCAGGTCCCACGATGGCCCCGAAGCCCGGCTCCGGGGCCATCTTTTTGCATCGTCGCGACAGCACTGAACCGTACACATGCCATGGACCATACGTTCACGGATGGTGGACGGGCCTGTCCGGCACAGTGGTCTTCATTCTGATGAACCACTGCAAGGACTCTTCGATGCGCTCCGTACCCACCCTGCTCGCCCTCTCCCTGCTCGCCGCCGGCGCCTCGTTCGCCACTGCCGCCCACGCCGCTGAAGGCGACGACCGCTTCGCCCTGCGCCTGGGTGCGATGAACATCGACTCGGACAACACCCTTCGCGGCAAGACCAACGTCGCCGGCCAGGACATCGGCTTCTCCGAGGACTTCAAGCTGGGTGGCAAGGAGTGGGAACCGCGCATCGACGGCATGTTCCGCATCAGCAACCGCCAGCGCCTGCTGTTCAACTACTTCAAGTACGACAAGGACCGCCGCGAGACCCTTGGCCAGGACATCTCCTTCGGTGACGTCAACGTGCCGTCCGGCAGCTTCGTCAAGGGCGAACTGAAGTACCAGGTCGCCAGCCTGGTCTATGACTACTCGGTGGTGGACACCGATACCTTCGACCTCGGTCTGCAGCTGGGTGCCGAGTACGCCAAGGTCAGCACCAAGGCCTACGCCGATCTGGGCACCGTCTACGAAGGCCAGTTCCTCAATGAGAAGACCGACGGCGTGGCGCCGGTGGTCGGTGCGCGCCTGAGCTTCACGCCGTCGGAAAAGTGGATGATCACGCTGCAGGGCCAGTACCTCAACACGCGCTGGGGCAGCTTCGATGACTACAAGGGCGACCTGAGCCGCGCCAACGCCATCGTCGATTACCGCTTCACGAAGAACTTCGGTGTGTTCGCCGGGTACGACTGGTTCAAGCTCGACGCGGACAAGAAGGGCAGCGACGGCACCATCGGCCTGAAGCAGGAATTCAAGGGCCCGGTGGCCGGCGTCAGCTTCGTCTTCTGATCCCCCGCCCCTTCCACGGCACTCTCTCTCCTGGCGCGGCCTCCGGAACATCGGGGCCGCGCTTTTTTGTGGGCTCCTGACAGGACAGCAGAAGCGGGTTGGTCGAGCGCTGGAGGGAGCGGGGGCTGCGTGCGAATGTCCCCCGGCGCCGGCCTGCGGCCGTCACCTCCTCCTTTACTTCGCACGCAACCCCCGCTCCCTCCGCGCGTCAGGCATCACGGCGACCGCAGTGGAGCTCTGCTGCAGTTGCTACGTCCGTAAGCCGAGCCGCTGCGCGGGTGGCAGGCATTTCGACAAAGTAAAGGAGGAGGCGACCGCCGCAGGCGGGCGACGGGGGACATTTGTCGAAATGCCTGCCACCCGCGCAGTGGCCCGGACCCTCGCGATGACAACAGCCGAAGACATCCCCGCAGCCAACAAAAAAACCCCGGCAGAGGCCGGGGCTTTTTGTTCGGAACGACGTGGACGCCTTACTTCTTCTTCGGCATGTACAGATCGGTGATCGTGCCGTCGTAGATTTCCGAGGCCATCGCCACCGATTCGCTCAGCGTCGGGTGAGCGTGGATGGTGTGGCCGATGTCCTCGGCTTCCGCGCCCATTTCGATCGCCAGGCCGATCTCGGCCAGCAGGTCACCGGCATGCACGCCAACGATCGCACCACCGATGATGCGGTGGGTTTCTTCGTCGAAGATCAGCTTGGTGAAGCCCTCGGTGCGGCCGATGCCGATCGCGCGGCCACTGGCGGCCCACGGGAACTTGGCCACGCCGACCTTCAGGCCCTTGGCCTTGGCTTCGGTCTCGGTCACGCCGACCCAGGCGATTTCCGGGTTGGTGTAGGCCACCGACGGGATCACGCGGGCCACCCATTCCTTCTTGTGGCCGGCAGCCACTTCGGCGGCCAGCTTGCCTTCGTGCGTGGCCTTGTGGGCCAGCATCGGGTTGCCGACGATGTCGCCGATGGCAAAGATGTGCGGCACGTTGGTGCGCATCTGGCGATCGACCGGGATGAAGCCGCGGTCGGTGACCTGCACGCCCGCCTTCTCGGCATCGATCTTCTTGCCGTTCGGCGAGCGGCCCACGGCCACCAGCACGCGGTCGAAGGTGCCCTGCGCCAGGGCCGGCGACTGGCCTTCCTCGGCGGCTTCGAAGGTGACGGTGATGCCCTTGGCATCGGCAGTGACGCCCGAGGCCTTGGTCTTCAGGTGCACTTCGATGCCCTGCTTCTTCAGGCGGTCGGCCAGCGGCTTGACCAGGTCCTTGTCGGCGCCCGGCATCAGCTGGTCCATGAACTCGACCACGGTGACCTTGCTGCCCAGCGCGCCATACACGGTGGCCATTTCCAGGCCGATGATGCCGCCGCCGACAACCAGCAGCGAGCCCGGCACTTCGGCCAGCTCCAGTGCGTCGGTGGAATCCATCACGCGCGTGTCGTCCCACGGGAAGTTGGGCAGCTTCACCGCCTGCGAACCGGCGGCGATGATGCACTTCTGGAAGCGCAGCAGCTGGGTGCTGCCGTCGGCAGCAGTGATTTCCAGCTCGTTGGCCGAGACGAACCTGCCGACGCCCTGCACGCTGCGGACCTTGCGCTGCTTGGCCATGCCGGCCAGGCCCTTGGTCAGCTGGTTGACGACCTTTTCCTTGTACTGGCGCAGCTTGTCCAGGGTGATGGTCGGCTTGCCGAACTCGACGCCGAAATCACCGGCGTGGGCCACTTCGTCGATGACCGCAGCGGCGTGCAGCAGTGCCTTGGACGGAATGCAGCCGACGTTGAGGCAGACGCCGCCGAGGCTGGCGTAACGCTCGACCAGCACGGTGTCCAGGCCGACGTCGGCGGCGCGGAAGGCGGCGGTGTAGCCGCCCGGGCCCGAGCCCAGCACGACCAGTTCGCATTCGATATCGGCCGGCTTGCCACTGGACAACGCCGGCTTCGGCGCAGCCGGTTCAGCCGGGGCGCGGTGCGACGGGGTCACCGGCGGCTTGCTGGCCGGGGCGGCCGTTGCCGGAGCTGGCGCAGCGGCCTTGGCCGGAGCTTCGGCGGCGCCTTCAGCGTCCAGCACCACGACCACGGCACCTTCGGACAGGGTGTCGCCCAGCTTGACCTTGATTTCCTTGACCACGCCGGCGGCCGAGGACGGCACTTCCAGGGTCGCCTTGTCCGATTCCAGGGTCACCAGACCCTGATCCTTCTTCACCGTGTCGCCGACGGCGACCAACACTTCGATCACCGGCACATCGCTGTAATCGCCGATGTCGGGAACCTTGACTTCAATCGTGGCCATGGTGGGTTTTCCTCGTGCCCGGCCGGCATGGCCGGCGGGCTGTCACTGCATCTGTTCACGCGGCCGCGCCAGGGGCTGCGGCCGCACGGTGGGGGCGAAGCGGTGCCTTACAGCAGCACGCGGCGCATGTCGGCCAGTACCTGCGACAGGTACGTGGTGAAGCGTGCGGCCAGAGCGCCGTCGATGACGCGGTGGTCGTAGCTCAGCGACAGCGGCAGCATCAGCTTCGGTGCGAACTCCTTGCCGTTCCAGACTGGCTGGATGGACGACTTGGAGACGCCGAGGATGGCCACTTCCGGTGCATTGACGATCGGGGTGAACGCGGTGCCGCCGATGCCGCCCAGCGAGCTGATCGAGAAGCAGCCGCCGCTCATGTCGGCCGGGCCCAGCTTGCCGTCACGTGCCTTCTTGGCCAGTTCGCCGGTTTCCTGCGCGATCTGCACCACGCCCTTCTTGTCCACGTCGCGGATGACCGGCACGACCAGGCCGTTCGGCGTGTCGGCGGCAAAGCCGATGTGGAAGTACTTCTTCAGGGTCAGGTTCTCACCGCTGGCATCGAGCGAGGCGTTGAATTCCGGGAACTTCTTCAGCGCCGCGGCGCTGGCCTTGATCAGGAAGGCGAGCATGGTCAGCTTGATGCCGGCCTTCTCGTTTTCCTTGTTCAATGCCACGCGCAGGCCTTCCAGGTCGGTGATGTCAGCCTGCTCGAACTGGGTGACGTGCGGAATCATCGCCCAGTTGCGGGCCAGGTTCGCACCCGAGATCTTCTTGATGCGCGACAGCGGCTGGACTTCGGTCTCGCCGAACTTGCTGAAGTCGACCTTCGGCCACGGCAGCAGGTTCAGGCCACCACCGGCAGCAACAGCAGCACCGCCGGCAGCCGGCACGCCACCGCTGAGTGCGGCCTTGACGAACTTCTGCACGTCACCCTTGGTGATGCGGCCACCCTTCTCGGTGCCGTTGATCTGCAGCAGGTCCACGCCCAGCTCGCGGGCGAACACACGCACCGCCGGGGTGGCATACGGCACCTTGGTCGGCAGCACGCCATCGGCGTTGAACTGCACCGGCGGGCTGCTCGGGGTACCGGCCGAGGCGATCTCGCGGGCCGCCAGCTTGTCCGGCTGCGCCGGCACAGCGACCGGCTCGACCTTGGTGGCAGTCTCGGCGGCAGCCGGGGCGGCAGCAGCGGCAGCCTTGGTCGGCGCAGGCGCAGCAGCGCCCTCGGCTTCGATGATGGCGACCACATTGCCCTGCGACAGAGTGTCGCCAACCTTGACCTTCAGCTCCTTGACCACGCCAGCCACCGAAGACGGCACTTCCATGGTGGCCTTGTCGCTTTCCAGCGTCACCAGGCCCTGGTCCTTCTTGACCGTGTCGCCCACGGCGACCAGCACTTCGATGACCGGAATGCCGGAGTAGTCGCCGATATCCGGCACCAGCGCTTCAACCGCACCACCGCTGGCGGCCGGAGCGGCCGGCGCAGCTGCGGCCGGGGCCGGCGCGCTCTGGGTGGCAGCAGCCGGGGCAGCGGCCTTGGCCGGTGCCGGCGCAGCCGGCTTGGCGGCTTCGCCTTCGGCCACTTCGATCAGGGCCACGACCTTGCCTTCGGACAGGCTGTCGCCGACCTTGACCTTGAGTTCCTTGACCACGCCAGCCACCGAGGACGGCACTTCCATGGTCGCCTTGTCGCTTTCCAGCGTCACCAGGCCCTGGTCCTTCTTGACCGTGTCGCCGACGGCGACAAGCACCTCGATTACCGGGATATCGCTGTAGTCACCGATATCGGGGACAAGTGCTTCCTTGATTTCGGCCATGGGGATAACTCCGGCAATCTGGTGTAGGGAAACGTCTATTGTGCGGCCAGCGGGGGCCAGCGCCAACCGTTACAGGTGTTTTCAGTACGCACGCAGCCGGGACACGCTGTTGCTCATGGGTTGCGGCCGCGACCAGTCGGTAGCGTATTGTCCGGACGATGTCCGCTTGATGTCGCCAGTACGTCGGCCACCGGCTGCCAGGCCAAGCGCAGGCGCGGCAGCGACCAGGCCGCATTGGCCGGGCTGGTGGACGGCAGTGCCAACAGCCTTGGCGGGGTCTCCAGGCAGGGCAGCACCCAGCGCTGGAAGGCCTGCAGCGACGCGCCACCGTTACAACCGATCAGCTCCAGCTCAGGAAGCGAAGCGATCAGTGCCGGCAGCGCATTGGGCACTTCCGTGCCGCGCACGATGTCCGCATCCAGGCTGCCGCGCCGCTCGCACTGGCCGATCACATCCCACAGGCCGACACCTGCCGCCTGTAGTGCCTGCAGTCGCTGCGCATAGGGCAGACCCGCGTCGAATCCGCAGATATCCGCCAGCAGCGGCCAGAAACGATTACGCGGATGCGCGTAGTAACGCTGCTCCTGCAGCGATGCCACGCCCGGCATCGAGCCCAGCAGCAGCACCCTGCAATCCGCGTTCACCTGCGCTTGCAGGCCGATGCACATCGTTGCCGCGCTCACATCTTCTCCAACTGAATGAATGTCACCGATGACCGGAAACCCCATGAATACAGGCTTTTCGCGCTGATCGCTGAACAAGGAAAACTATTTTTTAACGCGCGTCGGATTCGATTCATGTTGAGGCGACTACGGTGTGCTCGCCCCGCAACCGGGGGCCCAAAACAAGAAACATTAGGAGATACCCCCATGCGCTCCATCCGTATCCTGAGTCTCGCCCTGCTGACCTCCGCCGCGTTCGCGCCGGCCGCTTTCGCCCAGGACAGCAGCAGCACCGACACCGCGTCGGGCAAGCATTTTGCCGTTGTTGGCGGCATCTCGCTGCTGGAACCGAAGAACGACCCGATCACCGGCGTGAAGAAGACCGATGGTGGCCCGGCGCCGACCGTCAGCTTCAGCTACTACATCAACGACAACTGGGCCGTTGAGCTGTGGGGCGCCGCCGACAAGTTCGACAACAAGTTCAAGGGCCCGAACAATGCCCGCCTGGGCTCGGTCGAGCAGCAGCCGGTCGCCCTGAGCGGCCAGTACCACTTCGGCCAGGCCGACAACGTGTTCCGCCCGTTCGTGGGCGTGGGCTACTACCAGTCGAGCTTCAGCAACGAGAAGCTGGGCAACGGCGCTGACACCGACATCCGCTTCAAGGATGCCAAGGGCGTGATCGGCACCGTCGGTGTGGACATGAACATCAACTCCACCTGGTTCGCCCGTGCCGACGCCCGCTACATGCGCGCCCGCCCGGACGTGAAGGTTGGCGGCGAGAAGATCGGCGAAGCCAAGATGGATCCGTGGACCGTCGGCTTCGGCATCGGTGCCCGCTTCTGATCCAGGCTGCACCTGCTTCACTGATGTAACGCGACGGGCCCTTCGGGGCCCGTCGTCGTTTCCGTCACCTGCGTTCTGTAGAGTCGACGGTCAGTCGACTGCTCTTGTAGAGCCGAGCCCATGCTCGGCTATCGAAAAAGCAGTCGACTGACAGTCGGCTCTACACACAAACAGGATGCGGAGGCGCGATGCATGACGTCGACCTGCTGGTGATCGGTGGCGGCATCAACGGTGCCGGCATCGCCCGTGATGCCAGCGGTCGTGGCCTGCGCGTGCTGTTGTGCGAGCAGCACGACCTGGCCGCGCATACCTCCAGTGCCAGCAGCAAACTAATCCACGGCGGCCTGCGCTACCTGGAACAGGGCGAGCTGGGCCTGGTGCGCAAGGCACTGGGCGAACGCAAGGTGGTACGCCGGCAGGCGCCCCATCTGGTCCATCCGTTGCGCTTCGTACTGCCGTGGGAGCCCCACCTGCGTCCGCGCTGGATGCTGCGCGTGGGACTGTGGCTGTACGACCACCTGGGCCGGCGCAGCCCGGCGTTTCCCGCATCGCGCGCCCTGGATCTGCAGCAGGATCCGCTCGGCCCCTGGCTCTCCCCGGATCTGCGGCAGGCCTTCAGCTACGCCGACGCGCAGGTCGATGACGCGCGCCTGGTGCTGCTCAACGCCCTGGACGCTGCCCAGCGTGGCGCGCAGGTACAGGTACGCAGCCGCTGCATCGAACTGCGACCTGTGCAGGGCCGTTGGCAGGCCGTACTGGAATGCGCCGATGGCCAGCAGCATGTAACCGCGCACGCTGTCGCCAATGCGGCCGGCCCATGGGCCGGTGGCCTGCTGGAACAGATGGAGGCACGTAGCGGCGGCCCCGCGCTACGGCTGGTGCAGGGCAGCCACATCGTGCTGCGCCGTCCCTGGCCCGATGACAGTGCCTGCCTGCTGCAGCAGCCCGATGGCCGCGTGGTGTTCCTGCTGCCGTTCGCCCACGATCATCTGCTGGTAGGCACCACCGACACCGACTACCGCGGCGATCCGGCACGCTGCAGCGTGCTGCCCTCCGAGGTCGCCTACCTGTGCGAAGCGGCCAATCGCTACCTGCGCGAACCGATCAGTGCAGATGATGTGGTCTGGCAGTTCGCCGGTGTACGTCCGCTGCTGGCCGATCCGGACCCGCACGCGGCGAAACTGAGCCGCGACTACCGGCTGCAACTGCAGTCCGACCCGGCACCGGCGCTGCATGTGCTCGGCGGCAAGCTGACCACCTACCGGGTGCTCGCCGAGGAAGCTCTGGAGCTGCTGCGGCCAGTCCTGCCGCAGATGGGCCCGGCCTGGACAGCACGCGGAGACCCGCTGCCGGGCAGCGACTGGGGTGACGCCGCACAGGCGCGCTCCCGCCTGCAGGTGCTGGCACCGTGGTTGCCCGCTGAGATTGCACGCCGCTGGGCCAGCGCCTACGGCAGCCGCAGCGCGGAGCTGCTGCATGGCCTGCAGGGTGTGAACGATCTTGGCGAGGACTTTGGCGGCGGCCTGCATGCACGCGAAGTGGACTTCCTGCGCGAACGCGAGTGGGCGTGCGACACCGACGATATCCTGTGGCGCCGAAGCAAGCTGGGGTTGCGGCTGGATGCTGCGCAGGTGGCACGGCTGCAGGCGTGGATGCGGGGTCGGGTCCCTTTCCCACGGAAAGGGCTCTGACCCCGGTGTTTCCACGTGTGCCAACCAAGGTTGGCAGCTACCAGGGCGGCCGCGCGCGACGCGATCGATGCATTAGGATTTCCCCAACGCTACCGGAGACGCTGCATGACGCCCCGCTACGTGCTGGCCATCGACCAGGGCACCACCAGTTCGCGCGCGATCCTGTTCGACCGTGCCGGCGACATCGTCGGCAGCGCGCAGCGCGAGTTCGCGCAGATCTTCCCGCAGCCCGGCTGGGTCGAGCATGACCCACGCGAAATCCTCACCAGCGTCTATGCCACGCTGACGGAAGTGCTCAGCCGCGGGCAGATCGACCCGCGCCATATTGCGGCACTGGGCATCACCAACCAGCGCGAAACCACCGTGGTCTGGGACCGTGCCACCGGCCAGCCGATCCACAATGCCATCGTCTGGCAGTCGCGGCAGAGCCATGCCATCTGCGAGCGGCTGAAATCCGAAGGGCACGAGGCGCTGATCCGCGAGCGCACCGGTCTACTGATCGACGCCTATTTCTCCGCCACCAAGGTGCGTTGGATTCTTGACCACGTGGAGGGTGCACAGCAACGCGCCGAGCGCGGCGAACTGCTGTTCGGCACCATCGACAGCTGGCTGGTGTGGAACCTCAGTGGTGGCCAGGCGCACGTGACCGACTACAGCAACGCCGCGCGCACCCTGCTGTTCAACATCCACACGCTGGACTGGGATGACGACCTGCTGGCGCTGCTGGACATCCCGCGCGCGATGCTGCCGCAGGTGCGCGACTCCAGCGCGGTGTACGCACACACCCGGCCGCAGTTCTTCTTCGATCATCCGATCCCGATCGCCGGCATCGCCGGCGACCAGCAGGCGGCGCTGTTCGGCCAGGCCTGCTTCCAGCCGGGCATGGTCAAGAACACCTATGGCACCGGCTGCTTCATGCTGATGCACACCGGCACACAGGCGGTGCGTTCACGCAACGGACTGCTGACCACCGTCGCCTGGGGCCTGGACGGGCGCGTGGAATATGCGCTGGAAGGCTCGATCTTCATTGCCGGCTCGGTCGTGCAGTGGCTGCGCGATGGGCTGCGGATGATCGAACGCGCCAGCGACAGCCAGGCACTGGCCGCGCAGGTGCCCGACAGCGGCGGCGCTTACCTGGTGCCGGCGTTCGTCGGCCTCGGTGCGCCCTATTGGCGCAGCGATGTGCGCGGTGCGATGTTCGGCCTGACCCGTGGCACGCGCAAGGCGCACTTCGTGCGCGCGGCGCTGGAGGCGATGGCCTACCAGACCCGCGACGTGCTTGATGCGATGCAGTCCGATGCCGGTATTGCACTGACCGAGCTGCGCGCCGATGGCGGTGCGATCGGCAACGATTTCCTGGCCGGGTTCCAGGCCGACATCCTCGGCGTGCCGCTGCTGCGGCCACGACTGACCGAGACCACCGCGCTGGGTGCGGCCTATCTGGCCGGGCTGGCCGTGGGCTTCTGGTCAAGCCGCGAGCAGATCGCCGCGCAGTGGGGCCTGGACCGGCGCTTCGAGCCACAGATGGAGGTGGCGCGGCGCGAGAAACTGTACGCAGGATGGCAGCAGGCGGTTGCCGCTACCCTCGCCTTCCACGTCGATTGAAGGTAGTGCCGGCCGCTGGCCGGCAACCCCATGATCTCTGGCGGCGTTTGCAGATTGCCGGCCAGCGGCCGGCACTACCGCATGGCCAGAACGTCCGTAGCGCCGGTCAGAACGCCGGCAGCACCGCGCCCTTGTACTTGGTCTCGATGAAGGCCTTCACCTGCGGGCTGGTCAGGGCCTTGGCCAGCTTCTGCACGCGGGCGTCGTCCTTGTTGTCCGGGCGTGCGACCAGGAAGTTCACGTACGGCGAGTCCTTGCTCTCGATCGCCAGTGCGTCCTTGGTCGGGTTGAGGCCGGCGTCCAGTGCATAGTTGGTGTTGATCAGGGCCAGGTCGACCTGGTCCAGCACGCGCGGCAGCATCGCCGAGTCCAGCTCGCGGAACTTCAGGTTCTTCGGATTGGCGGTGATGTCGCGCTGGGTCGACAGCGCATTGGTCGGATCCTTCAGCTCGATCACGCCGGCCTTGTGCAGCAGGATCAGCGCGCGGCTGTTGTTGCTGGGGTCGTTCGGGATCACCACGTCGGCACCTTCGCGCAGCTCGGCCAGCGACTTGATCTTGCGCGAGTACGCACCGAACGGCTCGATGTGCACGCCGATCACCTTCACCAGGTCGGTCTTGCGGTCGCGGTTGTAGGCATCCAGGTACGGCTCGGTCTGGAAGTAGTTGGCGTCCACCTGCTTCTGCACCAGCTGGTCGTTGGGCTGCACGTAGTCGTTGAACACGCGCACGTCCAGGTCCACGCCTTCCTGCTTGAGGATCGGCTTGACCACCTCGAGGATCTCGGCATGCGGCACGGCCGTGGCGGCCACCACCAGCTTCTGCGAGGGCTCGCCGGACTTGCCGCAGGCGGTCAGGGCCAGCGCAGCGGCGAGCAGGGGCAGCAACAGGGTCTTTTTCATGGGCGGAAGGGTTCTCGGGGGAGTGTCAGGAGTTGTCGTAGTTGCTCAGGGCGAGCTCGAGCAGCGCCTTGGCCTGCTCACGCAGCATCACCGGTTCGACGATCTCGGCATCCGAGCCGTAGTGCAGCACGTCCATCAGCAGCTCGCGCGAGACGCTGTACGGCACCTTCAGTTCATAGCGGCCATCGGCCAGGAAGCGGCCCTGCTGCTTGGAATGCCAGTGCTCGTCGGCCACCCAGCGCGCGGCCTTGGCGCTGAACAGAATGGTCGCCCAGCCCTTCGGCGCGCCGGAGAAGATGCCGTAGCTGGCCCCCAGCTGCTCGTCCAGCTCGCTGTCGGCCACATCGCGGGCGGTGCTGTCGATCACCCGCGCCTTGTGGATGCGATCCACGGCAAAACTGCGCAGCGCCTCGCGGTCATGGTCCCAGGCATCCAGGTACCAGTTGTCGCGGTAGTGGGTCAGGCGCTGTGGCGAAACGGTGCGCTTGGTCGGCTCGTCGGTGGAGCGGGCGCGGTACTCGAACGCCAGCTGGCGGCGCTCCAGCACGGCCGAAGCCACGCTGCGGAAGCTGCCTTCATCGAACTTGCGACCGCGGTGCGGAATCACCCGCACGCGGTCGACCGGCCAGCTGGACACGCCGGCCTGGGCCGCCAGCAGGCTCTCGATGCGCTGCTGCAGCGGTGCCAGCACCGAGGACAGCACGCCGCCGCCGGTCCGCGCCAGCAGGTGCTGCGAGGCCAGCAGGGCATGCAGTTCCTCCGAGCTGAGCCACAGGCCGGGCAGCTCGAAACGGTCGCTCTCGTCAGCCTGGTAGCGGAAGCCCGCCTCGCCGTCGCCCTCGATCGGTGCCATCAGCGCATCGCGCAGGAAGGCCAGATCGCGGTAGACGGTGGCACGGGAGCAACCGAGCTTGTCCTGCAGGGTCGCCACCGTCACCGGATAGCGTGCGGACTTGAGCAGACGATGCAGGGCGGTGATGCGTTCGTATCGGTCCATACCCCCGATTATGTCCGAGTCGCGGGTCTTGTGTGGGACGTTTGGGCTATCGTGGTCGCCCCCCCCTCTGGAACACCCGATGCGCCGGTTGCCTGCCCTGTCCCTGCTGGCCTGCCTGCTGCTGGTCGCCTGTGATCGCGCGCCCGCGCCGGCCAGCACCGGAGCGCCCGTGCCTGCGGCGGATCCGGCGCAGGCCGTGCTGGGCGCCAGCCAGCGCTTCTCGGCCCTGCGCAGCTTCCACGCCGAACTGGAGGTGCTGGGTGCGCCGCAGCCGGTGCGCAGCGCCATGGACTTCGTCGCCCCCGACCGTTTCCGGGTGCAGACCCCTGCCGGGCCGCAGACCATCATCGGCGACACCATGTTCCTGCAGGCCGAGGGTGCGGTCCGCCAGGTGCCAACCCCGCCGGGCCTGCTCGAGCAGTGGCGCAATCCGCTGCCGGCCGATGCCCTGCCCGCCGACCTGCAGGCCGAAGACCTGGGCAGCCAGTCGCTGGATGGCGTCGAAACCCGTCACTACCGGTTGCGCGGCGCCCAACCCGGCGAACGCCTGGAGTACTGGGTGGATGCCCAGGGCCTGCCACGACAGATCGTGCGCAGCGGCAGCAGCAATGGCCGCAGCTTCCAGCTGCGCCTGCGCTATTCGCGCTTCAACGACCCGGCATTGCGCGTCGATCTGCCCTGAATAGGCGATCGCGGCAACGTTCGCTGAAGCGCGCATTGGATCGATTCGGACCGCCATCACGCTTCCAGTATCATCACCGGCTGTCAATCGCTTCGGAGAAGCCCCGATGTCCCTGCGCGTGTCCCTGCTGATCCCCCTGCTGCTGTGCGCACCGCTCGCGTATGCGCAGGATGCCTCCGAACTGGCGGCGATGTCCTCGCCGTGGAGCGGCAGTGGTGGCGAGCTCGGTTTCGCCTCGGCACGTGGCAACAGCAGCACCGAGAGCTTCAACGGCCGCCTGCGCCTGCGCTACACCGATGGCGACTGGGTGCACAGCATGGATCTGTTCGGCCTGCGCTCCAGCTCCAAGGTGACCGAAACCAACGACGACGGCACCACCACCCGCCGCAACAACACCACCGCCAACCGCTACACCGGCAGTGCCGGCAGCGCGCTGCAGCTGGGCGAGCACCGCCAGCTGACCGCGACGGTGCGTACCGAACGCGACGACTTCGCCACCTACGACCGCCAGAGCTCGTTCGGTCTGGGTTACGGCACCCGCCTGTGGAACACCGAGCGCTTCTCGTTCGACGCGCAGATCGGCCCCGGTGTGCGCCGCACCCACAGCACCGAGGACGACCGCACCCGCACCGGCATGATCGGCCGCGGCCTGTTCGACATGAAGTACTCGCTGACCGACAACACCGACCTGGTCAACACCCTGCTGGTCGAATCGGGTTCCTACAACACCTTTGGCCAGAACGACTTCGGTGTTTCGGTGAGCATGAACGAACATCTGGCGCTGAAGGCCGGCTGGCAGGCGCGTTACAACAGTGACGTGGCCGAGGACAAGCGCAAGACCGATACGCTGACCACGATGAACGTGGTCTACAAGTTCAAATAAGAAACGGGCGCCAAAGGCGCCCGTTCTTCTTTCGGTAGTGCCGGCCGGTGGCCGGCAACTGCATTCAACTGGGGCACGAGATTGCCGGCCAGCGGCCGGCACTACCTGCGGTGGATCAGACGTTCAGCAGCTCGCCGGCACCGGCATCCAGCAGCATCTTCGCCACGCGCTGGCCCAGCGTTTCCGGATCACTGGCCGGACCCACCGCCTCGGCACGCACCGCGCGGCCGTCGCTGGCGCTGCCAACCAGCCCTTGCAGGTGCAGGTCATCGCCCTGCCACTGCGCGATGGCTGCCACCGGCACGTGGCAGCTGCCATGCAACGCACGGTTCATCGCCCGCTCGGCTTCCACGCAGGCACGGGTTTCCGCGTCATCCAGGCCGGCAAACAGCGCCATCAAGCGCGCGTTGCCACCATCGCACTCCACCGCCACCGCGCCCTGCGCCGGGGCCGGCAGCCACTGTGGCGGCTGCAGGCGCGCGACGATGCGCGCGCCCAGGCCCAGACGCTCCAGGCCCGCCACGGCCAGCACGATGGCGTCGTAGCCACCGTTGTCGAGCTTGGCCAAGCGGGTATTGACGTTGCCGCGCAGGTCCAGCAGCTCCAGGTCCGGGCGCAGCGCGCGCAGCTGTGCCTGACGACGCAGCGACGAGGTACCCACCCGCGCACCGATCGGCAGCGCATCCAGCGAGGCGTACAGGTTGGAGACGAAACCATCGGCCGGATCGTGGCGGGTCAGCATCGCCGGCAGCGCGAAGGGTTCGTCCAGTTCCATCGGCACATCCTTCAGCGAGTGCACGGCGCAGTCGGCCTCGCCACGCAGCATGGCCAGCTCGAGCTCCTTCAGGAACAGGCCCTTGCCACCGATGGCGGCCAGCGAACGGTCGAGCACCTCATCGCCGCGGGTGCTCATCGGCACCAGTTCCACATGCAGGCCGGGATGGGCCTGGCGCAGGCGATCGGCGACGTGTTCGCTCTGCCAGAGGGCGAGCGGGCTCTTGCGGGTGGCGATGCGGACGGTTTCCATCTGGTCATTATCGCGCCTTCGGCGTGGATACGGCCAACGGCGGAGCCCCTCGTGGCTGGCTGGGGGGCGTGAAAGCAACAGCCGTGCTTGGCCGGGCGGGATGGGCTGCGCAGGGGCCGCTGCAAGTACGTCCATGTAAGCTCGGTCGCCGCATCCATGCGGCTCACGCCCCTGCGCAGCCCATCCC